>JAJKJM010000015.1 GCA_021153985.1 Polaromonas sp.
GCCAAGGTCACAGACCAAGCCGTCAACATCAGCTCGGCGGTCGATGAGTTCATGGTCAAGTTCCTCGTCGCGCTGCTGGTGGTCATGCTGGTGTGTTTTGTCAGCATGGGCTGGCGTGTCGGCATCGTGGTCGCCGCGGCCGTGCCCTTGACGCTGGCGGCGGTCTTTGTCGTGATGGCCGCGACCGGCAAGAACTTTGACCGCATCACCCTGGGCTCCCTGATCCTGGGGCTGGGCCTGCTGGTCGACGACGCCATCATCGCGATCGAGATGATGGTGGTGAAGATGGAGGAGGGTTACAGCCGTGTCGTCGCGTCCGCCTATGCCTGGAGCCACACTGCGGCGCCCATGCTTTCGGGCACGCTGGTCACGGCTGTCGGCTTCATGCCCAATGGCTTCGCCCGGTCGACCGCCGGCGAATACACCAGCAATATGTTCTGGATCGTTGGCATCGCACTGATCGCATCCTGGGTGGTCGCCGTGGTCTTTACACCCTATCTTGGCGTCAAGCTATTGCCTGAGTTCAAAAAGGTCGAAGGCGGCCACGAGGCACTCTACGACACGCCGCGCTACAACCGCTTCCGCCAGGTACTGGCGCGCGTCATCGCTCGCAAGTGGCTGGTCGCCGCTTCCGTCATGGGGCTGTTCGCGGTGGCCATCCTAGGTATGGCGGTCGTCAAAAAACAGTTCTTCCCGATCTCTGACCGGCCCGAAGTGTTGATTGAGGTGCAGATGCCCTACGGCACCTCAATCACCCAGACCAGCGCCAGCACGGCGACGGTAGAGGCCTGGCTGGCCAGGCAACCGGAAGCGAAAATTGTCACGGCCTACGTTGGCCAGGGCGCGCCGCGTTTTTTCCTGGCCATGGGGCCGGAACTGCCCGATCCCTCGTTTGCCAAGATCGTGGTTCGCACCGACAACCAGGATGAGCGCGAGGCTTTGAAGATGCGGCTGCGCAAGGCGATTGCCGCCGGCCTCGCCCCTGAGGCGCGCGTGCGTGTCACCCAGCTCGTGTTTGGTCCCTACTCGCCGTATCCGGTCGCGTACCGGATCACGGGGCCGGACCCGGACAAGCTGCGCGAGATCGCCGCCGATGTGCAGCAGGTCATGCATGCCAGTCCGATGATGCGTACCGTCAATAATGATTGGGGTACGCGCACACCCGCGCTGCACTTCATCTTGCAGCAAGACCGGTTGCAGGCCGTGGGCTTGACCTCCAGCGCTGTGGCGCAACAACTGCAGTTCTTGCTGAGCGGTGTTCCCCTGACCGCTGTGCGCGAAGACATTCGCACTGTGCAGGTCACTGCCCGCTCGGCGGGCAACATCCGGCTCGATCCGGCCAGGATCGCGGACTTCACACTGACCGGTGCGAATGGTCAACGCATACCGTTGTCGCAGGTGGGCAAAGTCGACGTGCGCGCGGAGGAGCCGATCATGCGCCGGCGTGACCGCGTGCCAACGATCACGGTCCGGGGCGATATTGCCGAAGGCTTGCAGCCACCGGACGCGTCGGCGGCCATTGGCCAGCAAGTTCAGCCCATCATCGACAAGTTGCCGCGCGGCTACCGCATCGAACAGGCCGGCGCTATTGAAGAATCAGGCAAGGCGATGACGGCGATGCTGCCGCTGTTCCCGATCATGCTGGCCATCACACTGCTCATCATCATCTTTCAGACGCGCTCGATCTCGGCGATGGTCATGGTTTTCCTGACCAGTCCGCTGGGGCTGATCGGTGTGGTGCCGACTCTGCTGTTGTTCCAGCAGCCGTTCGGCATCAATGCGCTGGTCGGGCTGATTGCGCTCTCGGGCATCCTGATGCGCAACACGCTGATACTGATCGGACAGATCCGCCACAACGAAGCGGAGGGGCTGGCGCCATTCCACGCGGTCGTCGAGGCCACTGTGCAGCGAGCCCGGCCCGTGGTGCTGACGGCCCTGGCTGCGATTCTGGCTTTCATTCCGCTGACCCACTCGGTGTTCTGGGGAACGCTCGCTTACACGCTGATCGGTGGCACCTTCGCGGGAACGATTTTGACGCTGGTATTCCTGCCGGCCATGTACTCCATCTGGTTCAAGATCCGCCCGGCAACAGAAGCTGATTCGCGCTGAGTTATTTTTTTGACCGCGCCGCTTTCCCGACACGTGGTGACAAGTCACACACTCGCTGCGTCAATTGTGACGCGCGCGCGTGATTGCATCGCGTGCGCGCACTGCCGCTGCGAGGCGAATGTAAGAATTAATTTCGTTACCTATCTTGCATGCGGCTGAAGCTTTTAATTTTTTGCAGACGTACCATGCGTTCTTTTTTAAGGAACTCTCATGGCAACACCGTTCTTTGGCAAGCGAGAAAACGAGACACCGACGGGCCTGCGCAACAGCCCGGGAAACGGCTATGGAAACACCGGTTCGGCCAACACCTTGCATTCGACGCCTTTGTCAGGCCAGCAGAACACCGCCAAGCCCGTGAGTGAACCTGCCCCGTCGGCCGGCACCGTCAAAGAAGGCGGCAGCAAGCTGACGGTGGGCCCCAACATCAAACTCAAGGGCGTTGAGATCACCGATTGCGACACGCTGGTCGTTGAAGGCCTGGTAGAGGCCACCATGGATTCGCGCGTGATCCAGATCGCCGAGCAGGGTGCATTCAAGGGCTCCGCCGAAATCGACGTGGCCGAGATTCGCGGCGAATTCAACGGCAACCTCACGGTGCGCCAGAAGCTGGTGATCTATTCGACCGGAAAAGTCACCGGCATCATCCGCTACGGCAAGCTGGTCATTGAAGAAGGCGGCCAGCTCTCGGGCGAAATTCTTTTTGGCGCATTGGCAGCGGCCAAGCCGGCCGGCGTGGCCAGCGTGCCCAAGACAGGTTTGCAGGCGGTGTAGGAGACAGTTAAAACCAATAAACCGGCAGCACCGGCTGCCGTCCACCTGGACACCCGCCCCGTTCTTGTCACGTGACAGGATGGGTTGCGGGTTGTTGGCTTTCAGCCGGTCATGAAAGCCACCTGAAGGCCAGCGGTATCAGCGCTGAGGCCAGCACCACCTGCAGGCCCAGCGCCAGCCCTGCGTAGGCGCCTGCATCCGCATTGACTTGCAAAGCACGTGCCGCGCCCAGGCCATGCGACACCGTGCCCAACGCGAAACCGCGCGCCGCCCAGCCCGATGAGCTCATCGGAATGCGCAGGGCGTCAAACAGGTATTTGCCGCTGAGCGCGCCGACCAGGCCGGTGACTACCGCGAACACGGCCGCCAGCGCAGGGATGCCGCCAATCTTCTCCGTAATGCCCATGGCCACCGGCGCGGTGACCGACTTGGGGGCGAGCGACAGCGTGACCTCCGAAGGAAGGCCCAGCGCCCATCCCAGCAGCAGCGCGGAGCCGCTGGCCGCGAGGCCTCCGGCAAGCGCCGCCAGCAGCAAACGGCCCCAGCGCCGGCGCAGCTCTGCGCGCCGCAGCCACAGCGGCCAGGCCAACGCCACTACCGCAGGCCCGAGCAGGAAGTGGATGAACTGCGCGCCCGCAAAGTAGGTCGGATAAGGCACGCCGGTGAGCAGCAGGCCGCCGGCCAGGCACACGACCGTCCACAGCACGGGATTGGCCCAAGGCGGCTGGCCGAGCCGGGCGTACATGGCCTGTGCCAGTACGTACACGACCAAAGTTGCCGTCAAGCCGAAGAGCGGCGTGGCAGAAAGGTAGACCCAGAGCTCGACGAATTTAGGCATGCGGAGCCTCTTCCGAATGCTCTTGGGAACGGTCGTCGCCACGGTCCCGCAGCAGGTGCAAGGTCAGCACGGTGACTGTCAAACCGGCCAACGTGGACGCCACCACGACCAGCAGCATGCGCACGCCATACTGGTTGACCAGCGAAAGATGGGTCATCACGCCCACGCCGACAGGCACAAAGAGTAACGAAAGGTGCGTGAGCAGGAAGTCTGCGCACACTGACACAGGGCCTCGCACCAGCTCTGACTGCAGGCCAATGAGCAGCAAAACCATGCCGATCACCGGGCCCGGAAACGGCAGGGAGAAGCCACGCGAAAGCAGCTCGCCGACGGATTGAAATACCAGTAGCCAGGCTAATCCGCGGAGGGCCGTCATGAGCGTATGTGAAGAAACAACAGAACCATCGAAGGCCTAAAACCGCGGCAAATCCGGGTGCTTGATCTGCCCGCCGCGCACCAGCATTTTTCCGTATTCGGCGCAGCGGTTCAGCGTCGGGATCACCTTGCCCGGATTGAGCAAACCCTTGCTGTCGAAAGCGCGTTTGATGCTGAACATCTGCTCGTTTTCCTCGGCAGAAAACTGCACACACATGGAGTTGAGCTTTTCCACGCCCACACCGTGCTCGCCCGTCACGGTGCCGCCCATGGCGACGCTGGTCTCCAGGATGTCCGCGCCGAAGAGTTCGCAGCGGTGCAACTGGTCCGGGTCGTTGGCGTCAAACAAAATCAGCGGGTGCAGGTTGCCGTCACCCGCATGGAACACATTGGCGCAGCGCAACTGGTATTTTTTCTCCATCTCGGCGATCGCCAGCAGGATGTCGGCCAAGCGTTTGCGCGGAATGGTGGAGTCCATGCACATGTAGTCGGGGCTGATGCGGCCTGATGCCGGGAAGGCGTTTTTGCGGCCGCTCCAGAAGCGCAGGCGTTCGGCTTCGTCCTGGCTCACGGCGATGGCGGTAGCGCCGCAGCGGCGCAGCACATCGCTCATGCGGCCGATTTCTTCTTCGACTTCTTCTGGCGTTCCATCGCTTTCACAGAGCAAGATGGCCTCGGCGCTGAGGTCATAGCCCGCGTGCACAAAGTCTTCCACCGCGGCCGTCATCGGCTTGTCCATCATCTCCAGGCCGGCGGGGATGATGCCTGCCGCGATCACCGCGGCTACGGCATCGCCGGCTTTGCGAAGGTCGTCAAAGCTGGCCATGATGCAGCGGGCCAGCCGCGGCTTGGGCACCAGCTTCACGGTCACTTCGGTCGTCACCGCCAGCATGCCTTCGCTGCCGATGATGATGCTCAGCAGGTCGTAGCCGGCGGCATCCAGCGCATCACTGCCAAACTCGACTTCTTCGCCTTCAATGGTGAAGCCCTTGACCTTGAGCACGTTGTGCACCGTGAGGCCGTACTTGAGGCAGTGCACGCCGCCCGAGTTCTCGGCGACGTTGCCGCCTATGGTGCAGGCGATCTGGCTGGAAGGATCGGGCGCGTAGTAGAGGCCCAGCGGCGCGGCTGCTTCGGAAATGGCAAGGTTGCGCACGCCGCCCTGTACGACCGCCGTGCGGCTGGCCGCGTCGAGCTTGAGGATTTTGTTGAACTTGGCCAGCGACAGCGTGACACCCAGCTTGTGCGGCATGGCGCCGCCCGAAAGCCCGGTGCCGGCGCCGCGCGCCACCACCGGCAAGTCAAGCGCGTGGCAGGTCTTGAGCACGGCCTGCACCTGCGCATAAGTTTCAGGCAAGGCCACCACCAGCGGCCGCTGGCGGTAGGCCGTCAGGCCGTCGCATTCGTAGGGCGTGGTGTCTTCGTTGTTCCACAGCAGGGCATGTGCGGGCAGCACGGCTTGCAGCGCGCGCACCACCTGCGACTGCCGCTCTGACCGTTCAAGCAGGCTGTGTTGTTCAGTCGGGGCGGGGGCGTTCATGGTCAGACTGTAGGGCAAGCCGCCCCGGCCGGGTTGAAGAAATTTAAAGCGGCACGTGAAATGCCGCTTGGGGTCCCGGCCTCGGGCCTCAGGACTTGGTGCCTGGAGCGGCTTTGCTCGCGCCGGGCGCGTCATAAAACTTGACCTTGCCGGTCTTCACGTCGTACATGGCGCCCACGATCAGGATCTCGCCCTTTTCTTCCATCTCACGCAGGATGGGGCTTTTCTCGCGGATCGTTTCCAGCGTCATGCGCACATTGCTTTCAGCCACCATTTCGACAAAGGCGTAGTTTTTGGACGTGCGGTCCTTGATGTCGGCAGAGACCGTGCTCATGGCCGGCTTGATCTTGCCGATGAGGCCTGTCAGGTTGCCCAGCTGGGCATCGTCGCAAGCACCCTTGATGGCGCCGCAACTGGTGTGGCCCATCACCACCAGCAGCTTGGCGCCCATGACCTTGTGCGCGAATTCCAGGCTGCCCAGAATGTCTTCGTTGACGATGTTGCCCGCCACGCGCGCATTAAAGAGGTCGCCTATGCCCTGGTCAAACACGATTTCGGCCGGGGCGCGCGAATCGATGCAGGACACCACGCTGGCCAACGGGAACTGGCCGTCTGCGGTGGCCTTCACTTCCTTGAGGTAGTTTTGGTGGCGTGGCTTGCCTGAGACGAAGCGCGTATTGCCGGCTTTGAAGCGCGACAGGATTTGCGCGGGCGTCACGGCGGCCTGGCATTCCTTGGCGTCCTGGATGGTGCAGAAGGTGCCGGGTTTGACGGTCTTGGCTGCGGCGGGCTTGCCTTCGGCGTGAACCACAGGCGACAAGGCGAGCATGGAGAGCAGGACGCCAGCTATGCCGACGGCCAATTGATTTTTTTTCATGGAATCCCTCGTTGAACAGTTTGGTTTTTAACTATGTGTAGCCGCCGGGCCCTCACCCGGTGTCACCGCCGGCCCATCATAGGCACGAGCCGGTGCTGGACGCAAATCCACTTGTCGGACGGCGTCAGGCCGGTTGGTGCTATTACGCAAGATGCTTTGCGAGCCAAAAAGGCCGTGAGCCAGCGTAAAACGCAGGCGGGGCGGCCCCTAACCCAGGCTTTTACGCAGCCAGTCGGCAAAAGCCGCGCATTCCCAGCGGTCCATGGTGCCGGTGCGCCAGCACAGGTAGTGCGCATGCGGGCTGGGAATATTACCGGCGAACACGGCGTTGCTGCCCAGGCGCACCAGTGAGCCGTTTTCCAGCCAGGGCGCGCCCAGCTTGAGGCGTATGAGCGCGATGCCCATGCCGGCCGCAGCCGCGTCGCACATCAGCCCGATGTCGTTGAACTGCGAGCCATCGGCGGGCTCGGGCCAGTCAAGTTTGTGCGCCGCAAACCAGGTGCGCCAGGGCTCCAGCGGCGAGCGCAGCAGGCTTTCACCTTCCAGGTCTTCGGCGGCTTCAAAGGGGCCGTGCTCACGCACAAAAGCAGGTGAGGCCAGCGGCGCGACTTCATCTTTGCTCAGGCACACATGCTCCAGGTCCGCATAGCGGCCGGTGCCAAAGCGGACGATGAGGTCGGCGTCTTCAGCCACCACGTCCAGCAGGGGAATCGACACCTGCAGCGTGAGGTCGATCTCGGGGTACGCATCAGTGAACTGGCGCAGGCGCGGAATCAGGATGGAGCGCGCGAAGGTAGGCGTGACCGCCAGGCGTAGCTTGCGCTTGCCGGGCGTGGTGCTTTGCCCCGCCGCGCCGGGGAACTTCTGCAGTGTGGCCAGGCCTTCGCGCACATGGGCCAGGTATTCGCTGCCCTCGGTGGTCAGCGAAAAATCCGCGCGGCCGAACAGCTTGGTGCCGATGATCTGCTCGAGCTGCTTGACGCGGTGGCTGACCGCGCTGGGCGTGACGCAGAGTTCTTCGGCCGCCTGCGTCACGCTGCGCAGGCGTGCCAGTGCTTCAAATGTCAGCAGGCATTGAATGGGCGGAATTCTTGCCGGCGTGGCCATATCTGCTACTTGAAAATCACCGTCTTGTGGCCGTTCAAAAGCACCCGATGCTCGCTGTGCCATTTCACCGCGCGCGCCAACACCTGGCTTTCGGTGTCGCGGCCCATGGCGGTCAGGTCTTCCACGGTTTTGCTGTGGTCGGCGCGTGCCACGTCCTGTTCAATGATGGGGCCTTCGTCCAGGTCGGCCGTCACATAGTGGGCGGTTGCGCCTATCAGCTTCACACCGCGGTCGTGCGCCTGGTAGTAGGGCTTGGCGCCCTTGAAGCTGGGTAAGAAGGAATGGTGAATATTGATCGCGCGGCCGGCGAGTTTTTTGCACAGGTCGTTGGAGAGCACCTGCATGTAGCGCGCCAGCACCACCAGTTCGGCGCCTTCGGATTCGATGATCTCCAGCTGCTTCGCTTCGGCCTGGGCCTTGGTGGCGGCCGTGACGGGGATGTGATGAAACGGGATGTTGTAGCTGGCCGCCAGCTGGTAGAACTCACGGTGATTGGAAACGATGGCGCGAACCTCAATCGGCAGCAGGCCCGACTTGCAGCGAAACAGCAAATCATTGAGGCAGTGGCCTTCCTTGCTGACCATGATGACGGTGCGCATGGGCTGGGTGGTGGCGTGCAGCTTCCAGATCATCCCGAAAGGTTCCGCGAACGACTTCAACTGGCCGGACAACTCGTCGTGCGTGAGCTTGTCGCACGCGAACTGCACGCGCATGAAAAACAGGCCGGTATCGTGGTCGTTGTATTGCGCGGCTTCTTCGATATTGCCGCCGTTGTTCAGAAGGAAGCCGGAGACGGCATGAACAATGCCCATGCGGTCCGGGCACGACAGGGTCAGGATATAAGCGTGATTCATAGGGGATGAATTGTCGCAGGTGAGGGCGGTGGCTGCCCGGAAGTGCCAGAATGCCAGAACACCCCCTTTTCAGACGCAGGAGACCGCCATGGCTTATCACGATTTCAACATGGAGCACCACTGGCTCCCTTTCACGCCCAACCGCAGCTTCAAGAAGGACCCGCGGATATTCGTGGCGGCCGACGGCATGCATTTCACGACGCATGACGGCCGGCAGGTGATCGACGGAATCTCCAGCCTGTGGTGCGTGGGCGCCGGCCACAACCGCAAGCCCATCAACGAAGCCATCAAGAAGCAGCTCGACACGCTGGACTACGCGACCGCCTTCCAGGCCAGCAACGACCAGGCGTTCAAAGCGGCGGAACTCATCGCGGGCATGGCCCCCGGCGATCTCAACAAGGTGCTGTTCTGCAATTCGGGTTCTGAGGCCGCGGATACGTCTCTGAAAGTGGCGCTAGCCTATCACCGCGCGCGCGGCGAAGGGCATCGCAATATCTTTATCGGCCGCGAAAAGGGCTATCACGGCGTCGGTTTCGGCGGCATGAGTGTGGGCGGCATTCCTGCCAACCGCAAGGTGTACGGCGCTGCGCTGCTGCCGCGTGTGGACCACATGCGCTTCATCCATGACCCGGTCAACCACGCCTACATCAATGGCACCGAGCCGGTGTGGGAAGAAGACCTGCTGCTGGAGCTGGAAAACCGCATCCTGCCGCTGCACGACCCGAGCAATGTGGCCGCCATCATCGTGGAGCCCGTTGCGGGCAGCGCCGGCTGGTATTTGCCGCCCAAGGGTTATCTCAAGCGCCTGCGCGAGATCTGCGACAGGCACGGCATCCTGCTGATTTTTGACGAGGTCATCACTGGCTTCGGCCGCTTGGGCACCGGCTTCGGCGCGGACTACTACGGCGTCGTGCCCGACATGCTGAATTTTGCCAAGTGCGTGACCAACGGCGTGATCCCGCTGGGCGGCGTGATCTGCTCGGACCGCATCTACGACGGCATGATGAATGCCAACAGCGGCGCACCCGAGCACGCGATCGAGTTTTTCCACGGCTACACCTACTCGGGCCACCCGGTGGCTTGTGCGGCCGCGATCGCGACACTCAATTTGCTCAAGGAAGAAAAACTGTACGAGCGCGCCGGCCAGATGGGCAAGGTGCTGGGCGACGCCATGCACGGCGCCTTCAAGGGCCTGCCCAATGTGATCGGCATTCGCACCCTGGGGCTGGCCGGTGCGGTGGAGCTGGCGCCGATTGCCGGCGCGCCGGGCAAGCGCGCCTATGACATCTTCATGGAGTGCTATCACCATGGCGTGCTGGTACGCCCCGCGGCCGATAACATCGTGATCTGCCCGCCCTACATCGTTGAGAAAGAGCAAATCGACCGCATCGCCAATGTGGTGGCTGACGCGATTCGCAAAAACGCCTGAGGTGCTTCAGGGTTTGGGCGCCAGCGTTTTGTCCAGGCCCTCGCAGTAGTCTTTCTCGGGTAATGCGGGCGTTGCCCATACGGCATCAAAAGCCTCGGGACTTTCATTCCCCGCAGTTCCGGCGCGCAGCCTGATGACCTTCGTTTTCAGGTCTGAAGGCAGATGCTGCGGCACGCCCAGGAGGCGGTCTGCATGGCCGCTGCCGGCCAGCAGCAGCACCGTCTTGCCCGGCAGCGCTGCCTGGGCCAGGGTGTTGGCCATGGTGACGTCTTTGGCAATCTGGATGCGCGTCATCGGCGTGATCTGGCCTTCGGGCAACAGGTTGCAGTGGCCTATGCGTATGAGCTGCTGCTGTGCCTTGAGGGCTGGGCCCGGCAGGCGGGTGTCGAGCTGGCTGTCTGCCATGCTGGCCGGCATCTGCGCCCGCGGCAGGTTGGCGCCCAGCACGGGCACGCCGGCGCGCACGGCGGCCATCACGGCAGGGCCATACGAGGCCCAGGGCCAGCCCTTGTCGTTCCAGTTGAGTGCATTGCGCACCTGTTGCTCAGTGGCGCTGGGTTTGAGCGCGGAGGTGCTGGCGCCTGTGTCGGCCATCTCAAGAGCGACGGCCGCCAGCGCCCCTTTGGCCGCCAGAAGAGCGACCACCTGCTGTTCAATGCGCTGGTGTTCGGCGGCATCGTGTTGCTCGCCGAGGACGAGGACATCAGCGGGAAGCATCGCCTCCAGGCGGGTGGATGTTTGCGCGGTGTCGCTGCCTGGCGCCTGCAGGATAGGCGCCTCGGGCCGCCCTGCGCATCCGCCCGCAAAAGCCGTCGCGGTGGCGCAGAGAAGGCATGCCAAAGCACGAGGGGTGAGGAAATAAGGCATCGGTGGATACTACCGCCTCCGGCGGATTTTGTTCCGCCCCATTGCACCTCCGTCATGCTTTCCCTGCCCCACCGAGCCGTCCAGTCCTTGCCCGTGCGTGTCGTCCTGACCTTGTTGCTGGCTTGGGGCGCCGCAGCGCTGTGCATCGCGTTGCGTACACCCTTGCCGTGGATGATCGGCCCGCTGCTGGTGACGGCGGTGGTGTCGATGCTGGGCGGGCCCACGGCCAGCTGGACGCCCCTGCGCAATGCCGGGCAATGGATCATCGGCTGTGCATTAGGGCTGTACTTCACGCCGCAGGTGGTGGCGCTGCTCGCCGGCCTGTGGTGGGCGATTGCGCTGAACATCGCGTGGGCCCTGGCGCTGGGGTTGGCATTTGGTGCGTGGTTGCACCGGGTTCACCACGGGCCCGGACCGTTTCATGTGAAGGGCCTGTCCCGCATCACGACTTATTTTGCGGCGCCCATCGGTGCGGCGTCGGAGATGACGCTGATGGCCGAACGCCATGGCGCGCAAACCGACCTGGTGGCATCGGCGCACAGCCTGCGGGTGCTGCTGGTCACCTTGATCATTCCTTTCGGTTTTCAATGGGCGGGGCTGCATGGGCTGGATGCCGGCTTGCCCGGCGCTCGCGTGGTGCAGTGGCCGGGCCTGGCCCTGCTGGCTGCGCTGACCGGCATGGGCTGCTGGGTCATGCTGAAGCTGGAACGCACCAACCCCTGGTTTATCGGTGCGCTGGTGGTGTCGCTGCTGCTCACGGCCTGCGGCGTGACGCTGTCGGCACTGCCGCAAGGCATGACCAATGCCGCACAACTGGTCATCGGTGTCAGCCTGGGCGTGCGTTTCACCAGCGGGTTTGTGCATATGGCGCCGCGCTGGCTGGGTTCGGTGGCGCTGTCGACGGTAGGAATGATTGTGCTGTGCGCTGGCTTTGCCTGGCTGCTGGCGCAATTCACCAGCCTGCACTGGGCGACTTTGCTGTTGGGCACCTCACCCGGCGGCATCGCCGAGATGGCCATCACGGCCAAGGTGCTGCAGCTGGGCGTGCCGGTGGTTACGGCGTTTCATGTTACCAGACTGGCGGCGGTATTGCTGCTGGCCGAGCCTATGTACCGCTGGTTTTATCAGGACAGCGCGACGGCGCAGGCCGAAAGCCCATCCGTCGAGTAATTTCTAGTGCAAAGAGATAGGGGTGTTGGCGAGGCCGCTATAGCCTTCCAGCGTGTCCTCGATTTCTTCTTGTGTGGGAGTGTTCTGCGCCCAGGCACTGAGGCGTTGCTGGAACATTTCGGCCCATGAGCCATCCAGGTAAACCTCTTTACCCGAGCGTTTGTCCACAATTTCAAAGCCGTGGCGAGCCAGTTGCGGCACAGCCGGGGCAGGCGCTGCCTCTTCAGGGGCGTTGGCGTGGATCTGAAGCACGGCAAAAGAGTCCGAGTCGTAGAGCATGTGCATGGTGTGTTCCTTTCCCTACAGATAGCAACGATAGTGCCAAGTTCAAGGGAATGGGTTTTTGGCATGCAATCGTTCGGTAAAGACCCGCTACGCCGTGTAAAACCACACATAAAGCCTGCATTACCGTGCAGCGCAACAACGCGGGCTTCGGCTTTACTCTTTGCCGAGGCTGCTGAGCTGCTGGTCGACAAAATCCCCATTGGACTGGGTGATCTTGTTGCGTACCGGCAAGTAGCCCAGTGAGGGCGCGTACCAGATCTCCACCTTCTGGTCGAACTCGCGCCGCGGTTGACGCGCCAGTTTGACCGTGGCGAGTTCGCCAAAGGGCAGCGCGAGTGTTTCTTCGGCCTCCACCCGGAAAGTCCAGGTGTCGGCATCGCGCGGGCCTACGGTATACATGGAAACGGTGGTGCCCACAGGAAATGCGGCCGGGTTTCCCGCCAGCATGCCGCCCAGCTGGATGAAAACGCTGACCCGGTCTTGTGCGCCTTTGATCCACGGCACGGCGGGGGTGTTGGCGCTAAAGCTGACCTGGCCTTTGTCGGGATCAAAATGCGCGGCCACTTCGGTTCTTGACTTGTCGGAAAAGCGTATGGGGGCGAGGCCGTCCGGGCCCACTACCCCAGTGCTTCCCATACTGCGTGAGCCGAGGAACAGCGCGCTGACCCGCATGGCGGCGTCATAGAGGCTGCCTACGCGCCGCCAGTTCAGTTCGGCGTTCGCGTGATAAGGCAGCCCCTTGGCGCTGCCGGTCATCCTGTATTCCAGCTTCACGCTGTCTGGCAGTGCCATCGCCGTCACCGGCGTTTGAACGGGGCCGGCGGGCGGGACGGGCGCGCTTGCCGCGGATGCGGCGGCGAGGGCTGCCGCTTCCTGGGCGCCGTCGTTTCCCGCAGCTTGCGCAGCGGGCGCTTCGCCGGAAACGGGTGCGTCGGTGGACGGTTCTGCTACAGAATTAGTAGCTAAAGGTTCAGGTGCTGCATGGGCTGGCGGCGGTTTTGGCTTAACAGTTTTTGGGCGGGGCCTGGGCGGCACGGGCTGCGGTGCTGCTGCGGGCTGCACCGGCGGCGGCGGCGCGATGTTGCGGGTGACCAGGGGCTGGGCGCGCTGTGAGGCCCGATCCAGCTCGGGGCCAAACAGCGCCGGTGAAGACTTGAGCACCAGCGCGTGGATACCCAGCACCACCGCCGCCAGCAGGGCCAATGCGCGCCAGGGCGGCGCGAGGCCGGGCACGGCCGCTGCAGGCATGTTCATGCCTCTTTGAACCCCAGGTCGCGGGAAAGTTGCCGGGCCGCCGACGCCAGGGGCTTGGCGACCGTGCCGTCCCAGCCGGGGTCAAATGTGGCCAGCGAGCCCAGCGCCACCATGCCCAGCGCCAGATGGCCATCGGCATCAAACACCGGCGCGCAAAACCCGGCCACACCCGGCAGCAAGGTATTGACGGCACGGGCCATGCCCCGCCGGCGTACGTCTTCCAGCAAGGCGGTGAGTTCGGCCAGGCTGGCAGGCACATCCTTGCGCGCCAGTTTCTGGTTGCGTGCCAGCTCATCTTTGACCAGCAGCGCCAGCCGGCCTGGCGATTTGCCGCCGGCCGTCAGGCGGGGCAGCGAGAACGCGGCAAAACACAGGCCCGTGGCCGACGACAGCAGCGGCATCACATCGCCCAGCCGCAGGTTGACTGTCACGGCTTGCGGCGATTCTTCCCAGTGCACCAGTGTGGGCCCCTGGTTGCCCCAGACGGCGAGCGCCAGCGTCTGGCCGGTTTGCGCCATGAGCGCGGGCATGAGCTGCCGGGCGAGCTTGACGCTGTCCAGCCTGGACAGCGCGGCCAGGCCCAGCTTGAGCGCCGCAGGGCCCAGTGCGTAACGGGTGGTGGCGCTGTCCTGGGCCACCAGTTCCAGCCGCTGAAAGCTGACCAGGTAGCGGTGCGCCTTGGCCGCGCTCATGCCGGCGGCCGCGGCCAGGTCGCGCAGCATGAGGGGGCCGGGCGAGGTGGACAGCACCTCCAACAGGCTGAAACCGACCTCCACCGACTGGATGCCCGCGCGTTGCGGCGGCAGGCTGCTGCGGTCGGCGTTGGAGATGGACGGGCTGGCTTTCATGGGGTGACTAGAATTTCGGGTTACCCGCCGGTCCGGCGAATACAGGAATCGTAACCGGGGCCGCAAGGTGGGCCGTTCCAGGGCCACGGCACAATCAGGCTTACAGCGACTTGCAGCGACACCGACAGCACCCTCAGGATACTGATGAAACTTGCCACTTACAAAGACTCTTCCCGCGACGGCCAGCTCGTTGTGGTCTCGCGCGACCTCTCTACGGCCCATTATGCGACCGGCATTGCCAGCCGCCTGCAGCAAGTGCTGGACGACTGGAACTTCATGTCGCCGCAGTTGCAGGACCTGTATGAAACGCTGAACAACGGCAAGGCGCGGCACGCGTTTCCGTTTGAGCCCTCGCGCTGCATGGCGCCGCTGCCGCGCGCCTACCAGTGGGCCGACGGCTCGGCCTTCATCAACCACGTGGAGCTGGTGCGCAAGGCCCGCAACGCCGAAGTGCCCGAAAGCTTTTACACCGACCCGCTGATGTACCAGGGCGGCAGCGGCGACTTCATCGGCGCCTGCGACGACGTGGTCGTGGCAAGTGAAGACTTCGGCATCGACTTCGAATCGGAAGTCGCCGTCATCACGGGCGACGTGCCCATGGGCGCCACGCCGGCGCAGGCGCTCGAAGGCGTACGCCTGTTGATGTTGGCCAATGATGTCTCGCTGCGCAACCTGATCCCTGATGAACTCGCCAAAGGCTTTGGCTTCTTGCAAAGCAAGCCGGCCACGGCTTTCAGCCCGGTGGCCGTGACGCTGGACGAAGTGGGCGACGCCTGGGAAAAGGGCCGCCTGCACATGACCCTGCAAAGCACCTGGAACGGCCGCAAGGTCGGCATGTGCGAAGCCGGCCCCGAAATGACCTTTCACTTCGGCCAGCTGATCGCCCACATCTGCAAAACCCGCAACGTGCGCGCCGGCAGCATCGTCGGCTCCGGCACCGTCAGCAACAAGGACTGGAGCCACGGCTACAGCTGCATCGCCGAAAAACGCGCGATCGAAACCATCGAGGACGGCAAGCCCAAAACCGAATTCATGAAGTTCGGCGACACGATTCGTATCGAAGCCAAGGGCAAGGATGGGATGTCGGTGTTTGGGGCCATCGACCAAAAGGTTGTTTCCGCCTGATCAGCACCCATCCCCCGTTCGCCCTGAGGTATTGGAAGGTCGGCGTGCTACAGGAATAGGCTTCGATCCTCAGCCCGGACGGAAAGTGGGGCAGCTTAACCCCAACGGGTGACCCAGCCTTTTTCTTCAATCTGCGTAAATCTGCGTAATTTGCGGATAAACAGAATTCATCCGCAGATTACGCAGATTTGCGCAGATACACAGTCCTGCGCCGCGTGCGCCAGGCACAGCAAAGCGAGCCGGTGCGCGGTCCTCATGCGGCGGCCCCGGTCTGGGTGATGAAGAGGCGTATGCCGCGCAGGAACATCTCAACCGAGATGGCTACCAGGATCAGCCCCATGAGCCGCTCGAACGCCATCATCACGCGGTCGCCCGCCACGCGCTGTATGCGCTCGGACAGCACCAGCACCACCGCGCACACGGCCATGGTGACGCACAGCGCTGCAACCCACTCCATACGCCGGTCCGGCGCCTGAGACACCAGCAGCATTACCGTGGCCAGTGCCGACGGGCCGGCCAATGCCGGGATGGCCAGCGGCACGATCAGCGGCTCGCCCTGCATCGGTGCGGACTCGGGCTGATCCGACGGGAAAATCATGCGCAGCGCGATCAGGAACATGACGACGGCGCCGGCGATCTGCAGCGACAGGTCGCTGAGGTTCATCAGGCGCAGAAAGCCGTCGCCGACAAACATGAAGGCCAGCAGCAGCAAAAAGGCGATCAGCACCTCGCGCAGGATCACGCGCATGCGCCGCTCGGGGGCCACGCCTTTGAGGGCATTCACAAAGATCGGGATGTTGCCGAACGGATCCGTAATGAGCAGCAGCAGCACGGTGGCGGAAGCAAAGGTGTAGGCCATGGGCCAAGCTTATCAGGCGGCCGGCGCGGCCCGGAGGCAAAAACCGGTTGACGTCCCGCCCCAGCGTTGCACAATGAAGAAGCGTGCCGGGCTGCCCCGCTGCCCGCCTTTCGACACAACCATGCAAACAAGCCAGGAGACATCCATGAGTGACGCAGACAATCCTTCCTTTCCCGGTTTTGGCAAGCTGGTGCCTGGCTTCGACTTTTTGCAAAACCTGGCCAAGCAGGCGGCCGGCAGTGCGACGCAGAAGATTCCCCAACTGCCCAACCTGGGTAACTGGGTGGCGCCCACCCTCAATGTCGAAGAGCTCGACAAGCGCATCGAGGAGCTCAAGGCCGTGCAGTTCTGGCTCGACCAGAACGCCACCGCGCTCAAGGCGACCATCCAGGCGTTGGAGGTGCAGAAGATGACGCTGGCCACCCTCAAGGGCATGAACTTCAATATGGGCGATGTGGCCAATGCCTTCAAGCTCAAGGTGGCCGACAGCGTGGCGGGCGGCGTGCAGCGCGCGGCCGACAAGGCCCGCACCTTTTCGGGACTGGAGGTTCCGCCGACCAGCTTTGGCACAGACAAGCCTGCAGCCAAATCCAAAGCCAAGGCGCCCGCGCCGTCCAAAGCGGCCACACCGGCTGCCGGCGTGGTGGACCCGATGCAGTGGTGGGGCGCGCTCACCCAGCAGTTCCAGACCATCGCGACTGACGCCATGAAGGACGCCGCCAAAAAAACCGCGATGGACACCACCAAGAGCCTGGCCACGGGCCTGGCCAAAGACGCCATGAAAACCGCTACCGGGATGGCAACGGACATGGCCCGAAACATGGCCGAGACGGCCGGCAAGACCGTGGCAGGCGGTGCGCGCGCCGCCATGAACACGGCGCTGCGCAGCAGCCAGGGCTGGCCCACGCCGGCCGCCGGGAAAGCTGCCGCCAAACCTGCCACCAAAGCGGCCGCCAAAGCAAAACCCAAGGCAAAGGCCAAACCGCCCGTGCGTAAATCCTCCCGCCCATGAGCCAGGCCGTTATCGACACCTGGTTTCCCACGTGCATTTACCGCGCGGACGACATCGTCCCGGAAGCGCAGAACCAGACGGTTCTCGATAAAAGCCTGGCCTTGTCGGAAACAGTCGAGTCCGGCGGCAAGGGCTGGAAGTGCAATACCTACAACTCGCGTGGCACCTATGACCTGTTTGCCGATCCGGACTTCGGTTTTATCCTGGGCGAAGTCACCAGCCGGGTGAATGAATTTGCCAGGATGTACAACTCTTCTCACCTGTACCAGTGCTCCTCTGCCTGGTTCAACGTGGGCAGGGAGCATTCCTACCAGGAGTACCACGTCCATCCCGGCAGTGTGTTCAGCGCGATCTACTATGCGGGCTGCCCGGAAGGGTCGGGCCCCGTCGCATTTGAAAGACCCGAACCCGACATGTTTCCCATCAAGGAAATCCAGTCCCGGAACTCACTCACCCATACCTCTTGCACTTACACCCCCAAGGAGCGGATGCTGTTGATTTTCCGGTCGTCCCTGAGGCATATGGTCCAGGTCGGAAGCAACAAGGCCCCAAGGGTTTCGCTGTCATTCAATTTCCTGTAATTTGCGTTCATCCTCCCAACACGCATCCATGAAACTCTTCCCTTACGGCCACGCCACCCATCCGCAATGGCAGATGGCGGCAGGCCTTGTGCTGGCGCAGTTGCGCGCCTACCTGGCGCTGCCCGGCTATGCCAAGTCGCCCACGCTGGCGCTGCTCTACATCACCGACCATTACGCGCCCCATGCGCAAGACATCCTCGACCACCTGAGCGCCGAGCTGCCCGACATCACCGACTGGAGCGGCACCGTGGGCGTGGGCATCGCCTCCAACAACGTCGAGTACTTTGACGAACCCGCCCTCACCGTGATGCTGTGCGAACTGCCGCACGACCAATACCGTGTGTTCTCTGGCGTGTCGCCCCTGCCGCCGGCCAGCAGCGGCCGCTTCAAGGCGCACACCGCACTGGTGCACGCCGACGCCACCACACCCGACGTGGCCGAGCTGATCGACGAAATGGCCCAGCGCACAGGCAGCGGTTATGTGTTTGGCGGTCTGGCTTCGAGCCGCTCCGGCACCGTGCAGTTCGCGCTCAGCGGGCACGGCAACGTGAAGGGGCAGGGGGCCGCCAGCGGCGTGTTCAGCGGCGGGCTGAGCGGCGTGGCGTTTGGCCAGGGCGCGGCGCTGATGTCACGCATCACCCAGGGCTGCCGGCCGGTTTCGCAAGACCATGAGATCACCGCCTGTGAGTCCAACGTCGTGACGGAGCTAGACGGCAAACCCGCGCTCGATGTCATGCTGGCGGACCTGGACGTGTCGCTGGACGAGCCGCGTGAGGCGCTGGCCAAGGTGCGCACCACGCTGGTCGGCTTGACCCGCCCGGACGATATTCCCCATGACGGCGCGCCCCATGCCGCATCCCGGCGGGCCGGCCAGTTCGGTGCCGAGGTGCGGGTGCGCCACCTGATTGGGCTGGACCCGGCGCGCCACGGCATTGCCATCGCCGAAGTGCCAGCTGTGGGCATGAAGCTGGCGTTTTGCGAGCGCAACATGGAGGCCGCGCGCGCCGACCTGATTCGTGTGTGCGCTGAAATCCGTGAAGAGCTGGAGCCCGAGGAAGTCACGCTTGAGGTGGCCAGCGCCCTGAGTGCCTCAGAGGCCGAGTCGGCACCCCATGCAGCCCGGCGCATTGCCGGCGCGATTTACGTGAGTTGCTCAGGCCGCGGTGGCCCGCACTTTGGTGCGCCGAGTGCGGAGATGCAGATCGTGCGGCGTGCTTTGGGTGACGTGCCGCTGGTGGGCTTTTTTGCCGGCGGTGAAATTGCGCGCCACCATCTCTACGGGTATACCGGCGTGTTAACCGTGTTCACAGCGCAGATATAGGCTTACCCCTATCGGACGCTCACTGCGTGTAGCGCCTTTTCCCCTTCCAGGGGACAGGCGCCTTGCGGCCGGCAGAGCCGGACCGCGGCCCCTGCTGGATAAAGCGTGCGCTATAAAACCTGCGCTTCGAGCAACTCCACCGGATCGCCATACCGCGCCGCCATCGCCACGACGGACGGATCGCGCAGTGCGCACAAAAAGCCGTCCTTGATCAATGTGTTCTCGCCTGCCGTGACGGTACCATCCAGCGTGATCAGGTCCATGTGCACCGGCGGCTCTTCCCAGTCGGGCATGACGCGGCGTATGTAGTCGCTGGGTTGGGCCAGGTCGATGCCGAAGTGCAGCGCGCCGGGCGCGTTCGAGCCGGCCGGGTAGACCGTATGGCGCGGCGCCTTGGGGTTAAAACCGCAACCGCCGCCTTCGATCATGCGGCCGCCGACCAGCATTTCGCGCAGGATCACGGCCTCTTCTGAAATGCCGTCGACGGAGGAAATCGTGTCGCCTTCAAAGTGCACCGCGATTTTTTCTTCAAATGGTTTGGCAAAGCCTACTGCCCATTGCGGGTAGAGCACACCCGCCATCGGCACTACGGCTTTGAAGTCGTTTTTGACCGAGTTGTGGTCCCACAGGTTAGGCCCGTGCGTTGGCAGGTAGTGCACATAACAACCGTCTTCCTCGGCCGTCATCTGGCCGCGCCAGCGGTTGGTGGCCAGCTGGTTGGCGCGCATCTCCTGCGTGAAGCTGATGCGGAAGTCGCTGCCGCGCGGGTCGGTGAAGCGCAGGTCGAAGTTGCCCTCGGTCGGGTAGCGGCTGGCCGTGCCGCGGATGATCTCGCCGATGACATCGACGGGGAAACGCGCCTGCGGCGTGTGCAGCAAATCGAGGTTGCGAAAGTAGGTGATCTTGACCCAGCGCTGCCCGCTACGGCGCAGGTTGATGCACAGCGGATCCAGGATGGAGCAGAACCAGGTGGAGACCACAAAGGTGGCCTTCTTCAGCATGGCGTGCACTTCCTCGGGCACGGCGGTCACCTGCGTGCTCGGCTCCATATAGATGCGCACCTCCGCACCGCGCGACTTGGCAATGCCGATCACCGCGTCGATCACACGCGGGTCCAGCAGCGGGTCGGCGAGCATCAGCACCCGGTCGCCCGGGCGTATCGCCATCACCCGCGAGAAGTTGTCCAGCGCCTGGAAGAAGTACTTGGTGTCGGTCAGGTTGGCAGCTACCGGGGTGGGCAGGCCGATGTAGGTGGAGGTGTTGTTCATCGTGGGGCACCGGAAATTGCATGCACAGGAATGCCAAGCGAGGCTGTAACTCGTCGAATATTATCAGTAAACGCCAAATTTACTTAGCTGACTAATGTAATTGCATGCAATTCACCGCCAACAGCTGCCAGCGGGAGGGAGCGTTGGGCTGGCGTCGCCAGCTCGCAACCGCAGTGCTATCGGAGTTTGAGGCGTAGTTTGCTCTCAAATTGGTAGCAGAAGGTGCATGCTCCACTTGGGCTAAAGGCCAATTTGACGCATAAAACAGGCTACCTCCTCAGCGCAGCGAAGGCCTCAAACTCCCAACTGCGCATTGCCAGCAGCAGCGTAAAACCTTCGCGGTCCTTGTCGCCCAGCTTCTGGTCGGTCTGGTGTTGCTGGGCAAAGTCCTGCGCCACGCGTTGCATACGTTCGAGGAAAGAGGGCGCCAGGCCGCGGCTGATGGAGCCATGCACCAGCAGCAGGCCTTCGCCGTTGCCGTCAAAGCCGCCGGAAAAGTAGTCGAGCAAGGCGTTGTCGCGGAAGTAGTCCATCACCGGGCCGTGGGGCCGCCAGCGAAATGTCTTGGCGAGTTTGAGCCGATAGCGGTTCAGGGGCTTGAGTTCGATGATGCCGATGCGGTCCAGCTGCGCCAGGTATTTGATGCACTCGGCTTCAGACAGCCGATAGCTGGCGGTGATCTGGTCCAGCGTCCATTGCGACAGCACACATATCGCGGCCAGCAACAGCTTCTTGTCGGCCACCACGGCTTTTTCCTGGGCTTCCGTGAGCTCTGCCAGCAAGGGCTGCGTGTCGGCCACGCGGCGGGCCAGGTCGGCAAAGTCCAGTTTCAACGCGCGGCAAATGGCGTCGATGCGCGACAGCGGCATGTCGCCTTTGGCCAGCATGCGCTTGACGCTGGATTCCGCCATGCCCAGTTTGGCGGCCAGGTCCGCATAAGTCATGCGGGCGGCCTTCAGTTCTTTTTTGAGGAGGATGACGAGATCTGCGGTGGTGCTCATGGGTATCGATTATCGGTACTTCCGGTTTGAATGACTGCCACCGCGTTGAATTTCGATGCCAAAAGCCTTTTCACTCGACACAGTGCGGCTCATCTGTCCAAAGGAGCTCCGCATGCAAACCACCCCCACCACCCTTCACCGCCGGGTCGAGCCGCTCCCGTGGCATGCCCGCCCGGCGACCCTTGCCTGGCGGCGCGAGTGCGCGCTCGCCGGCGTGTTGCTTTTGCTGCTGGTGGCGGCGCTGATGGGGCCTTCGGTGGCGCAACCGTCCCACTATCACGACTTTGCCGACCAGCGAAGCTGGGGCTGGCTGCCGCACGCGATGGACGTCATCAGCAACCTGCCGTTCGCGCTGTGGGGCATGGTGGGTGTGTGGGCTTTGCTGCGGGCTGTGCGCGTGCGGGCCGTCAGCGGTGCCGGCGCTGCCATGGCGGGTTTGTTTTTTGGCGGCTTGTGGGTGACGGCCGCGGTGTCCGCGGCCTACCACCTGCAACCTGACGATGCCGGCCTGGTCTGGGACCGCGCCGGCATGGTGCTGGCCTTTGCCGCCTTGCTGGGATTGGCGGCGATGCGGGCGGTCAGCACCCGCGCCGGTCTGGCGTTGGCCGCTGCCGTGTTGGTCATGGGGCCGCTGTCGGTGCATGCCTGGTCGTTGACCGGCAATGTATTGCCATGGGCTGTGTTGCAGTTTGGCGGCATGGCACTGATCCTGGGCTGTGCCTTCATACGGCCCGCGCAGGCGCGGGTGCTGCCGGTTCGCTGGGGGCTGCTGATTGCGATCTACGCGCTGGCCAAACTGCTGGAGTTGGGCGACCACGCCGTCTATGAATGGACGGGACAACTCGTGTCGGGCCACAGCCTCAAACATGTGGTGGCCAGCTTTGCCGCCTGGCCTGTGGTTTGTGCCCTTCTGGCCGTGCACAAAACCAAGGCAGAATCCACTGCACTATTTACAAGAGCGCAGGCAGGCCGTCTGGCCAAAGCCCGCCGAACAACCACTGAAATGAGGGGTCAAGCATGAGTGTTGATACGGCCGCAGCGGTGTCGCCACCGCCTGTTCATGGGCATCCGAACCAGTTCGCGTTACTGAAGCAGCGGCGCTTCGCCCCCTTTTTCTGGACGCAATTTTCAGGCGCGGCCAACGACAACCTCTTCAAGTTTGCCTTCACCGTGATGGTGACCTACCAGCTCAGCGTGAGCTGGCTGCCCCCGGCGCTGGCCGGGCTGGCGATAGGCGCGCTGTTCATCCTGCCGTTTTTGCTGTTCTCCGCCACCAGCGGGCAGCTGACCGACAAGTTTGAAAAAACGCGCGTGATCCGCTTTGTCAAAAACCTGGAAGTGGTGATCATGCTGATCGCCGCCACCGGGTTCATGAGCAGCAACCCGAACGTCCAGGTGCCCGTGCTATTGGGTTGCACCTTCCTGATGGGGCTGCATTCCACCATCTTTGGCCCGGTCAAGTTTGCCTACCTCCCGCAGGCGCTCAATGAGCGTGAACTGACCGGCGGCAACGGCATGGTCGAGATGGGCACCTTTGTCGCCATCCTGCTGGGCCAGGTCGTGGGCGGGCTGATGGTGGCCGTGCCCCAGGTCGGGCCGGACTATGTCGCCATCGCCTGCGTCGCTCTCGCCCTGGTCGGGCGCCTTGTTTCGCAATTCATTCCGCTCACGCCGGCCACCGACCCGGAGCTCAAGATCAACTGGAACCCCGTGACAGAGACCTGGCGCAACCTCAAGCTTGCCAAAGAAAACACGGTGGTGTTCCGCTCCATGTTGGGCATCAGCTGGATGTGGTTTTTCGGCGCGGTGTTTTTGAGCCAGTTCCCGAGCTTTGCCAAGGAAGTGCTGCATGGCAATGAGCAGGTGGCTTCCTTGCTGCTGGTGGTGTTCTCCGTCGGCATTGCCGCCGGGTCATTGCTGTGCGAAGTGCTCAGCAAGCGCCACGTTGAAATCGGGCTGGTGCCGGTGGGCGCGATCGGCATGAGCGTGTTCGCCATCGATCTGTATTTCGCATCGCGCGGCCTGCCTGCCATGCCCATCATGAGCGTGGGCGCGTTCATGTCGCAGCACGCGCATTGGCGCGTAATGATCGACCTTGCCTTGCTGAGCCTTTTTGCAGGTTTGTACAGCGTGCCCATGTATGCGCTGATACAGCTGCGCAGCCAGCCCACACACCGGGCTCGCATCATCGCGGCCAACAACATTCTCAATGCGCTGTTCATGATTGTCAGCGCCGTCTTGGCGGGCGCACTGCTGAAGGCCAACTTCAGCATTCCGCAGATCTTTCTGTTCGTGGGCCTGGCCAACGCGGTGGTCGCGTTCTATATCTTCATGCTGGTGCCCGAGTACCTGCTGCGCTTCATCGCCCTGATCGCCTCGCGTCTGGTCTACCGCTTCAAGATCACCGGCGACGACAACATCCCGGCGCAGGGCGCAGCCGTGCTGACCTGCAACCACGTGAGTTTTGTCGACCCGGTGCTGCTCATGGCGGCCAGCCCGCGCCCCATCTATTTCGTGATGGACCATCGCATCTTCAAAACGCCGGTGCTCGGCTGGCTGTTCCGGCTGGCCAAGGCGATCCCGATTGCGCCACGCACCGAAGACCCGGCGCTGTATGAGGCGGCCTTTGAAGCGGCCGCCAAGGTGCTGCGCGACGGCGACCTGCTGGCCATCTTCCCCGAAGGCGGCATCACCAAAGACGGCGAACTCCAGGCTTTCAAGGGCGGCATCATGAAGATTCTTGAAAACGCCGAGCGCGACGGCTTGCAGGTGCCGGTGGTGCCCATGGCACTGACCAATCTGTGGGGCTCGTTCTTCAGCCGTGTGGAAAAAGGCACCGCCATGGTCAAGCCCTTTCGCCGCGGCGTCTTCAGCCGGGTGGGCCTGAACGTGGGCGCACCTCTGGCGGCAGAAAATGTGGCGCCTGAGAGCCTGCATGCCAAGGTTGAACAACTTCTTCAACAGGGAGATGCATGAAAGCACTTCAATTTTTCAAAGCCGGAGGCCGTTTGTCCCGCGGGGCTTTCTGGCTTCACGGGCTGGTCGTCTGGGGCGTGCTCTACCTGGTGTGGGGCGCGTTCGGCCACTCTACGGCAAGCGTGCTGACCTGGGTCATCAATGTGCCCGCATTGGCGGCGCTGGTGTTGCTCTGCATCCGGCGGCTGCACGACCGGAATTACTCCGGCTGGTGGTTGCTGCTCGTGGTGGTCCCCGTGGCGGGGGCGCTCTGGCTGCTGTGGCAGCTGGCGTTGCGGCGCGGCGTGCCCGAGGGCAACCGCTGGGGCCCTGACCCGTTGTTGCCGCGTGGCGACTATCTCGTGGTTCGCTAAAGCTCAGCCACCAAAAAAGGGACCAAGGGATGCAGCAAAACTCATTAATCGTCAACGACGTCACCGGCCTGAACCCGGTGGCAGTCTGGGCCATCAGCAAACCGAAAACTGTGGCCGAGGTGGCCGATGCCATCCGCCGCACCGACGGGCCGCTGTCCGTGGGCGGCGGGCATTTCAGCATGGGCGGCCAGACCGCCAGCCCCGGCAGCCTGCATCTGGACATGCGCGACATGAACCAGGTCATCGCGTTCTTTCCGCAAGACAAGGTCATCCGCGTGCAGGCCGGCATTCGCTGGTGTGATATCCAGCGCTTTGTCGACCCGCACGGCCTGGCCGTCAAGATCATGCAGACCTATGCCAACTTCACGGTGGGCGGTGCGCTCAGCGTGAACTGCCATGGCCGTTATATGGGTTTGGGCGCCGTGGTGATGTCGGTGCGGGAGATCCGGGTGATTCTGGCCGACGGCAGCGTGCAGGATGCTTCGCCTTCCGTCAATGCGGAACTCTTTTATGCCGTGATCGGCGGCTACGGCGGTGTGGCGGTGATTGTTGAAGCCGAGCTGGACCTGGCCGACAACACCAAGGTCAAGCGGCTGGCCCGCAAGATGAGTGCGGCTGAATACATCAGCCACTTCAAGGCCAAGGTCAGGCATTTCCAGGACGCGGTTTTCCACAATGCCGACCTGTATCCGCCGCACTACCGCAAGGTGCGTTCTGTCACCTGGGCACGTACTGACGAAGCCACCACCGAGCCAAGGCGTTTGCAGCAAGGTGGCGACAGCTACCCTGTGAACCGTTATTTTGTGTGGGCCGTGACCGAGACGCCCTTGGGAAAATGGCGGCGCGAATACCTGATCGATCCGCTTCTTTACTTTTTCCGCAAGGTGCACTGGCGCAATTTTGAGGCGGGTTACGACGTGGCAGAGCTTGAGCCGGCTTCCCGCAAGCACACGACCTATGTGCTACAGGAGTACTTCATTCCGGTGGAGCGTTTTGACGATTTCGTGCCGGTCATGGCGGAGATCCTGCAGCGCTATCGCGTCAATGCGCTCAACGTGTCAGTGCGGCATGCGCGGCCGGATCCCGGCACCCTGCTGGCATGGGCCAGGGGTGAGACCTTTGCGTTTGTCCTTTATTACAAGCAGCGCACCCGGGACAACGCGATCAACCGCGTCTCGGTCTGGACACGTGAGCTGATTGATGCGGCCATCCGCGTCGGCGGCAGCTACTACCTGCCCTACCAGCCGCATGCAACGGCGGAGCAATTCCATGCCGCCTACCCACGGGCCAAAGAGCTGTTCGCGCTCAAACGCAAGCTTGATCCGCAGTTCCGCTTGCGCAATGTGCTGTGGGACAAGTACTACGCCCCCACGCTGAACCCCACATTGAACGCCTCCAACACCTGAACGACAGGGCCTGCCATGACCACCACCTCCCCCGCCTCGGAATTCCGCGCCGTCTTCAGTGCCACTCGCTGGCACGACGGTTTTTACAAGTTCCTGCAGAACATTTACCGCCTTTATCCCGAGGACCGGTTTCACACGCTGATCAAGAACACGTCGGCCGAACTCGACAACGACGAGGCCATTTACCGCAGGCTCCAGCGTGAGCTGCCGAAGATCAAGCCCTTCATGGCTGACCTGACGCTGGCTTTGCCGGCGCTCTTCAAACAGAAGAAGGAAATGGCCGACCAGACGCAGCGGCTCCTGGGCGGCAAAAAGCAGATTGACGGTTATGTGGAAATCGGCTCCACCGGCCGCTACATCAGCGAGCTGAAAAAACGCATCAAGGTCAATGGTCCCATCACGCTGGTCAACGATGTGGCGCCCACCAACTCGCCGGTGGACATCGCCGAGCGCGGCGGCCTGTTCAAGATCGGCAGCTTTGTGCCCATGAACGACTATGACCCGCTGCCGGCGAGCCTGCCCGATGCCAGCGTGGAGCTGGTGACCTGCTACATCGGCCTGCACCACTGCCCGCTGGATAAACTGGATGCCTTTGTTGCCTCCATCGTGCGGGTGCTTAAACCCGGCGGCATGTTCATCCTGCGCGACCACGACGTCACCACGCCCGAGATGTTCACGTTTGTCTCGCTGGTGCACACGGTCTTTAATGCCGGCCTGAACGGCGCATGGGAAACCAACCAGCGCGAACTGCGCTACTTCCGGCCTGTCGCCGAGTGGGTGGCTTACCTTGGCGAGCGCGGACTGAAAGACAGCGGCAAGCGCGAGTTGCAGGCGCACGATCCCTCCGACAACGTGCTGCTGGTATTCACCAAATCCGGCGGGGCTGCCGCATGAGGCGCTGGCTGCGCAATCTCGCCGCCGCAAGCGCGTTTGCCGCACTCGCGGGGATGGCACCGGCCGCCGGCCCTGCGCCGGTGGCCGGCCCCGAGCATGTGCGTGGCGTCGAGCAGACGCTGCTCACTTACCCCGAGTGGTTCCTGGTGTTCAGCCCCTATGAGTACGGCGAGTTCATAGGCGCCAGTGCACCCAGCCGCTTTCCTTTTTATGGGCATATCGGCCAGTTCTGGGAAAGCTACAAAGCCGTCTTTGACGAGACGCGCCGCCGCGGGCTCGACCTCAATCCGGGTTACCACCTGATGATCATGGTGATAGGCACCAGCACGACGGTCGAGTATGCGGTTAAGTCGGCCTATGAGACGCTCATCGGACGGCTCGCCGAATCGCTGGGCGGCCGGACCACGCCCGAGGACAGGCATGCAGCCAACGTTGCGCAGGACTATGTACGGTTTATCCGTGTAGATCCCTGGTACCTGTATGACTTCGACAAGGCGCTGGCGGGTCTTTGGCGCGATGTGCCGCTCACCGGGCCGGACATGCTCCGCAAATGGGAGCGCCGCTTTGCACTCACGACCGAATACCTGGTCAAAGCGGGTTATGCCCGCTTGATCAAGCTGGGCACACAGACGATTTACGACGCGCCATTGCCGGTCACGGCCGTGGTGGCAAAACCTGTGCCGCGGGCTGACGCCGCGCTGCCGGAACTGAAGGTGCTTGCGCCGTCGCCCGACGGCTCGGCGCTGGTGACTATCCCCCGCTATGAGGCTTTCATGCGCTATGCGCAGGCGCTGGCGGTGCAGGGCGTCAATTTCAGCGAGATCGCCGGCAACAGTTCATTCATCCTGGTCAGCCTGCTGGCGCCTGCCGCCTGGGAACCCGCCAGCCCGGCCACACCGGTTTTGAAGCAAGCCATCCTCACCCGGCCCGGCACCCAGCGGGTCGTGCTGACGGTGCCTGTGAAAGACCTCGCCGAGTCCTTGCGCCAGTGGCAAGCCGCCAGGCTGCAGGTGGAGCACGTGTTTGACTATTAAGCGGCGTGAGCTCAAGCCGGGACGACGTTGGCTCGTTTACCCTTGGCGTGCGCTTCTTGCGCTGGTGGCCTGCCTGTTGCTGGTGGTGGCTTTTTCATGGGCCCGCATGCTGTGGGTTGAGGACCACAGCCCGCGCGAGGCGGCACCCAGGGAAGGGCGCTGGCTGCGTGCGCATGACGTCGAGTTGTATGTGCAGGAGTTCGGCGACCCGGCCGCGCCGCCGTTGGTGTTGACTCACGGTACCGGCGCCTGGAGCGGCACCTGGGACCAGAATGTACAGGCCATGGCGGCCGCCGGCTATCGCGTCATCGCGGTGGACCTGCCGCCCTTCGGCTTCAGCACGCGGCCGGCCACACGGGACTACAGCCGTGCCGCGCAGGCGCGCCGCATCATCGGTTTGATCGATGCGCTGAAGCTCGGCCCGGTGACGCTGCTGGGCCACTCCTATGGCGGCGGGCCCGCGGCCGAAGCCGCCATGCTGCAACCCGACCGCGTGCGTCATCTCATCCTCGTCGACGCGGCGATCGGCCTGATGGAATATCCCGCACCGGCGAACAGCGGCGGCGTGGCGGCGAGCCTCTTTGGCATTCGCCCGCTGCGCACGGCGCTGATTGCCACGGTAGGTACCCAGCCCTTGTTCAGCGAGTTCTGGTTGCGCCAGTTTGTGGCCCGCAAGGAGGTGGTCACGCCTTCGCGCACGGCTATTTATCGCCAGCCTTTCGTGCTGGACGGCTTCAGCGCCAGCCTGGGCGACTGGGCCGCGCAATTTGCCGGCGAGAGCGGCAAGTCCCTGAGCGAGACGCCGGAAGGTTTCCGCACGCTGCCCATGCCGCTGACCTTGGTCTGGGGGCAGGAGGACACCATCACGCCGCTGCCCCAGGCCCAAACCCTGCAGCGCCTGGCCGCCGGATCAAGGCTGCTGGTATTGCCTGGTGTCGGTCATATTCCGCAAATTGAAGATCCGGCCCTGTTCAATCAGCGCATGACCGAGGCGCTAAGGCATCCCTAGACCGGTCTCTTGAGCAAGTATCAAAATTCAATACTCTTCGATCCTTGTTGAAGGCCTGCATCGTTAGTTGCGCGATTTTGAAGCGCTGGACCGCACAGTAGCGGCACCTCAACAACCGCAAGGTTTTTTATGCAGACGCTGATACACCGTGACTCCAAACCCTGGCAACTGCAAGTCTGGGTTTCTTTTTTGATCGCCGTCTTTCTTTGCGCCGTGGGCCTGTCCTGGTTGCCCGGCAAAGACCTGGACCGCGCTTTCATGGTCATGGGTTATTTCTTCTGCCTGTCGGCTGCTTTCGTGCTGGCCAAGTACGTGCGAGACCAGGAACAAAGCAGGGCCGACGGCAAGCTGGCCGATACGCCCATGTTCAAGCTGGTGGTGTGGGGCGGCTTTTTTCTGGCGATGTCGTTGACCGGCTGGGGCCTGTGGCGCATGGAGGTCAATGAAACCTACAAGGCTTTCCTGGGTGTGAGCTGGCTCTACCTGATCACCTGCAGCTTTACCTTGGCCAAGACCCTGCGCGACCGCCACGAAGCTGACCTGAGCGAAGCCCGCCTGGCCGGCCGCATGTCCCGCAACCATGCGGCCAGCGAATAAAGAAACCGACACACGAACACAGGAGTCCATCATGAAGAACCGGTTTGCCACATATTTGATAGCTGCCTCCCTAATATTCGCCTTGGCTGGAGCCTCATTGAATGTTCAGGCCCAGTCAGAGGCCTCGGCCTTGAGCGCTGTCTCGGCCTTGCCGGTGGCCTCGGTCGTGGTGGGCGCCAGCGCCGCAGCGGGCGCCGTGGTGGCCATCCCGGTGGTGCTGTCCACGGCGGGCGCCGTGCTGGTGGTCAAGACCGTCGAAAGCACGGCGCGCGGTACGGTGTATGTGCTGGAGCGGGCTTCTGACGGCGCCCGCGCCAGCATCGAAATTGTGGGCAGGGGTGTTGCGGGTGTGTCCATGGCGGCAGGAACGGCCGTGGTGGTGAGCGTCGTGGGCGCGGGCGTGGTGTTGTCCGCCGCCGGCGAAGCCATTGCCTTCATTCCCAACGCACTGGGCCGTGCCTTGCTGCACAACGAGCGGCTGACGCAGTAAGCCGGAGCCATCCCATGAACATCCCGAAGAAATTCTTTGCACCGCTGTTGCTGGCGGCTGTTTTCCTGGGTGCGGCGCCGGGCGCCCATGCGGGGCGCTCTTGCGAAGCCGGCAAAACCACGCCGCAAACGGTGGAGCGCGGCATGACGCTGGCCGAGAAGACGCTGGCGTCGCTCAACGCCAGTGGCGAGAAAGTCGTGGTGCTGGCGCGGGCCGGCCAGGACCTGGGCAAATACGGCATTCGCTATTCGCACCTGGGCCTGGCCTATCAGCTGCCTGACGGCCAGGGCGGCATGACCTGGCGCGTGGTGCACAAGCTCAACACCTGCGGCACCGGCGAGTCAGCGGTTTACCGGCAGGGGCTGGGTGAATTCTTCCTCGACGACCTGTGGCGTTACGAAGCCGCCTGGGTGGCGCCCACGCCCGAAGTCCAGGCACGCCTCCTGGCGCTGCTGCAGGACCCCAGCCGGTTGACGGCCATGCACCACAAGCCTTACAGCGTCGTGAGCTACGTGTGGGGCCGCAAGTACCAGCAGTCCAACCAGTGGGCGATTGAAACCATGGGCGCCGCCATGGAACCCGGGGTGACCACACGTGAGAAGGCGCAGGCCTGGCTGCAATTCAAGGGCTACGAGCCCACCACGCTCAAGCTGGGTCCCTTGACCCGGCTGGGCGGGCGCATCACCGCGGCGAATGTCGCCTTCGATGACCACCCTAACGACAAGCGGTTTTCCGACCGCATCGAGACCGTCACGGTGGATTCGGTATTCGACTGGCTGCAACGCGCGCAGATGACGGTGCCCGGCAAACCCGTGACCATCATCAAACTGTGACAAGCTTTTTTGTGATTTCCAGTAAACGGAGATAACCATGGCCAATACCTTGCGACTGACGGAAAAATGGATGCACCGCGGCCTCTGGCTTGTGGCCCTGGTGTTTGCCGGCTTCCTGATCGGCTTAGGTGGCACGGTGGTCGGCGATTTGCCGAAAGTGGAGAAGCAGCTCTCGCTTGACGACTACATGGACGCCGCGGCCAGCAATGCGGCGCGCAACGCCATCAAGACGGCAGAGCGGGCAGAGCGCGACGCGCAAACCGCGCTGGAGCAAGCCCAGCTCAAACGCCGGGCCGCCCAGGCAGATTCGGCCGCTGCGCGTGAAACCTTCGACAACTGGCTGTCCACGCGGCGCGCCACGCAGCTGGCTGAACAGGACACCGAGCTGCTGTCGCGCACGCGGGCGCTGGACACACTGAAAGACCGTGAGCGCGCGGCAGGCATCGCAGTGGAGGCCCAGCAGCAAGCCGCGCTGGATGCCCGGCAAGGCGCAGCGCGCGAACGCCGCAAGCTGGCGGAACTGGAGGAAGCTGCCCAGGTGCAGCTCAATGCCGAATACCGGCGCGTGGAGTTGCGCGTCTTTCTGTATCGCCTTGCCCTGACCCTTCCGCTGCTGATCGCGGCTGGCTGGCTGTTTGCGAAAAAGCGCAAGACGACGTACTGGCCTTTTGTGTGGGGCTTCATCTTCTTTGCCGTGTTCGCTTTCTTCGTCGAGTTGGTGCCCTACTTGCCCAGTTACGGCGGTTATGTGCGCTACATCGTGGGCATCATCGTCACGGCGCTGGTGGGCCGGCAGGCCATCGTTTCGCTGAACCGCTACCTGGAAAAGCAGAAGCAGGCCGAACAACTACCGGATGCACAACGCCGCGAAGAGCTGAGCTACGACACGGCGCTGACGCGATTGTCAAAGAGCGTGTGCCCCGGCTGCGAGCGGGCTGTGGACCTGAAGAACGCAGAGATCGATTTCTGCCCGCATTGCGGCATCGGCCTGTTTGACCATTGCTTCAAGTGCACCACCCGCAAGAGCGCATTTGCCAAGTTTTGCCACGCTTGCGGCACCACAGCGGACAAAAAACTCAAGCTCCCGCAGACGGGCGCCGACGACGCGCCCGCCCTCTGAGCAAGGTTTAGAGGGGGCGGCCGAAGAAGGGGTAGCCCGGATCGTTGTAACCATGGCTGGATGCATGGCCGGGCACCACCAGTTCGTTGACGAAGGCTTCGTCGGCCTTATCCAGCACCAGGTCAACCGCGCCATACACATCCTCCAGATGTGGCAGCGTGCGCGGGCCGACGATGACCGAACTGACCAGCGGATTGGCCAGCGCCCACGCCGCGGCGAACTGGCCGGGGACCTGGCCTTTGGCTTCGCAGCGCGCCTTGATCTTCTGCGCGATCACCAGTGACTCTTCACGGAACTCGGTCTCCAGGATGCGCTTGTCGCCGCTGCCGGCGCGGGTTCCCTCGGCCGGCGGCTGGCCGGGCGGGTATTTGCCGGTGAGCACGCCGCGCGCCAGGGGGCTGTAGGGCACGACGCCGATGCCATAGTGGCCGCAGGCTGGCAGGATCTCGACCTCGGGGCCGCGATTGAGCAGGTTGTAGTAAGGCTGGCAAACAGCCGGTTGCGGCACGCCGAGCTCTTTGCACAGCCGCACCACCTCGGCGATGCGCCAGCCGCGGAAGTTGGACAGGCCGAAGCTGCGCAGTTTGCCTGCGCGTATCAGGTCGCCCAGCGCGCGCACGGCTTCCTCGAGGTTTTCTTCGTGGTAGTCGCGGTGCAGGTAGAGGATGTCCAGGTAGTCGGTCTGCAGCCGCGCCAGGATGGCGTCGGTTTGCTGGATCAGCCAGCGGCGCGAATAGTGGCTCTCGTTGATGTTCTCGCTGACCGGGTTGCCCAGCTTGCTGGCCAGCACCCAGTGGTGCCGCTGGCCGGCCAGTAGTTTGCCCACGTCTTTCTCGGACTGCCCCTGGTTGTAGACGTCGGCCGTGTCAATGAAGTTAAGCCCATGCTCGCGGGCCGAGGCCACGATGCGCCCGGCTTCTTCAAACGGGGTCTGCTTGCCGAACATCATGGTGCCCAGGCACAGGACGGAGACTTTGAGGTTGCTGTTTCCAAGGCGGCGGTATTGCATGGTCATCTTTGCGGCAGAAAAGTGGGTCGGAAGCGTGATGGTGCCTGAGCTTGGGGCTTTGCGCTGCGCCTCGGCTATTCGCCGTTTACCCGTTGAACATTTTGCAGGCCAAGGCGTCGCCGTGACGTTCGTCACGGAGATGGCATTTCCCGGTGAGGTATCTGAATTAGATACTTATCGTACAAAACAACTAATCTTGTATCTTTTGAAGAGCCTTTTTGAAGAAGCCGGTCCACACTGCCCTCACAAGCATTTGCTTGGGCCCTCGGGTAATTTATGAAGATCGATTCGTCCCTGTTTTCCTTGTCACACATGGCATGCCTTTCAGGCCGCAAGGCCCTGGCGGCGGCCGTGCTCGGCGCAAGTGCCCTGACGGGCTGCTACGTGGTGCCGATTCAGCCCGGCCATCCGCCCGTCAGCTCTTCCACGGTGTATGTCACGCCGGCAATGCCTGCCAGCACGACCTTTGCGGCGCGCCTGTATCCGGCGAACGACGCTGCGAGGGTTTACGGCATGGTGGGCGCGGTGGTGACCAATGACATGAATGGGCGCGGAACCTTCACCACCAATATCAATGGCGAAAGCTTTAACGGCGAAGCCACCCGTATCGCGGGCTCACCCGTGCGTGAAGGCGTGGCCAATGGTTCGGGCAGCCGGGGCAGCTATATCAGCTGCCGCTACCAGATGAACTCGTCCACCATGGGCACCGGGGAGTGCAAGCTGTCCAATGGTGCGCAGTTCACCATGCACGTGGGCGGTTAAACCCCTCGCGGCAAGCGGCGCTGTTATTGCCCCAGCGGCTCTGCAACGGCCATGAGCGGAGCCGCCTTGAGATGGCCTACATACCTCAGCGGCTTGTGAATCATGACGGAGGGCACATCGCCCTCCCTCATGTGCAGCAGGTCGCCGGGGTTGATCAGGCGCGGGTCGGCGTCGGTAAGCGGCAGGCCCGCGCTGCGGTAGGCCTCGAGGATGAATTGCGAACAGAAGAACTGGTCGTTGCGGCCCAGCCCGAGCTGCACGGCGGCGATGCCGCGAATGCAGAAGTCCCGCACCGTGGAAGGCACCAGCGGCAGCTCGCACATGCGCCGCTCCAGCGCAAACGGGGCTTGCAGCATCACGCCCAGGTAGTTGTATTTCTGGCCTTCGTGGCTGGCCACAAAGGTGTTGATCTGGACGGCTTGCCCGGCGGTGAGGTCGGGGTGGCGAAAGGCCACCACTGTCGCCTCGTCGGCCAGCACGGCATCGATGCCCCGGATGCGAATGCCCGAGCCCACGGCTTCGGCGATCTGCCCGTTGCCCATATAAATTGCCGCATGGCTGACGGGCGACAGCGTGATCAGCCGGATGCCGACGGAGTTCAGGCCGTTTTCAGCCGTGAGGATGATGTCGCCCGGCTGCAATGCATCGGCCTTGACCAGTTCACCGCCGTTGCCGGGGTTCAGCGCCATGCTCTGGAAATCCAGCATGGGCGCGCCGGTCGTCTCATGCGGCTTGATGGCCGTGGCGCAGCCGCCCAGCACCATCATGGCTGCGGCCAGGGCAAAGGCCCCTGCAAATCTCGGGAATCGGGACATGGGTTTTCCTGTGTGAAGCTTGGCGGGATTGAGGGGATCGAGGGGGGTGGCGGAATTGTGGGGGCGGTCCGCCAGTTCAGGGCGCAGCCCGTTCGACCAGATATTCTTTGGCGTACCAATAGGTCTCGGGCGATTTGAACGCGCCGAACGTGCCTTCCTTTTCGTCCTGGCGTGAGCGCAGGTCCCAGCGCTCGTCGAGGACGCGGCAGGCGTCGCAGGGTGTTTGCCCCACGCGGCGCTGCACCAGCGCGTAGCGCGTCGTCTTGAAAAGCGCATCGGCGTCCTGGTAGTCCACCGGCTGCGCGGCAAAGTAGGGAACAATTTTTGCGCCGGGGATGATGAACTCGTAGCGCTCGAAGTGGCCGTTGAAGTTGCTGGGCACCGACACTGCCTGCCCTTTGAGCAGCGCATTGGTATCGCCGCGGAAGCGGCCCATGTCGCCATTGAAGGGCAATGTGACCCAGGCCAGTGCAAACAGCACGGCAAAGCTGCTGAGCGCGGTAATGGGGCGAGTCCATCGGGCTTTGAGCATGCCGGCCACGCAAGCAATAGCCAGTGCGCCCAGGAAGACCCAGTAAAGCGGCGAGAACAGCCACGCATGCTGCGTAGCCCGCACGCCGCCGTAGCCGATCAGGCCCATGGCCAGCGCGCCTATGAGGCAAATCACCAGCGTCAAGCTGAACCAGATGCGCGCGATGCGGTCCCAATACAGCGCGATCAGCACGGCAAGCGCCGGCATGGCGGGAATCAGGTAGCGCGTGGAGCGCTGCGTGGGCACCATGAACACCAGCGCGAATGCCAGCATCCACAGCCACATGGCTTTTTCGGCATCGCTGACCGTTTGCCCGGTGCCTCGGCGCTGGCGATAGCTGCGCCATGCCGCCGCAAAACAACCCACGGCGACAGGCAGCAAAAAAAGCGCATTGGAAAAATAGCCCGTCAGTATCGTCAGCACGCCGCTGCTGCCGCTGAATGCGATGGCGAAGTAGCCTTTGGATGAATTCATCTTGCCGGCGTTTTCGCCGACGACAAACTCGCGCCAGACCTCACCCGGCTGCGGATCGATGGCAAACCACAAGCCGAAAATTGCCAGCGCCAAAACACACATGGCAGTGACCTTGATACCGTCGGTCACGATGCCGGTCCGCAAGACCTGCCAGGGCGCTTTTCGTGCGCCCAGGGTCTGGTAGCACAGCGCCAGCGCAAAGCCCACCGGCACCACCATGACAAAAGATTTGTAGAGGCAGCCGATGCCAAGGGCCAACCCCGCCAGCAGAGGAAACTTCCAGCGTGAGGCCAGTAGTTTGGCGGGTGACCAGGCAACGGCAAACAGCACACCGAAGAGCCAGAAGGTCTCAGGGGCGCTGGTCAGGTAAGGCCGGCCGTAGCGGTAGGTGCTGAAGAACGACAGGTAGATGATGGCTGCGATCGCACCCATGGCGAGCGCATGGCGGTGGCGGCCTTCGGCTTCGGGGGCTGCGGCGGTATCGCCGCGAACAATCTTCCAGGCCAGCAGTGCCGTCATCAGGGCGATCGCCCAGGTGTAGGCAATGCTGGGCAGGCGCAGGTTGAGCAGCGTCCAGTGCTCGCCCCATCCGCCGGCCACCATGGCCTGCCAGAACAGCACAGGCGGCTTGGTGTTGCGCATGAAGTCGTAGGAGCTGACCAGCGGCAGCCACTTGCCGGTCTCTGCCGTGAGCCTGGCGATGTGGGCGTACACCAGCTCATCGCCGTTGCGGGGAATGTGGTCACCGCCCAGGCCGAACAAATACCCCAGGGCCACCAGAAGGGCCAGCCCTATCCAGATGCGGTGGACGGGGAGGCGGTTCTTCAGGGACTCAAGGTTTGTCATGGGTGTGGGGCGCGAGGGTTTCGTCGGCCGCCGCAATTTTGGCGCGGCGGCGGCGAAAAGTCATGCGGTCGTTGGCCACAAAATTGCACACGCTGGACAACACGATCGCCAGCACGTTGGCCAGCAGATAGTGCATGTACAGGGCCAGCCATTTGGTGAGCAAGGACTGCAGCACGATGGCCAGGCCGGCGGCCATCACATACTTGCCAAACAGGAACAGAGCCGAATGATGGACCTCGTGCTTGCGGTCGCGCCAGGTCAGGCGGCGGTTCCAGTAGAAGTTGCTGATCGTGGCGACCGTGATTGCCAGCGCAATGGAGTAGTTGAGCCGGTCGTGAAAGTCCGCGATACGGCTGAACAAAAACTCCTGCGCGACATACAGCACGGCAAGGTTGACCACCGTGCCGCTGGCGCCCACCACGCCGAACTTGATGAAGCGCCAGCGCACCATGGGCTGAAGGCGCTCGGGCAGGCGCCGGATGACGGCTTCGGCAAAGGATCGGAGTGCGGACATGGGGTTTGGGGTTCAGGGCGCTGCCAGGCATTCGCGTGCCTTGGCCAGTACGGCTTCGGGTGCGATGACTTTCAGGCACTGGTTGTCGCCGTCGCAATAAGACGAGCGGTGGTTATAAGCGGTCAGGCAGGGCGAGCAGGGCCACTGGCTGTAGAAGGAATAACACTGCGGCGTGAGCGGCGCATAAAGGCCGGGGGTTTCCGGGCCAAACAGCATCAGCGTCCAGATGGGCGTGAGCGCCGCGAACTGCCCGGGCCCGCCGTCATTGGTCACCAGCAGGCGCGCGATATGGAACAGCGCCAGCAATTCGGAAATCGAGCGGGTATAGCCGGTGAGATCGATCACCGGGCTGCCCGGGAAGGCCGCCTGCACATTGGCCACCAACTGCCGCGCCAGTGCCTGGTCATCCTTCAGGCCAATGACGGCCACGGCGCAGCCGTCAGCCACCAGGCCTTCGCACAGCGCGGTGTATGAAGCCAGCGGCCAGGCGCGGATCGGCAGGATGCCGCCGCCCGGATAGACCAGCACCAGCGGCTTGCCGGCAATGGCGGGGAAGTCCTGCGCCAGCCGCATCTGGATGCCAGGCACCAGCGCCGCGTCCAGTTGCACATGCGGTGGTGGCTTGCCGGTGGCGGTCGCGGCCATGTTGGCCGGCAGCTTTGACTTCGGCACGGCAGTTGAGTCAATCGCGCGCGCCAGTGTCAGGAACTGCGCGCTGATGTGGTGGTAGGGGTTGTAGGGCACGGGCCGGTTGATGTGCGAGCCGCGATACAGGCCCTCTTGCGTATGCCGGTGAAAGCCCACGCGAATGCGCGCGCCGCTGGCATACGACAACAGGCTGCTGATGCGCGAAAACAGCTCGCAGTCAATGGCCACGTCCACATTGGCGCGGCGCAGCTCGCCAATGGCCTTCCACAGGCTGGAGAGCAGGCCACCCAGCGATTTGTCGTTTACCGTGTGCACGTTGGCCGGGTCCACCACCTTCATCAGGTCGAGGATTTCGCGGTTTTTGCCGAAGAGCAGGGCATGCAGCGGGGCATCAGGGTAGCGCTGTTTCAGGCGCGCAAACATGTCGTGCGCCAGCACCAGGCTGCCCATCTCCGACAGCAAAATTACCACGATGGCGCGAGGCGCCTTGTTGGCATCGTCGTTGCGAAAGCGGCGCATGACCGCATCAATGCCCGACACCGCCGCGCACAGCGGAATGCCGGCCCAGCGGTCAATCCATCGTTGCAGGTTGATGTTCATTACACCCCTCGCTGCCGGTCTGCGCGGAACTGCGCGGTGAACTCGCCAAAGCGCCCGGCATCCAGTGCGTCGCGCACTTCCTGCATCAGGTTCAGGTAGTAATGCAGGTTGTGGATGCTCGACAGCATGGGCCCCAGCATCTCGCCGCAGCGGTCCAAATGGTGCATGTAGGCGCGCGAGAAGTTTTTGCAGGTGTAGCAGCTGCAGGTTGCATCCACTGGCTGGTCTTCGGTCTTGTAGCGCGCGTTGCGGATTTTCAGGTCGCCGAAGCGGGTGAACATGTGGCCGTTGCGCGCATTGCGGGTCGGCATCACGCAGTCAAACATATCGACACCAGCGGCTACGCCCTCGACCAGGTCTTCAGGCGTGCCGACGCCCATCAGGTAGCGCGGCTTGTGCGTTGGCAGGCGATGCGGCGTGTGCGCCATGATGCGCTGCATTTCTTCCTTGGGCTCGCCCACGCTCACGCCGCCGATCGCGTAACCGGGCAGGTCCAGTTCGACCAGTGCGTCGAGTGACTCCTGGCGCAGGTTTTCAAACATGCCGCCCTGCACGATGCCGAAGAGCGCGTTGGGGTTCTCCAGCTTCTTGAATTCGGTGATGCAGCGGCTGGCCCAGCGCAGGCTCAGCTCCATCGAGCTGCGCGCTTCGCTTTCGGTGGTGATGTGGCCCTTGGTGTCATAAGGCGTGCACTCGTCAAACTGCATCACGATGTCGCTGTTGAGCACGGTCTGGATCTGCATCGAGATCTCGGGTGTCAAAAAGAGCTTGTCGCCGTTGACGGGCGATGCGAACTTCACGCCCTCTTCGGAGATCTTGCGCATCTCGCCCAGCGACCAGACCTGGAAGCCGCCGCTGTCGGTCAGGATGGGCTTGTTCCAGCTTTCAAACTTGTGCAGGCCGCCGAACTGCTGCATCACATCCAGGCCGGGGCGCATCCAGAGGTGAAAGGTGTTGCCCAGGATGATCTGCGCGCCCATGTCGTGCAGCGACTGCGGCATCACGCCTTTGACCGTGCCATAGGTGCCGACCGGCATAAAAATGGGGGTCTGCACCACCCCGTGGTTGAGCGTCAGCTTGCCGCGCCGGGCGTAGGAGCCGAGGTAGGCGCCAGCCCCTTCGCCGGCCGGGGTATCGGTCTTCAGAACTTCAAATTCGAGCATCTTGGGATTGTCGCAGGTGTGCGCGGAGAGATTCAGGCGCCGTCAGGTGTGGCCCGGAGGGCTTTTCGCTGCAGCAGCATGGCGTCGCCATAGCTGAAAAAGCGGTAGCGCTGGGCAATGGCGTGGCGGTACAGCGCCATGATGTGTTCATAGCCCGAAAACGCGCTGACCAGCATCATCAGCGTGCTTTTGGGCAGGTGAAAGTTGGTCAGCAGCAGGTCGACCACGGCAAATTCAAAGCCGGGCGTGATGAAGATGTTGGTGTCGTCGCAGCCGGGGCCGAATTTGGCATGCGACTCCAGCGCCCGTACGGTGGTGGTGCCCACGGCCACCACCCGGCCGCCGCGCGTCTTGCAGGCCGCAATGGCTTCTTGCGTGGCGAGGGGTACCTCAAAGCGCTCGAAATGCATGGTGTGGTCGGCGATGTTCTCTGCCTTGACGGGCTGGAAGGTGCCGGCGCCCACGTGCAGGGTCACGCTGGCGCGCTGGACGCCGCGCGCTTCCAGCTCAGCCAGCACGGCCTCGTCAAAATGCAGCGCGGCGGTGGGCGCCGCCACGGCGCCCGGGTTTTTGGCAAACACGGTCTGGTAGCGCTGCTCGTCGTCGGCGGAGTCGGTGTGCGTGATGTAGGGCGGCAGCGGGACATGGCCGTGCTGCGCCATCAGCGCATACGGGTCGCTGCTGAGGCGAAAACGGTAAAGCGGCCCGTTCTCTTCGGGCCAGCGGCCCAGCAATGTGGCGGTAAAACCGCCGTCCATCTGCATCACCGCGCCGGGCAAAGGTTTTTTGCTGACCTTCATGTGGGCGGCGACCTCATGGCCTGCGTCCGCATGCGGCGACAGCACCCGCTCAATCAGCAGCTCGAGCTTGCCGCCGCTGGCCTTCTGGCCGAAGAGGCGGGCCTTGACGACTTTGGTGTCATTGAACACCAGCAGGTCGCCCGGCTGCAGCAGGCCCGGGAGTTCGGTGAAGCGGCGGTCCACCGGCAGGTCTTCCCGGCCGTCCAGCAGGCGCGAGGCGTTGCGTTGGGCTGCGGGGTGTTGGGCGATGAGTTCTTCGGGCAGCGTGAAATCAAAATCGCTGAGGGTGAAATGCGGTTTCATGAAGGCACAATTGTCCCATGTCGCCTTCCGGTGCCTCCTCCAGAAAAACCGTCCCTCCCGAGGCCGGGCTCGGGGACTCGGCCGCGCCTCAAGCCAGGACTGAAAAAGCCCCGCCCAAATCCCCTGCGCAAAAAGCGCTCGAGAAAATGGGCCTGCGCCGCGACATCGACCTGGCCCTGCACTTGCCCCTGCGTTACGAGGACGAAACCCGCATCGTGCGGCTGGCCGACGCCCGGGACGGCGACCTGGTGCAAATAGAAGGCGTTGTGACGCACAGCGACGTCACTTTCCGACCGCGCCGCCAGTTGCGGGTGACGGTAGACGACGGCAGCGGTACCTGCGTGCTGCGCTTTATCAATTTTTACCCGGCCCACCAGAAGACATTGAGCGTGGGCGCCCACGTGCGGGTGCGCGGCGAAATCCGCGGCGGTTTTGTGGCCCGAGAAATGATCCACCCCGCCTTCAGGCTCGCAGGCGGTGAGTTGCCCGGCGCGCTGACGCCGGTGTACCCCACGGTGGCTGCCTTGCCGCAGAACTATTTGCGCAAAGCGGTGCTGAGCGGGCTGTCCCGGGCTGACCTCAGTGAGACCATTCCAGCCGAGTTTTTAAGCAAAAACACGCTGCAGCCCTTATGGAGCTTGCGCCAGGCGCTACAGTTTTTGCACCACCCGACGCCGGATGTGGCGCTGTCCACGCTGGAAGACCGCAGCCACCCCGCCTGGCAGCGGCTGAAGGCTGAGGAGCTTTTGGCCCAGCAACTCTCCCAGTTGCAGGCCAGGCGCATACGCGCCGCCATGCGCGCGCCGGCCCTGGCGGGCCCGGCCATGCGCGGTACGCAGTGCACGCTGGAGGAGCAATTGCTGGAGCGCCTGCCGTTTCGGCTTACGGCTGCCCAGCGGCGTGTATGCGATGAAATTGAAGCGGACCTGAAGAAAAACATCCCCATGCACCGCTTGCTGCAGGGCGATGTGGGCGCCGGCAAAACCGTGGTGGCGGCGCTGGCCGCGGCGCGTTGCATCGACGCGGGCTGGCAATGCGCGCTGATGGCGCCGACCGAAATCCTGGCCGAGCAGCATTTCAGCAAGCTGATCGGCTGGCTGGAACCCCTGGGCATCAAGACCGCCTGGCTCACCGGCAGCCAGAAAACCAAGGAGCGGCGTGAAATGCTGGCGCTGATCGAAAGCGGCGCCGCAGGCCTGGTGATTGGCACGCACGCCGTGATCCAGGACAAGGTGAAGTTCAAAAACCTGGCGCTGGCCATCATCGACGAGCAGCACCGCTTTGGCGTGGCGCAGCGCCTGGCCCTGCGCAGCAAGATGACCGAAGGCGGCGAGGAGCCGCATTTGCTCATGATGACCGCCACGCCCATCCCGCGTACCCTGGCCATGAGCTATTACGCCGACCTGGACGTCTCCACCATCGACGAGCTGCCGCCCGGCCGCACGCCCATCGTGACCAAGGTGGTGAGCGACGCCCGGCGCGACGAAGTGATTGCGCGCATACGCGGCCAGCTTGCGGAAGGCCGGCAGATCTACTGGGTCTGCCCGCTGATTGAAGAAAGCGAGTCCATCGACCTTGTCAACGCCACTCAGACCCATGAAGCGCTCAGTGCTGCGTTGCCTGGCGTGATGGTGGGTCTCCTGCATTCGCGCATGCCTGTGGCCGAGAAAAAAGCTGTGATGTCCCTTTTCACCGGCGGGCAAATGGGCGTGCTGGTGAGCACCACGGTGATCGAGGTGGGCGTGGACGTGCCCAACGCCTCGTTGATGGTGATCGAGCACGCCGAGCGGTTTGGCCTGAGCCAGTTGCACCAGTTGCGCGGCCGGGTCGGGCGTGGCGCGGCGGCTTCCGCCTGCGTGCTGTTGTACTCGACCGGTGAAGCCTCACGGCTGGGCGAGATGGCACGTGAACGCCTCAAAGCCATGGCGCAAACCAATGACGGTTTTGAAATCGCCCGGCGCGACCTGGAAATCCGCGGGCCGGGTGAGTTTCTGGGGGCGCGGCAGTCGGGTGCGCCGCTGCTGCGTTTTGCCGACCTGGAAACCGATGCCGCGCTGCTGGCCTGGGCGCGGGAGCTGGCACCGGCGATGCTGGACCGGCACCCCGAACTGGCACGCCGCCACATCCTGCGCTGGCTGGGCGGAAAAGCGGACTACCTGAAAGCGTGAGTTGCCCAGTGATACGGCGGACCCGAAAAGCAGCACAATAAGCCCATGACGCTGACCGAACTCAAATACATCGTCGCCGTAGCCCGGGAAAAACATTTCGGCAAGGGGGCTGATGCCTGCCACGTCTCGCAGCCCACACTCAGCGTGGCCATCAAGAAACTGGAAGAAGAGCTGCAGGTCAAGCTGTTTGAGCGCAACGCCAACGAAATCACTGTCACCCCGCTGGGCGAAGAGATCGTGCGCCAGGCCCAGAGCGTGCTCGAGCAGGCCGACAACATCCGCGAAATCGCCAAGCGCGGCAAAGACCCGCTGGCCGGCGCCTTGCGGCTGGGGGTGATCTACACCATAGGCCCCTATTTGTTGCCCGACCTGGTGCGCCAGGCGATTGCGCACACGCCGCAAATGCCGCTCATGCTGCAGGAGAATTTCACCGTCAAGCTGCTCGAAGAGCTTCGCACCGGCGAGATTGACTGCGCCATTCTGGCCGAGCCCTTTCCCGATGCCAACCTGGCGATTGCGCCGCTCTACGACGAGCCTTTCATGGCGGCGGTTCCCAATGCCCACCCGCTGGCGGCGCGCAAGAGCGTGACGGCCGAAGAGCTCAAGAAGGAAACCATGCTGCTGCTGGGCACCGGCCATTGCTTCAGGGACCATGTGCTGGAGGTGTGCCCCGAATTCGCGCGCTTTTCCAGCAGCGCCGAGGGTATCAGCAAGAGTTTTGAAGGGTCGTCTCTGGAGACCATCAAGCACATGGTGGCGGCCGGCATGGGCATTACGCTGGTGCCGCGCCTGGGTGTGCCCAAGGAGGCGCTCGCCCAGCAGGCTGCAACCGCGAAATCCGCCAAAGGAAAGCCCGCGGCGAGCCGCGGCAAAGTGGCGGCAGAGCAGCCTTCGTTTATCAAATACCTGCCCTTCGACGGCGATGCGCCGAGCCGGCGTGTGGTGCTGGCCTGGCGGCGCAGCTTTACCCGTTACGAGGCCATCGCCGCATTGCGCAATGCCATCTACGCCTGCGAACTGCCCGGCGTCAACCGCCTGTCGTGACCTCCATCTATGACGGGTATAGAGGCCGGCTGTTGCGGCTTCAATCCTGATTTCGTAAAGTCAAACCTGAATTCTCAATAAAAAGGAAGCACCATGGCCAAAACATCGACGAAAGCGTCGACTAAAGCGTCGACTAAAGCATCGACCAAAACTGCCGGAAAATCCGCGCCCTCCATCAACATCGGCATCAGTGAAAAAGACCGTGCCGCGATTGCCGGGGGCTTGAGCCGCCTGCTGGCCGACACCTACACGCTCTACCTCACCACCCATAACTTCCACTGGAACGTGACGGGCCCGATGTTCAACACCTTGCACCTGATGTTCATGACGCAGTACACCGAGCTTTGGGCCGCGGTCGACCCGGTGGCAGAACGTATCCGTTCGCTGGGCCACCCTGCGCCGGGCTCTTACGCCCAGTTCAGCAAGCTGGCCTCGATCCCCGACGTTCCCGTGGTGCCGCCCAAGGCGCTGGAGATGGTGCGCATCCTGGTGCAAGGCCATGAAGCCGTGGCGCGCACGGCACGCGAATTGTTCCCAGTGGCCGACAAGGCCAGCGATGAGCCGACGGCCGATTTGCTGACGCAGCGCCTGACGGTGCATGAGCAGACGGCCTGGATGCTGCGTTCGCTTTTGGAAGACTGACGCGTTTCTGGCTTGCTAAAGCAAAAGCTCGATCTTTACCTGCAGCTTGTTCGCTGGAACCGTCCGGCGGGCTGGCTGTTGCTGCTGTGGCCCACGTTGTCGGCGCTGTGGATCGCATCGCACGGCTTTCCGGGCTGGCACCTGGTGGCGGTGTTCACGCTGGGAACCATCCTGATGCGCAGCGCAGGCTGCTGCGTCAACGACGTGGCCGACCGGGAGTTTGACCGCCACGTCAAGCGCACGGCCGAGCGGCCGGTGACGCGCGGGGCGGTGTCGGTGCGGGAGGCGCTTATCGTCGGCGCCGTGCTGGCGCTGTTGGCGTTTGGGCTGGTGCTCACGACCAATAGCACCACCATCGCCTGGTCGTTTGCCGCGCTGGCCATTGCGCTGGTGTATCCCTATGCCAAACGCTATCTGTCCATGCCGCAGGCGGTGCTGGGCGTGGCGTTCAGCTTCGGCATTCCCATGGCGTTTGCCGCCGTGCAGTCGCGCGTGCCTTTGCTGGCGTGGGTGCTGTTGCTGGGCAATCTGTTCTGGGTGATTGCCTACGACACCGAATACGCCATGGTGGACCGCGACGACGACCTGAAGATCGGCATGAAAACCTCGGCCATCACGCTGGGGCGGTTTGATGTGGCCGCCGTCATGCTTTGCTACCTGCTTTACTTGTCGATTTGGGCTTGGGCCCTTGTGGGTATTGTGCAGTCAGCTATTTATTTGATAGCAATCGGCGTCGCGTTGGCGCAGGCGCTGTGGCACGGCTGGCTGATCCGCAAACGCGAGCGGGGTGACTGTTTCAAGGCCTTTCGGCTCAACCACTGGCTGGGTTTTGCGGTGTTTGCGGGGATTGCGCTGTCTTACCTGAGCCGTTGAGTTTCGAGGCGAAACAGGACATGCGCCCATGAAAAAGCCCGCACTTGGCGGGCTTTTTGGTCAGCGCCTGAGTGATCAGACGGCTTTTTTGGCTTTTGCCTTGCGCTTGGCTTTGTGCTTGGCCTTTGCCTTGGCGGGGGCCGCGGCCTTTTTCTCTGGTGCAGCGGCTGGGGCTGCGGCTGGCGCGGCGGCGGGAGCTGCTGCGGGTGCCTGGGCCGATGCCTGCGTGGAGATCACGGCCAGGGGCATGGCGAGGACGGCGGCGCTGATGAGGGTAGACAGAAGTTTGTTCATGATGAAGCTCCGGATGTTGGAAAAAGTTGTAACGCGACTGCTGCCGGGTTTGCCACACCGTGTGGTTCAAGACAAGCTGCACGTACGCCTGTGTTCAACGTTTGCCCCCGGCAGGCGGTTGACTTGGCCCCAGCCCTTTGCAACCCGGGACTTTCCGCCGGGAGCGGCGGATAAGTTTGCTATCAAAAATGTAGCTTACAGCCATTATGCTTATTGGGCCGCAGGCCTTTTTTGCTTAAAAACTCAGGCCCCGCCGAATTCATCGCCCAGTTCAGCCGCGCGCTGCCGGGCGGCATGGATGGCGCGCATGAACTGCATTTTGACGCGGTCCTGCTCCATGGACGTCAGCGCCGCATAGGTGGTCCCCCCCTTGGAAGTGACCCGCGCGCGCAACTCCTGCGGGGGTTCGTCCGAGGCCTGCGCCAGGGCGGCGGCACCCACAAAGGTGCCGATCGCCAGCTGGCGCGCCTGCGCCAGGGGCAGGCCCATGTCGGTGCCCGCCTCGATCATCGCCTCGATGAAATAAAACACATAGGCCGGGCCCGAGCCGGAAAGCGCTGTCACCGCGTCGAGCTGGGCTTCTTCGGCCAGCCACAGGTAGTCGCCCGTGGGTTTGATCACTTTTTCAATCGCCAGCCGGTCGGTGGCCGTGACGGCATCGCGCGCGAACAGCGCCGTCATGCCTTTGCCCACCAGGGCCGGTGTGTTGGGCATGGCGCGCACCACGCGATCGGTGCCCAGCCAGTGCGCGATGCTGCCGGATCGCACGCCGGCCGCCACGCTCAGGTGCAAAGCGGCCTTGGTATGAAAACGCGTTTGCAGCGCCGCATCCTTGAAGACCTGCGGCTTGACCGCCCAGACCACCAGCGTGGCGCTGGCCAGCCAGGCGCCTGGGCCTTCGTGCACCTGCAGGCCGAATTGCTTCGTGAGCCTGGCGCGCTGTTCGGCAAAAGGCTCGACCACCTGAATCTGGGCGGCTGGCAGGCCTTGCTTGATCAACCCGCCAATGATGGCGCTGGCCATATTGCCGCCGCCTATGAAGGCGATGTGCTCGTTGCTGCTCGTACTGGAATGGGAGGTGCTCATGGTGTTGCGCTCGCTGGTCTTCAATGATGTCGCCAAAGGCGGGACGAACGCCGGGGCGTCCGTATCAAGCCAGATTGTCGTTGAAGGCCGCGGCGGCCTGTTCCAAAGCGGGGCTTATTGCAATACCGTTTGCCGCACGGCCTGTTCCCACCGCGCCATCAGCTCAGCCGCCCGGTCCGCGCCCAGCGTGGGCAAAAACTTGCGCTCAGCCCGCCACATGCCCGACAGCTCGTCAATGCTGCCGTAAACGCCGCTGGACAGTCCCGCCAGATAGGCGGCGCCCAGCGCGGTGGTTTCGATCACGGCCGGGCGGATCACCGGAATGCCGAGCAGGTCGGCCTGGAATTGCATCAACAGGTCGTTCACACAGGCGCCGCCGTCCACACGGAGCTCGGCCACCGGCGCGGCGCCGGCACTGACCGCGTCGCGGCTCATGGCCTGCAGCAGGGCGGCGCTTTGATAGGCGATGCTTTCCAGAGCGGCGCGCGCGATGTGGGCCACCGTGGTGCCGCGCGTCAGGCCTGTGATGGTGCCGCGCGCGTCCGGCTTCCAGTAGGGCGCGCCCAGGCCGGTGAAAGCCGGCACCATCATCACGCCGCCTGAGTCGGGCACGCTTTCGGCCAGCGCCTGCACTTCGGCGCTGCCCTTGATGGCATGCAGGCCGTCGCGCAGCCACTGCACCACGGCGCCGCCAACGAACACGCTGCCTTCGATGGCGAATTGTGTTTTCGCCGAGGGCTGCGCTGCGCTGGTGGTCAGCAGGCCGTTGTGCGAGGTCTGGAACTGCCCGCCCGTGTGCATCAGCATGAAGCAGCCGGTGCCGTAGGTGTTCTTGGCCATGCCGGCCTTGAAGCAGGCCTGTCCGAAGAGCGCGCTTTGCTGGTCGCCGGCCACGCCGCCTATGGCAATGGCGTGGCCCAGTAGGTCTGTCCGAACGTCGCCGTAATGCGCACTCGACGGAAGCACCTTGGGCATGAGCGAGGCCGGAATGCCCAGCAGCCCGAGCAGTTCATCGTCCCACTGGTTGGTGTGCACATTGAACAGCATGGTGCGGGACGCGTTGCTGACGTCGGTGGCGTGCAGCGCGCCACCGGTGAGCTGCCACATCAGCCAGCTGTCGATGGTGCCGAAGGCCAGCTCGCCGCGCTCGGCCTGCGCGCGCGCGCCGGGCACGTTGTCGAGCAGCCACTTGAGCTTGGTGCCTGAAAAGTAGGCATCGATGAGCAGGCCGGTTTTGGACTGGATCAGTTGTTCCTTGCCTTGCTCGCGCAAGGCGGCGCACGTGGCTTCGGCGCGCCTGTCCTGCCAGACGATGGCGTGGTGAATCGGCTGGCCGGTCTTGCGGTTCCAGAGGGCCGTGGTTTCGCGCTGGTTGGTGATGCCCAGTGCGCGGATGTCGCTGGCTTTGATGTTCGCCTTGGCCAGCACTTCGCGCGCCGTCGCCAGCTGGGTGCGCCAGATTTCATTCAGGTCGTGCTCGACCCAGCCGGGCTTGGGGTAGATCTGCGGCAACTCTTGCTGGGCCAAGGCCACGATGTGGCCGTGCTCGTCAAACACGATGCTGCGGGAGCTGGAGGTTCCCTGGTCAAGGGCGAGAAGATAGGTCATGCGCGTGAGTGTATGAAAGGTGAGCGTCGGCGCAACCCCGTTGACGGAGAAGCTGGTGCTTTAAGAATGGGCCACTTCGCAGCTGACGCCCGCTTCCTCCAGCAAGGCCGGAAAGGGCTCGGGCGGTGCGGTGTCGGTGAAAAGCCGGTTGATCTGCGAGAGCGTGGCCAGCTCGACCATGGCCGGACGGTTGAACTTGCTGCTGTCGGCGGCCAGCCAGACCTCGCGGGCGTGTTCGATGATGGTCTGGGCGACCTTGACTTCCCGGTAGTCGAAGTCCCGCAGCGAGCCGTCGGGCTCTATGCCGGAGATGCCGATGACCGCGATGTCGACGCGGAACTGGCGTATGAAGTCGACCGCCGCTTCGCCGACGATGCCGCGGTCGCGCGCGCGCACCACACCGCCAGCCACGATGACCTCGCAGTCGGTGTTGCCGCACAGGATGGCCGCCACATTCAGGTTGTTGGTGATGACACGCAGGCCCTTGTGGCTCAGCAAGGCTTTGGCGATGGCCTCGGTGGTGGTGCCGATGTTGAGGATCAGCGAGCAGTCGTTGGGAATGCGCCTGGCCACCGCGCGGGCGATGCGTTCCTTGCCTTCGGCGTTGAGGCTTTCACGCTGGCGGTGGGCGATGTTTTCAATGGTCGAACTGGGCACGCGCACGCCCCCATGAAAGCGCGTGAGTAGCCCGGCTTCAGACAGCCGCTGCACATCCCGCCTCACGGTCTGCAGTGTGACGTCGAGCTTTTCGGCCAGTTGCTCGACCGAGGCCGAACCGTGGGTTCGCACGACGTCAAGAAGTTTGATTTGCCTGGGATTGGAGTTCACACGGGTCCAAGTTGGGGATTTGGGGCATTCAAAGGACTTAAGAATGACGGAAGACAAGCCTTGTGGAAACTTTATATCGAAACAAAAGGAAACAGATAAGGGAAAACAATTAGATAAAACAATCACAAAGGAAGAAAAATAGAAAAAAACCGAACATCATTCAATTTCGGCCACATACGTCGCGGGGAGTGTTTTCTTGTTGAGCATTTTTTGTTTCCTGGCTTTTCCGGCTATGGCCGCCCTGGCCACTGTGCACGCCGGCCGTTGTAAGCCCCTGCCGGGCAGGGGAGCGGCGTGATGCAGCTGGCCCTGGACCACATCGGCAAAAAAGTCGGCGCCGAGCAATGGTTGTACGACATGAGCCTGGCGCCGCGTAGCGGGGAGGTCACGGTATTGCTGGGCGCCACACAGGCCGGCAAAACCAGCCTGATGCGCGTCATGGCGGGGCTGGACGTTCCGACGCAGGGCAAGGTCCTGGTGAACGGTGCCGATGTGACAGGCAAGCCGGTGCGCGAGCGCAATGTCGCGATGGTCTACCAGCAGTTCATCAACTACCCCTCGCTGCGCGTGGCTGACAACATTGCTTCGCCGCTCAAGCTGCGCGGCGAAAAAGACATAGACCAGAAGGTGCGCAGCCTGGCCGAACGGCTGCACATCGACATGTTCCTGGACCGCTACCCCGCCGAGCTCTCTGGCGGGCAGCAACAGCGCGTGGCCCTGGCGCGTGCGCTGGCCAAAGGTGCGCCCCTGATGCTGCTGGATGAACCGCTGGTCAACCTCGACTACAAGCTGCGCGAAGAATTGCGCGAAGAACTGACCCAGCTGTTCGCCGCTGGCGACTCCACGGTGATCTACGCCACCACCGAGCCGGGAGAGGCCCTGCTGCTGGGCGGCTACACCGCCGTGATGGATGGCGGTGAGCTGTTGCAATATGGCCCGACGGCCGAGGTCTTTCATTCGCCGCAATCGCTGCGCGTGGCGCGCGCTTTCAGCGACCCGCCCATGAACCTCATGCCGGCGCTGCCCGCCGCGCAAGGCCTGACGTTGACGGGCGGCCCGGCGTTGACATTGAAACTGCCCGATGCGCCGGCCGACCGCCTGGTGTCTTTCACGGCGGGCGTTCGCGGCAGCGCCCTGCGCGTCACCGCACGCGAGGGCGACGTGGCCCTGCCCGGCAAGGTCGAATTGGCCGAGATTTCCGGATCTGACACCTTCGTCCACGTGGCAACGGCCGTGGGTGAATTGGTAGCCCAGCTGACGGGCGTGCATTACTTCGACCTCGGCGCGCCGATTACCTTGTACCTGGACCCGGCGCAGGTCTATGTGTTTGATGCGAATGGGGCGCTGTTGATGGCCCCGCGGAGGTTTTATGGCACGCATTGACCTGGACCTGGCCCATGCCTACCGGCCAAATCCGCGGGAGGACAGCGACTACGCGCTGCTGCCGCTGACCATGAGTTTCCGCGACGGCGGCGCCTATGCGTTGCTGGGCCCTTCTGGCTGCGGCAAGACCACCATGCTCAACGTCATGTCCGGTCTCCTCGTGCCCTCGCAGGGAACCGTCAAGTTCGACGGTGTGGACGTGACGCACGCCACGCCGCAGCAGCGCAACATCGCACAGGTGTTCCAGTTCCCGGTGATTTACGACACCATGACAGTGGCAGAGAACCTGGCCTTTCCGCTGCGCAATCGCAAGGTACCGGAAGATCAGATCAAAAAGCGCGTGGGCGAAATCGCCGAGATGCTGGACATGAGCGGCCAGCTGAATCACCGCGCGTCGGGGCTGGCGGCAGACGCCAAGCAGAAGATCTCGCTGGGCCGCGGCCTGGTGCGGCCCGACGTGTCGGCCGTGCTCTTCGACGAGCCGCTCACGGTGATCGATCCCCACCTCAAATGGCAGCTGCGGCGCAAACTCAAGCAGATTCACCATGAACTCAAGCTCACGCTGATTTATGTCACGCACGACCAGGTGGAGGCCCTGACCTTTGCCGAAGAGGTGGTGGTGATGACGCGCGGCCGCGCGGTGCAGACCGGCTCGGCCGATGCGTTGTTCGAGCGTCCCCGCCACACTTTTGTGGGGCACTTTATCGGCTCGCCCGGCATGAACTTTTTACCGGCTACGGTGGCCGGCGGCGCGATGCTCGTGGCGGGCCGGCCGCTGGCGCTGCCGGCGGGGCGTGCAGTGCCCGACGGTGAAATCAAGCTGGGTGTGCGGCCCGAATACGTGGTGAAGACGGCGCCCGGCGACCCCGCGGCCCTGCCCTTCACCGTCACGATGGTGCAGGACGTCGGCACGCACTGGATGCTGACGGCGCGGATTGGTGAACACACGCTGAAAGCCCGGCTGAGCCCGGCGGCTCGCGCGCCGCAGGTGGGCGAAGAAGTGTGGCTGCAAGTGATGGGCCCGCATACCTGCCTGTACCTGAACGATGAACTGGTGGACGCATGAGCACGACAACGAAGCCTGTAAATCAAAAGGCCTGGCTGCTGGTGCTGCCGGTCATCATCTGCGTGGCGTTTTCCGCCATCCTGCCACTCATGACGGTGGTCAACTACTCGGTGCAGGACATCATCTCGCCCGAGCGGCGCGTATTTGTGGGCACCGAATGGTTCGCATCAGTCATGCGTGACGAAGAGCTGCACGCCGCGCTGTGGCGGCAGTTGACATTCTCCCTGGCGGTGCTGGCGGTCGAGATTCCTCTGGGCATCGCGCTGGCGCTGTCCATGCCGGCGCAGGGCTGGAAGGCCTCGCTGGTGTTGGTGCTGGTGGCGCTCTCGCTGCTGATCCCCTGGAATGTGGTGGGCACCATCTGGCAAATCTATGGCCGCGCCGACATCGGCCTGTTGGGCGCGATGCTGCAGAAAATGGGCTTTGACTACAGTTACACCGGAAACGCCACGCATGCCTGGGTGACCGTGCTGATGATGGATGTCTGGCACTGGACGCCGCTGGTGGCCCTGCTGTGCTATGCGGGACTGCGATCCATACCCGACGCTTATTACCAAGCTGCGCGCATCGACGGCGCGAGCAAGCTCGCAGTGTTCCGCTACATCCAGTTGCCCAAGATGCGCGGCGTGCTGATGATCGCCGTGCTGCTGCGCTTCATGGACAGCTTCATGATCTACACCGAGCCTTTTGTGTTGACGGGTGGCGGGCCGGGCAATGCGACGACCTTCCTCTCGCAATTCCTCACGCAAAAAGCCGTCGGCCAGTTTGACCTGGGCCCGGCGGCGGCGTTCTCGCTGATTTACTTTTTGATCATCCTGCTGCTGTGCTTCATCCTCTACAACTGGATGCAGCGCGTTGGCACGCAAGAGAAGGAGGGCGTGGAATGAACACACCCAATACGCCGAAATTCCAGGCGCGCACGCTGTTCCTGATTGCTTACATCCTGTTTGCGCTCTTGCCCATCTACTGGATGGTCAACATGAGCTTCAAGACGAATTCCGAGATTCTGTCGAGCTTCTCGTTCTTCCCTCAGGAGTTCACCTGGAACAACTACAAGACCATTTTCACCGACCCGTCCTGGTATTCGGGTTACATCAACAGCCTGATCTACGTCGCCATCAATACGGTGATATCGATTACCGTGGCGCTGCCGGCCGCCTATGCGTTTTCACGCTACAGCTTCCTGGGCGACAAGCATGTGTTCTTCTGGCTGCTGACCAACCGCATGACGCCGCCGGCAGTGTTTTTGCTGCCTTTCTTCCAGCTCTACACCACAGTGGGGCTGATGGATACCCACATCGCGGTCGCGTTGGCCCATCTGCTGTTCAACGTGCCGCTGGCGGTATGGATTCTGGAAGGATTCATGAGCGGCATCCCGCGCGAGATTGACGAGACCGCCTACATCGACGGCTATTCCTTCCCGCGCTTTTTTGTGCGCATCTTCCTGCCGCTGATCAAGGCTGGCGTGGGCGTGGCGGCGTTTTTCTGCTTCATGTTCAGCTGGGTGGAGCTGCTGCTGGCGCGCACGCTGACCAGTGTCAACGCCAAACCCATCGTGGCGACCATGACGCGCACGGTGTCTGCCTCAGGCATGGACTGGGCGACGCTGGCTGCGGCTGGTGTGTTGACCATCGTGCCGGGCGCGATCGTGATCTGGTTTGTTCGCAACTACATCGCCAAAGGTTTCGCGATGGGCCGAGTCTAGAAGGAGCGAAATATGTTTGAGTGGATGGCCTGGACAACGCCGGTGGCGATTTTTTTCACCTGCATTGTGTTGATGCTGGTGGGCATGACGGTGTGGGAAATCAAGTCGCCGACGACGATGCGGCGCGGTTTCTTGCCGCTGGACACGACACGTGGTGACCGGCTCTTTATCGGCCTGCTCAGTGCGGCCTATGTGAACCTGATTTTTGTCGGCATCAGCGGGAAGCTGGCCGGCTGGCTGAAGCTGGAAGCTGACCCCTCGATCTGGATCAGTTTTGTGCTGTCCATGGTGTTGCTCGCCGTGATCATGCGCAAGGGCTGACGGCGAAAAAGAGCAAAGTGAAAAGAGAAGTGAAAAGCAAAAAGGAATCCGGCTCATTGTTCCCCGGAGCCGAACAAGCCTTCAACCACGGGGAGTGAACTATGAGGAGACAAGTCATGAAGATGCGTTATACGGCGCTGGCTATGGCCGCAGTGTGTGCCATGGCCGGCCATAGCTGGGCGGGCGAAGCCGAAGCGAAAAAGTGGATTGACAGCGAGTTCCAGCCCTCCACCCTGTCCAAGGACAAACAGCAGGCGGAGATGAAGTGGTTCATCGATGCGGCCAAGAAGCTGCAGGCCAAGGGCGTGAAAGAAATTTCGGTGGTGTCCGAAACCATCACGACCCATGAATACGAATCGAAGACGCTGGCCAAGGCCTTTGAGGAGATCACGGGCATCAAGGTCAAGCACGACATCATCCAGGAAGGCGATGTGGTCGAAAAACTGCAGACCTCCATGCAGTCGGGCAAGTCGATTTATGACGGCTGGATCAGCGACTCCGACCTGATCGGAACGCACTACCGCTACGGCAAGATTCTTGCGCTGTCTGACTACATGGCCGGCGCTGGCAAGGAATACACCAACCCGGGCCTGGATCTCAAGGACTTCATCGGTACCAGCTTCACCACGGCACCCGACGGCAAGCTCTACCAGTTGCCCGACCAGCAGTTCGCCAACCTCTACTGGTTTCGCGCCGACCTGTTCGCGCGCAAGGACCTGCAGGACAAGTTCAAGGCCAAATACGGATACGACCTGGGCGTGCCGCTGAACTGGAGCGCCTACGAAGACATCGCCGAGTTCTTCACTAACGACGTGAAGACCATCGACGGCAAGCCTATCTACGGCCACATGGACTACGGCAAGAAGGATCCATCGCTGGGCTGGCGCTTTACCGATGCCTGGTTGTCCATGGCCGGCACCGCCGACAAGGGCATTCCCAACGGTATGCCGGTGGACGAGTGGGGCATTCGCGTGGCGGCTGACAAGTGCACGCCGGTGGGGGCTTCGGTGTCGCGCGGCGGTGCCACCAACTCGCCGGCCGCGGTTTACGCGCTGACCAAGTATGTGGACTGGATGAAGAAGTACGCACCCAAGGAAGCCACCGGCATGACCTTCGGTGAAGCCGGCCCGGTACCGGCCCAGGGGCAGATCGCCCAGCAGATCTTCTGGTACACAGCCTTTACCGCCGACATGACCAAGAAGGGCCTGCCCGTGGTGAACGCCGACGGCACGCCGAAGTGGCGCATGGCACCCGGCCCCAACGGCCCCTACTGGAAGCAGGGCATGCAAAACGGCTACCAGGACGTAGGCTCCTGGACCTTCTTCAAGGACCATGACGCCAACAAGGTGGCGGCCGCCTGGCTGTACGCACAGTTCATCACCTCCAAGACCGTCTCGGCCAAGAAATCGGTGGTGGGCCTGACCTTTATTCGCGACAGCGACATCCATCACGAGTACTTCACCAAGAACGCCGCCAATTACGGCGGCCTGATCGAGTTTTACCGCAGCCCGGCCCGTGTGGCCTGGACGCCGACTGGCAACAACGTGCCCGACTACCCCAAGCTGGCACAACTCTGGTGGAAGAACGTGGCGCAGGCCGTGACGGGCGAGAAGACCCCTCAAGGTGCGATGGATACGCTGGCCGACGAGATGGACCAGGTGATGGGACGCCTGGAGCGCGCTGGCATGGCCCACTGCGCGCCCAAGCTCAACCCCAAGGGCGACCC
>JAJKJM010000016.1 GCA_021153985.1 Polaromonas sp.
CCCCGCTTTGGTCAACGCATTGAACAGGGTGGATTTTCCGACGTTAGGCAAGCCTACAATGCCGCACTTCAAACTCATGACAAACCTTCAAAAACAGGCTGTGAAGTGTATTCGATGCGCGGAGGGCCGAAGGTGGAGGGCCTTGTGGCAGGCATTGGCCACCTTTTTGCTGGTGGGGTTCTGGGGGTTGCTGGCCGGTTCGGTGCATGCCCAGCCCGTGGTGCCTTTGAGTGACGCCCACCCGACGCTGGACGCCAGCGCGGCAAGCGCCGCCTGGATAGACCCCGACGGCCAGGCCGGCATTGACCAGCTGGCGGGTGGCCATCAGGGCGCGGTGTTCGCGCCGTCCGGCGCCGATTCGGTGTATTCGCTCGGGCCCCGCGCGGCGCTGTGGCAGCACTACCGCTTTGCCAAGGCGTCCGATTCACACCACGACTGGGTGCTCGAGTTCCCCATACCCCTGCTGGACCTGGTGACGGTTTATCAGCGCGCCCCATCGGGAGGATGGACTTCCCAGACCGCCGGGGACACCGTGCCCGTCTCCAGTTGGCCCGAACCGGGCCGTTACGGGTATTTCCGCCTGAGTTTGCCGGACAACGGCGTCCACGACGTCTATGTGCGCATACAGCACCAGACGGAAGTCAGCATTCCTGTCCGGGTCAGCACCCGAAGCAGCCTGGCGCAGCGGCTTCAACTGGAGTACCTCGCCATCGGTGTGGTGTTCGGGGCGCTGGTGCTGCTGATCGTTGCCTGCGCGGTCCAGAGTTGGGTCTACCGCGACCGGGCTTATGGGTGGTATGCCGTGTACGCAACCATCATGGCGCTGGTGGTGTCAGCCTGGACAGGTTTCGCTGGTCATTTTCTGTGGGGCAACTTCAGCACCTGGAACAACATGGCACAGGGTTTCCTGGCGATCCTGGGCGGAGGCTCGGCGCTGCTGGTGGTGCACCACCTGTGCGGCCCGGGCCCGCGCCACAAGTGGTTTGAACGGCTTGCCTACCGGACTGGCATGGCAGGTGTGCCGCTGGCGCTGGCCTATCTTCTTCTGGAGCGCGTCCCGGGCGTTCGCCTCATCGGTATTTACCTGATCGCTGTTGTCCTGCTGGGAACAAGCCGGGCTTACATGACCTGGCGCCGCCAGGACGTCGTGGGTTTCTGGGTGTTGGCGGCGTTCACCCCGCTGGGACTGGTGACACTCCTGACTGTCACCAGCATCCTGGGCCTGTATACCGTGTCGTGGCTGTCCCAGTACGGCCTGATGGCGGCACTGACCCTTGAAGTGCCTCTGCTGCTGGTGGCGCTGAACACCCGCACCCACGAGCGCCACGCGGTGGAGGCGCGCGAGCAGGCCATGTCCAGCCAGGACGCCCTGACGGGCCTGCTCGCTGCGCACCTTTTCCACGACCGCTTCAAGCAGGTGATGGCCCGGGCGCAGCGCGACCAGGAACCCGCCGCCGTGGTGTACATCGAGCTGGTCAACTACCGGTACATCAAGAAAACCTGGGGAACGGCCGTGGCCGAGCAAAGCCTGCTGCGCAGCGTCATCAAGCTGCGCCGCATCCTGCGCGACGTCAACACCGTGGGGCGCATTGACGAGGCACGCTTCGGCCTGATCCTCGAAGGGGTTACCTCACGTTCGCCAGTCACCGAGCTGGCAGCACGCCTGATCGCGGCCGGCCTCATGCCGCTGAAAGGCCTGAAGCCGGAGGTGGTGCTGCAATTTCATGTTGCAGGCGTGCTGCTCAGTGAACGCCTTGGCAGCCATGAGCAAATATCCGCGGCCCTGGCCGACTTGCTGCACAGCATGGCCTCGCGCACCCGCCGGCCCATCCGGTTTCTGGAGCCGGAGTCAACCCGCCCCATGCCCCTGGCGGAGGTTGAATCAGCGCCGGACAGCCTCCCAAGCGGGCCGCAAGCCCCGGAGGCACTCCATCCAGCCGCAACGGCCCGCGCGCCGGCGCCGCTGCGCGCGGTTAAAACTCACTCAAACAGATAGCTCGCGCCCGCCGGCTGGCCGACCTTGAGCTGGTGGTCTATGCCCTGCAGCACGATGAGATTCATGCCAAAGGTCAACGCGCCATTGACGCGGGCATCCTGGCGGTAGGTTTGCAGCATGTCGCCCACTTCGGGGCTGCTGGTGGCGGTGGCCGGGTCGATGTTGGGAATCGGGCAACGCGGGCAGGGCTTGACCGGCTTGAGCTGCACGGCGCCTTGCCCTGTTTCAATCTGCAGCAGGTCGATGCGGTCTTCATCATGCGGTGTGAGCCCATCGGCGCCGGGCGCATCGCCCAGCACGATGTTGGGCCGAAAGCGCTCCATGCCGACGGCGGCGAAACCCGCCGCCACCAGCTTCTCATTGAAGTTCGCAAGCGACGCCTCGCTGATCACCAGCAGCGGATAGCCGTCGCTGAACTGGTTGAGCGCTTCCACGCCGCCCGTCCACTGCGGGCTGCAAACACGCTTGTGCTCGGGGTCAAAGCGCACCAGGCGCGCAGGCTGGCCAAGAAAATCAGTGAACCACTGGGCGGCAATGGCGCCCATGTCGTAGGCCTGGACTTCGTCCTTCCACACCTGCACGCGCACAGGCTCTTCGACCTGGTCCAGCGCAATGTGCAGCGCCAGCATGCCGGGCGCGCGCAGCACCATGTCGCTGTGCCTGAGCTGCGGTTTGATGAGCGCCATGCGCGGCAGCTCGCGCTGGGTAAGGAAGTGGCCCTTGGCGTCCACCACCATCCAGGCGCGGTCAAACTCCAGCCCGGTTTCGGTCAGGATGACGTCTTGCACTTGCACGCCGGCGCAGGATTTCACCGGGTAAACATAAAGGCGTGAAATCACCGCCGAGATGTCTGAAGGCGTCTGGCCGGACACCGCCGGGGTTTTGTTGGATGAATCGCTCACGTCTTGCAGGCCTTTATCGTCATGAATGCAGATCCTGTGCACAGGTCAGGGTGGCTCTGGACCGGCCATTGGCACGCCCAAAGGCTCAATTTTGCACTGCCTCCTAAAATGGGGCATGACCAAGACCTTCGATGTCTGTATTCGCGGCGACGGTGTAGTGGGCCGCACCCTGGCGCTGTTGCTGGCGCGCGAGCGCCTGCGCGTGGCCCTTGTCACCCGGCCCGAAAAGCCCGCGGGCGCCCACCCCGCCTCGGATGTGCGCGCCTATGCACTCAACAGCGCATCGCGCAGCGTGCTGGAGGGCCTGCGCGCCTGGCCCGATGCGCGCTTTGCCACGCCCGTACTGGAAATGCAGGTTTGGGGCGACAGCGGCGGCAAGCTCGACTTCACCGCCAAAAGCGTCGGCCAGGACGCTCTCGCCTGGATCGTCGACGTGCCCGCGCTGGAGGAGCAGCTGATCCAGGCGGTCCGCTACCAGCCGCAGATCGAAACCGTGCACGCGCCGGCCAGAGCCGCGCTGAACGTGATTTGCGAAGGCCAGAAAAGCACCAGCCGTGACGAATTCGGGCTCACCCGCACCGTCAACTGGACGGTGAAGCCTTATCCGCAAAAGGCCATTGCCGCCCGGCTTGAACTGGAAAAGCCGCATGGCGGCGTGGCCCGCCAGTGGTTTACCGGCGGCCAGGTGCTGGCGCTTTTGCCTTTATCCGCCGAACAGGGGAACTTGGCGGCGCTGGTGTGGTCTGTCTCTGTAGAGCGCGCAGCCGTGCTGGAGAAAATGCCGCCCGAAGAATTTTGCAGGGCACTTCAAGCCGTCTGCGGAGAAGAGACCGGCTCTTTGCGCCTGAGCAGTGAGCGGGCCAGTTGGCCGCTGGCCTTGTCGAGTGCCGGCCACTGGGTCGGCCCCGGCTGGGCGCTTGCAGGCGATGCGGCGCACACAGTGCACCCGCTGGCGGGCCAGGGCTTGAACCTGGGCCTGGCTGATGCCGCGTGCCTGGCCGGGGTGATTGCCAAGCGCGAATACTGGCGCGGCCTGGGCGACGAAAAACTGCTGCGCCGCTACGAAAGGGCGCGCAAGGCAGACGTGGCAGCGATGGGCGCGGTAACCGACGGGCTGCACGGGATTTTTGCGCAGACCGACGGACGCTGGCAGGCCTTGCGCAATTGGGGCATGAAGGGCTTTGAGCGCAGCGGTTTCCTGAAAAACTGGCTGACGCGGCAGGCCGCCGGTTTATAGCGACAGTTGATTGAAGACTTTAGAAACAGCGACACACACTGGAACATTGATGAAATTCCTGCGATACCTCAAATCAACTGCCGTGCTCGGCCTGCTGGCGTTCAGCCTGATGCCGGCGTTGGCGCAGGAAGCCGCCATCCGCAAAAACCTGGCGGAAAAAATGCCCGCCTTCTCCAAGATCGATGAAGTGACCAAAACGCCGATGAACGGGCTCTATGAGGTTCGTGTCGGTTTTGACCTCTTCTATACCGACGAGCAGGGCAACTTCCTGATCGAAGGCCATCTCCTGGATGTGAAGAACCGGCGCAACCTGACGGAAGAGCGCGTCGAGAAACTCACTGCGATCGAGTTCGACAAGCTTCCCACAGAAGACGCCATCAAGATCGTGCGCGGCGACGGCAAGCGCAAGCTGGCTGTCTTTGAAGACCCCAATTGCGGCTACTGCAAACAATTCGAACGCGAACTGACCAAGGTAGACAACGTCACCGTTTATTTATTTCTCTATCCCGTGCTGGGCCCCGACTCGATCGTCAAGTCGCGCAACATCTGGTGCGCCAAAGACAAGACCAAGGCGTGGCACGACTGGATGCTGCGCAGCACGGCACCCGCGACGACCGAATGCAATATGGCCGCCGTCAAGCGAAACCGCGAGTTCGGCCAGAAGTACAACATCACCGGGACGCCCACGCTGCTCTTTACCAATGGCAAACGTGCACCCGGCGCCATCGGCGCGCAGGAAGTTGAAAAGATGCTGGCTGAGGCCAAAGTCCCCTGAAGCCGCCAGAATTTTCAAGCCATTTATAGCCGGCGCCCGCGCAGAACCTGCACAGGTAGCTCCTTTTTTCATAGCAAAGCAGCCTGGCCGGTGCGAACCGTTTTGCCGGCGCGGCCCGCCTGCTGCAAGCCGCCGCTGACGTGGGGTATTCTGTGAGCAAGATGCCAGGCACCCCCAAAAATCCCCCCGTTCCCCTTCACTACCGCATCGAGATCGGCGACCTCCACGCCCATCTCTTTCGCGTCACGCTCACGATTGCACGGCCCGAGGCGCTGCAGCGCGTTTCTTTGCCAGTGTGGATCCCCGGCAGCTACCTGGTGCGGGAGTTTTCCAAAAACCTGCAGCACCTTGAGGCTCGCCAGGCCCGACAGGCCAGCCGCACACCGCTGCATGCCGAGCAACTGGACAAATGCACCTGGCAGGTCGCCTGCTCGCCGGCCAAACCGCTGGTGCTGCGCTACGAGGTCTATGCCAATGACAACTCCGTGCGCTCCGCCTGGCTGGATGTGCACCGCGGCTTTTTCAACGGCACCAGCCTGTGCCTGAAGGTGCAGGGCCAGGAACACGCGGCGCATGTGCTGGAAGTGCCGGCGCCCAAAGCCGTTTCAGGCTGGTCGCTGGCCACCGGCCTGCCGGCGCGCGACGTGAACAAGCAGGGCTTTGGCAGCTACGAGGCGGCCGATTACGACGAGCTGGTCGACTGCCCGGTGGAAATGGGGGCGTTCTGGAGCGGCTCCTTCAATGCGCGCGGCGTGCCGCACCGCGTGGTGGTGGCCGGCGCCACGCCCAGCTTTGACGGCGCCAGGCTGCTGGCCGACACGCAGAAGATTTGCGAGGCGGAGATCCGCTTCTGGCACGGCGCGAAAAAGCCGCCCTTCCAGAACTACCTTTTCATGATCAACGCGGTGGACGACGGTTACGGCGGGCTGGAGCACCGCAACTCCACCGCGCTGATCTGCAACCGCAAAGACCTGCCCCGCGTGGGCGAGCCGCGCACCGGCGAGGGCTACACCACGCTGCGCGGCCTCATCAGCCATGAGTACTTCCACACCTGGAACGTCAAGCGGCTGCGGCCCGCCGAGTTTGAGCATTACAACTACACCGGCGAGAACTACACCAGCCTGCTGTGGTTCTTTGAAGGCTTTACCAGCTACTACGACGACCTCTTCCTACGCCGCGCGGGCCTGCTGGACAACGCGGGCTACCTCAAGGTGCTCAACAAAACCATCAACCAGGTCATGCAGACGCCGGGCCGGCTGGTGCAGTCGGTGGCCGAGGCCAGCTTTGACGCCTGGGTGAAGTACTACCGCCAGGA
>JAJKJM010000017.1 GCA_021153985.1 Polaromonas sp.
ATTAATTATTGTTTTACAGAAATTATTCTGCGACACTGAAACCCTCTTCACAAGGCAAAAGAGGTGCTCCCTTGAAAAACACCATCATTCCGACCGCCAAGTCCGGGCCTGATGTGCAAGGCATTAGCAGCGTGCTGGCCTTGGCCTGCGCCCTGCTGGCGGTGGCGCTGCCTCTGGCGGTGGCCTACCACCTGATGAGCACGCCGGTTGAGACCCAGTTGCTGCGAGCGGGCCTGTCCATGTCGGCTTCACAAGCCGCAGCGCTGGACATCACATTGGGGCAGAAACTGCTGGCCGTGTTGCTGGGCGTTTTGCCCGTGTGCTGTGCGTCTTATGGGCTGGTGTGTGCGATGCGCTGCTTCTCGGGTTTTTCGCAGGCCGAATATTTCAGCCTGCGCACCGTCAAATACCTGCGCGGTTTTGCCGCGGGCATCTTTGCCTCGGTGGTGATGGGCGTGGTGTCGTCCACGCTGATCACGGTGGTGCTGACCGCCGGCGCGCCGGTGGGGCAGCGCGCGCTATCGCTGGGCTTTGGCAGCAACGAGCTGTTGACACTGCTGTTCGCCGGCATGGTGTGGCAGATCGCCGCCGTCATGGCCAAGGCCGTGGCGCTGGCGGAAGAGAACGCGCAGTTCGTTTAACTTTCCCGCTTTTCGCCGCATGCCCATCGTCGTCAAACTCGATGTGATGCTGTCAGAACGCAAAGCCAAATCGAAAGATCTGGCCGCGTATGTCGGCATCACCGAAGCCAACCTGTCATTGCTCAAACAGGGCAAGGTCAAGGGCGTGCGCTTTGACACGCTGATGCGGATTTGTGAATTCCTCAATTGCCAGCCGGGTGACCTGCTGGTGTCCCGGCCGGACGATGGCACTTGATTCACTGACTTGCGATCGCGCCAATCCGGCCACCTTCAACGACCCGCAATGCCTGGCGGGTGGCAGGCATTCATCGCCATAATGGCCTTCATGGAATTCAAGCAAAAAATCGCGGCGGCTGGGCGCTCAACATGAGCGCAAACGCCGAATTCGTCGCCTATGTGCGCGAACTGCTGGCGCCGCTGGGAAACCTCCGCGACGGAAAGTTCTTTGGCGGCCACGCGATGAAGCATGGCGCCAACCAGTTCGCCATGATCATGGGTAACACCTTGTACCTCCGGGTGGACGACGCCTCGCGGCCGGCCTATGAGAAGAAGGGTTCGAAGCCTTTCAGCTACTCAACGAAGAACGGTGTGGTGCAGGTGCGCAAGTACTACGCCGCCCCTGCGGAATTGCTCGATGACCCGGCGCAGTTGCTGGTGTGGGCCCGGCAGGCGGTCAGTGCAGCGGGCGCCTGATTCAACGCCACACCCAAAAAGCGCAGGCTTAAAGCGGCAAGCCCACATAGTTCTCCGCCAGTGACGTCGACGCAGCCTGCGAGTTGATCAAATAGTCCAGCTCGGCCTCCTGCACCTTCTGCCCGAAGCCGCCCGCATCCGGGAACTTGTGCATGAGCGAGGTGAACCACCATGAAAAGCGCACGGCCTTCCAGACGCGGCGCAGGCAGGTGTCTGAGTAGTGGTTGATGCCGGCTTCGCTGCCGGCGTAGAACTCAGTGAACGCGCGCGCCAGGTAGCGCACATCGCTGGCGGCCAGGTTCAGGCCCTTGGCCCCTGTGGGCGGCACGATGTGGGCCGCGTCGCCCGCCAGGAAGAGCCTGCCAAAGCGCATGGGTTCCGCCACAAAGCTGCGCAGCGGCGCGATGCTTTTCTCAATCGACGGCCCGGTGACCAGGCTTTCGGCCAGCTCGGGCGCCAGGCGGCTGCGCAGCTCGTCCCAGAAGGCGTCGTCGCTCCAGTTTTCGACCTTGTCATCGAGCGAGCACTGCACGTAGTAGCGGCTGCGGGTGTGGCTGCGCATGCTGCACAAGGCAAAGCCGCGCGCGTGGTTGGCATAGACCAGTTCTTCAGAAACCGGCGGCGTGTCCGACAACACACCCAGCCAGCCGAAAGGGTAGACGCGCTCATACGTCTTCAGCGCCGCGGCCGGCGCGCTGGCGCGGCTCACGCCGTGAAAGCCGTCGCAGCCGGCGATGAAGTCGCATTCGACTTCATGCGCCACGCCGTGCTGCACGTAGCTCACTTTTGGATTCGGCCCGTCAAAGTCATGCAGGCTGACCTGCTCGGCTTCGTAGGCGGTGGGCAGGCCCGCAGCGGCGCGCGCGTCCATCAGGTCGTGCGTGACTTCAGTCTGGCCGTAGACCATGACATTCTTGCCGCCGGTGAGTTGGTTCAGGTCGATGCGGTGGTGTGCGCCGCCAAAGCCGAGCGCAAAGCCGCCGTGCACCAGGCCTTCCTTGTGCATACGCGCGCCCACGCCCACTTCGTCGAGCAGGTCGGCCGTGCCTTGCTCCAGCACGCCGGCGCGTATGCGGCCCAGCACGTAGGCCTGGCTGCGCTGCTCGATCACGATGGCATCAATGCCGGCCTTGTAGAGCAGCTGGCCCAGCAAATGCCCGGCCGGGCCTCCGCCCACGATTGCTACCTGTACACGCATGTTTGTCTCCGCGGCTCTGTTGAGCCTTGTTTCACTTGCCCCGAGGGTAGGCGGGCGCGCGCGGCGTGCCTAGGGCCGGCGAGCGCCTTTGCACGATGTTTGGCCTGCTTGTGCGATGATCGCGCAATGGTCACTCCCAAAACCGTTATCAAGCCCGGCGCGCTTTCTGCCTTTCCCATCGCCAAGGCCGACATGATTGAAGGCATGGCCAAGGGCATGGCGGTGCTGGAGAGCTTTGACACCCAGCGCCAGCGCCTGAATGCGACGCTGGCCGCAGAGCGCGCCGGCATCACGCGTGCCGCGGCGCGCCGCCACTTGCTGACACTCACGCACCTGGGGTATCTCGAAACCGACGGCAGCTATTTCTGGCTGGCGCCCAAGGTGCTGCGCTTCTCAGGCAGCTACCTGGCCACCGCACGGTTGCCGCGCGCCATCCAGCCTGCGCTGAACCGGCTGGCCGCGCAGACGCAAGAGTCGTTCTCGGTGGCGGTGCTGGACGGCGACGAGATCGTCATCATCGGCCGCAGCGGTTTTGAATGGAAGTCGCCGGCCGATGGCAAGTCGGCGCCGGCGCGCGTGCTGGCTTATGGCCTGCATCTGGGCGCGCGCCTGCCGGCGCATGCCACCTCCACCGGGCGTGTCTTGCTGGCCGCCAAGACCAAGAGCGACTTCAACGCCTGGCTAAAAACGAAAACCGAGACCGGCAACCTGGCCCGGCTGACGCTACACACCACGACCGACCCGCGCAAGCTTCGCGCGTTGGTAGACCAGGTGCGGATTGACGACTACTGCCTGGCCAGCGAAGAGCATGAACTGGGCGTGCATGCACTGGCCGTGCCGCTGCGCGACATGCAGGGCCGTACGGTCGCGGCGCTGAACGTGGTGTCGTCACCGCAACGGCTGCGGCCTGAAGTCATGCAGCGCGAACTGCTGCCTTTGCTGCTGGATGCGGCGAGGGAATTGCGCTCTTTGCTGTAGCGCATGCCAGTGCTTCTCTTCTGAAATTAATAAGAATAATAGCCGTAGCCCAATAACCGCCTTGGCAGGCTGCTATCAAAACTATAGTAGGCAAGTTGCCATGGCAGTTTTACTGCGGCACCAGCCCGGCCGCTTTTACAAGTTCGGCGTGAATCCGGATCTCTTCGGAAATCACCTGCGCCAGGGGTTTGGCTTCATCGACGGCCGGCTCCATGCCGATTTCGACGAAGCGGGTTTTGGCGTCGCCGCGCAGCATGGCCTTGACGGACTTGCTGAGGCTGTCCAGGATAGGCTGTGGGGTTTTGGCGGGCGCCAGCAGGGCGATCCAGGCCGACAGCACCACATTGTTCACGCCGCCTTCTTTCAATGTCGGGATCTCCGGCGCTGAGATGGCACGCTTTTCACTCAGCACGCCCACCGGGTGCAGCTTGCCGGACTTGATGTGCGGCAATGCCTCGGGCAGCGGGGCAAAGGCCATGTCCACCACGCCGCCTATGAGGTCGGTGATCGCCGGGGCGCCGCCCTTGTAGGGGATGTGCAGCAGCTTCACGCCGGTGCGGCTTTCAAACATGAGGCCGGCCAGGTGTTGCGGGCTGCCGTCGCCGGAAGAGGCATAGGTCAGCTTGCCGGGGTTGGCCTTTGCTGCCGCAAGAATATCGGCCGGCGTCGCGTACTTCGCTTTGTCGCGCACCACCAGCACCATGGCCTGGTTGACCAGCTTGGTCACGGGCAGAAAGTCGGTTTCGGGGTTGTAGGGGAGCGTCTTGAAAATGCTCTTGTTGGTGGTCAGGAAGGACGCCGGCGACACCATGAGGGTGTAGCCGTCCGGCGGCGCCTTGGCAACCACGGGGACGCCGATCTGGCCGGATCCGCCGGCCCGGTTGTCCACCACAAAGGGCTGGCCCAGGTCGGTCGCCAGTTGCTGGCTGATCTGCCGCGCCACCATGTCGACGCTGCCGCCTGCCGGCAACGCGACGATGACCTTGACCGGCCGGCTGGGGTAGGCGTCTTGTGCCGAAGAAAGCGTAGCGAACAGGCTGGAGGCGGCGCAGAGGCCCGCCAGGAAAGATCGGCTGATAGCGCGGGTGGATGGCATGGCTTGCTTTCAGAGGGGGAAGGGGATTTCATGCCCGTCGCCGCCGCACTGCTGCGTGCTGCGCACCGGACAGAAAAATCCGAGCAAGTTGTGTACCAGCCGGCCTGACGCGGCGTGGGAATTGCGTCCTCGCTTCAGCTTTTCGGCGGCGAAGGGCGCACCGCCAGGGCGACGCCGCCCAGAATGGCCGCGCAGCAGGCAACGAGTGTCCAGCCCAGCGGTTCGCCTAGAAAGACGATGCCGCCCAGCGCGGTAATGGCCGGCACTGACAGTTGTACCGAGGCCGCCGTCGTGGCGGGAAGCCGCTTCACCGCCGCGTACCAGACGATGTAACCCACACCGGAGGTCAGCGCGCCAGAGGTCACGGCATAAGCCGCCCCGCGTATATCCCAGGTCAATTGCGGGAACATCAAACCGGCCAGCAGCAGTGCCAGCGGCGTGGCGCGCAGGAAGTTTCCGGCGGTGGCCCGCGTCGCATCACCCGCGTGTTTTCCGCGCAGCGAATACACGGCCCAGGCAACGCCGGCCAGCAACATCAGCAGGGCCGATGGCAAGCCTGGTGCGGTGGCGCCCGGCAGCAGCAGTGCAATGAGGCCTGCCACGGCAATTGCCAGGCCCACGCTTTGCCTGGCGCCCAGCCGTTCGCCGCGAGCCAGCCCGGTGCCCAGCATCGTGAGTTGCACTGCGCCGAACAGCAGCAGCGCGCCTGTGGCCGCCGGCAGGCTGACGTAGGCCAGCGAGAATGCGGCCGCGTAGGTGAACAGCGCAGCGGCCGACGGCCAGCTGCCGGTGGCCGCGGTGCCTCGCCGCCACATGAAGAGCCAGAGGACCAGCGCGCCCGAAGCGATGCGAAGCGCCGTGAAGCTGGCCGCGTCAATGGGCGTGTTGCGCAGCGCGAGGCGGCACAGGAGCGAGTTGCCCGCAAAGGCAAGCATCGCCAACGCGGTGAGGCCCAGCGTCGAGGTGGCCGGGAATATCTTCACGGAGGCCTTTCTTGGTGAGCCATGGAAACACCTCACGGATGATCTCGCCATCATCGCGCCCGGAGTGGCATTTGTCTACGAAGAAGGGCAGGCCAGGCTCAGGGCGAACCGCCTTCAGTGAACACTATTGAGACTAGACGCCCAGGTACTGCGCCAGCAACTCAGGCTTGGCATGCAGCTCGGCCGAGCTGCCTTCAAACACCACCTGGCCCTTGACCAGGATCACGTTGCGGTCGGTGATCTGCGTGACGTGTTTCCAGTTCTTGTCGACGATCACGCTGCTGATGCCGGTTTCGCGGATCAGGCCGCAGATGCGCCAGATGTCTTTGGCGATCAGCGGCGCCAGGCCTTCGGTGGCTTCGTCCAGGATCAGCACGTCCGGGTTGGTCATCAGCGCGCGGCCGATGGTCAGCATTTGCTGCTCGCCGCCGCTGAGCTGCTGGCCGCCGTGGCCCAGGCGTTCTTTCAGGCGCGGGAAGGTGTCGAGCACGCGGTCGTAGGTCCAGTCGCGCTGGCCTTGGGTGCCGGCGCGCGCCGCCATTTTGAGGTTCTCCACCACACTGAGGTTGCCGAAGATGCCGCGGCCTTCGGGCACGTAGGCGATGCCGAGCCGGGCAATCTCATAAGGCGGGGCGCCCGTCATGGGCCTGCCGTTGATGGCGACCGAGCCTGAGCGCGGCTTGACCAGGCCCATGATGCTTTTGAGCAGCGTGCTCTTGCCCATGCCATTGCGGCCCATCAAGCCAATGGTCTCGCCGCGGGCAACATGAAAGTCAATGCCGCGCAGCACATGGCTGGCGCCGTAATAGGTGTGGATGTCTTGCGCGCCGATCAGGATGTCGACTTGTTTTTCGGGGGCGTTCATCAGTGCTCCTCGCCAAGGTAAGCCGCTTGTACGCCAGCGTCGGCCCGGATTTGGGCGGGCGTGCCGCTGGCAATCACCTGGCCGTTGACCATCACGGTCAGCTTGTCGGCCAGCGTGAACACCGCGTCCATGTCGTGTTCGACCAGCAGGATGCCGTGGTTCTTTTTGATGGCCAGCAGCAGGGCGACCATGCGCTCGGCCTCGGCCACGCCCATGCCGGCCAGCGGCTCATCGAGCAGCAGCACTTGCGGCTCGGTGGCCAGGGTCATGGCGATCTCAAGCTGGCGCTGTTCGCCGTGGCTGATGGTGCCGGCGATGGCGTGTTTGCGGCTTTGCAGGCCGGCCAGTTCCAGTGCTTGTTCAGCGCGGGCATTGACGGAGGCGAAATTGGTCGCGCGCTTGAGCCAGTGCGCGGTATGGGGTTCGCGCGACTGGGATGCCAGGCGCACGTTTTCCCACACGCTGAAGGGCAAAAAGATATTGGTCTTCTGGTAGCTGCGGCCCAGGCCCTTGCCCGAGATCTTTTCAGGTGTCCAGCCGGTAATGTCATGCCCACCCAGCGTGACCGTGCCAGAAGTTGGCGGCAGGTCGCCGGAGAGCAGATTGGTCAGCGTGGATTTGCCGGCGCCGTTGGGGCCGATGACCGCGTGGATGTGGTTGCGCCAGAGATCGACAGACACATCGTTGACGGCCGCCAGGCCCCCGAATCGCTTGGTCAGGTTCTTTGCACTGAGGAGGACTTCACCCACTTCACTCATGGCCAGCCTCCGCCGTGTTCTTGTCTTTGCGCTGGGTGAATTTTTCAACCAGCCCCAGGATGCCGCGCGGTGCGAAAACCACCAGCAGCACGATGAAAAGGCCCATCCACAGCTGCCAATGCTTGCCCAGGTTGACGCTGCCGACTTGCGGCAGGTCTTTGAAAACATGCAGCAGATATTCAAACGCGAATGCACCGACGATGGCGCCCGCGAAATTGCCCATGCCGCCCAGGATCACCATCATGATCGCGTGCGCGCTCATGTGAAAGCCCATGAGTTCGGGGTTGATGTAGCCGGTCTGCGTGCCCCACAGGTAGCCGGCCAGCCCGGCCAGCGCACCCGCCAGCGTGAAGGCTGAGAGCTTGTAGCTGAAGGTGCCAAAACCCATGGCGCGCATGCGGTGCTCATTCACGCGGATGCCGGCCAGCGTGCGGCCAAACGGACTCCAGAGCAGGCGGCGCAGGAAGGCATAGACCAGCAGCAGCGCGCCCAGCGTGAAGTAGTACAGCGTGGTTTTGCTGTCCAGGTCAAACGGCACCCAGCCGAAGATGGCTGCACTGGGCTTGAAGTTGACATACAGGCCGTCAGAGCCGCCCAGCGCCTTGTTGTCAAAGAAGAGATAAAACACCATCTGCGCAAACGCCATGGTGACCATGATGAAGTAGATGCCGTGCGTGCGCACCACGAAAAAGCCGATGATGAGCGCGGCCAGGCCCGAGGCCAGCACGGCCACCGGCAATGTCCACCACAGGCTCACCGGTTCACCAGCGGGCGTCAAAAAGGCCAGCGCGTAACCAGCAAGCCCGAAGTAGGCCGCGTGGCCCAGCGAAACCAGCCCGCCCACGCCCTGCAGCAAATCCAGGCTCATCGCAAAGATCGCCATGATCATCATGCGCGTGACCATCTGGGTGTAGAAGTCGGTGCCGACAAAGGGGAAGGCGACGAGGGCGATCAGGCCCAGCACCAGCGCCACCTGCACGCCGCGCGGCAGGATTTCGAGATTTGCTTTGGCTGCGCTCATTGTTTAAACAGTCCTTCTGGCTTCCACAAAAGGACAGCAGCCATCAACATATACACCAGCATGCCCGCCATCGAAGGCAGCAGCACTTTGCCAAAGGTATCGACCAGGCCGACCAGCAACGCCGAAATCAGCGCGCCGCGCACGGAGCCGATGCCGCCAATCACGACCACCACAAAACACATGATGAGCACTTGCGAGCCCATGTTGGGGTACACGCTGGCGACCGGCGCGGCGATCATGCCGGCCACCGCTGCCAGTCCCACGCCCAGTGCAAACACCACCGCGTGGATCAGCTTGATGTTGATGCCTAGCGATTCGGCCATGTCGCGGTTGAAGGCGCCGGCGCGAATCTTCATGCCCAGGCGGGTTTTGGAGATCATGAAATAAAGGCCCAGCGCCAGCGCGATGCACACGCCCGACATGAAGAGGCGGTAGACGGGATAGGAGAGGTTGTCGGTCAGCGGAACCGAGGCGCTGAGCAAATCGGGAATCGTCACGCCGTGCACGTCGTCGCCCCAGAGGATGGAGCGCACTTCTTCAAAGATGTAGATCAGGCCAAAGGTCAGCAGCACCTGGTCCAGGTGGTCGCGCTTGTAGAAATGGCGAAACAGCAACCACTCCAGCGCCAGGCCGAAGATGACCGACAGCACTGCACCGCCGATGATGGCCAGCGTGAGGCTGCCTGTCAGTGTGCTGAGCGACCAGGCGAGGTAGGCGCCCAGCATGTAGAAGCTGCCATGGGCCAGGTTGACCACGCCCATGATGCCGAAGATCAGCGTCAGGCCCGCGGCCAGCATGAACAGCAACAGGCCGTATTGGACGCTGTTGAGCAGCTGGATGAGGAAGTTGGCTAGGTCCATAGTCCGATCAGGTATGACGGCGGGTGAAAAGAAGCAGGCTGCCCATCAGGGTGAACAAACCGCCTGAGACGCGGTTAAACCAGCGCACGGCACGGCTGGAGCGCAGCAGCGGTGCAATCCGGGAGACACCGAGCGCACAACCGCTCAGTACGCTGAACTCAAACGCCATGAAGGTGAGGGCAAGGATGGCGAACTGCGGCACAAAAGGCGCGGCCGGATTCAGGAACTGCGGGAAGAAGGCGGCAAAGAACAACACCGCCTTGGGATTGCTAGCGCCGACGAGAAAACCGCGAAGGAAAAACGAACGGCGTTGCGCCGGGACTTCGCCGGCGCCCGGGTCAAAGACGGCCGCTTCACTGCGAAAGGTCTTGATGCCCAGCCAGATCAGATACGCCGCGCCAATGACCTTGGCGACGGTAAACGCTGTTTCAGACGCGGCAAGCAACGCCCCCAATCCCATCGCCGACAGCAGCATCACGCACAGCACCGCACTCACGCTTCCCGCCACGGACGTCATCGCCTTGCGCGGACCATGGTTGAGCGCATTGGTCATGCACATCAGCATCGTCGGGCCGGGCGTGAGGATCAGCAGGGCGATTGCTGCGACGTAGAGGAGGTAGGTGGTGAGCGTCATGGTGAGGATGCTACAAGACAGAAAGCACACCTCGTACCAGTTTTATCCAGAATGAGGCGGGAGGGCCCACGTGACTTCATACCAGCATGAGCCGCGGAACTGGCTTTGCCAGGCCGCAGGCGGGCGGCCCCCTCGGGGGGCAGGGCGCTACACGCAGTGAGCAACCGTGGGGGCCACGTTCTAGCTCATCTTGCAGCCGGCGCCGGAGTCGGCGAGGGCTTTGGCGGCTACTCCGATCACCTTGTTTTCCTTGTTCTCGACCACGCGCAGGTACATGTCCTGCACCGGGTTGTGCGATGGGCTCATGGTCCATTTGCCGCGCGGGCTGTCGATCACGGCGCTTTCCAGGGCTTTATAGAGGGCCGGCTTGCTGCTCAGGTCGCCCTTGACCGCATTGGCGCCCTGGATCAGCAACAGGCCGGTGTCGTAGCCTTGCACGGCGTAGACGTCAGGTTGCATCCTGAAGGTCTTGGCGTAGTTCAGGCGGAACTGGCCGTTGCGCTGCGTCGGCAGCGAGTCGCTGTAGTGCATGGTCGTGATGATGCCGTTGGCCGCGGGGCCGGCGGCGTCGAGTACGCCTTCAGTCAGGAAGCCGGAGCCGTAGAGAGGGATTTTCTCTTTGAGGCCCGCGGCGGCGTAGTCGCGAATGAACTTGGCGGCGCCGCCGCCGGCAAAGAAGCAGGCGACTGCGTCGGGCTTGAGCGCGGCGATTTCGGTCAGCAAGGCCTGGAACTCGACTTGCGGGAAGGGCAGGCCCAGTTCCTTGACGATGGTGCCGCCCGCGGCGGTGTAGCTTTCCTTGAAGCCTTCGAAGGCCTCGTCGCCGGCGGCGTACTTCCAGGTGATCCAGACGGCCTTTTTGTGGCCTCGGTCCATCATGGCCTTGCCCAGGGCGCGCGTAGGTTGTGAATTGCTGAAGGAAGTGCGGAACACGTTGGGCGCGCACAGGCTGCGCGTGGCGGCATGCACGCCGGCATTGGGGATCAGGCTCAGCACGCCGGAGTCGCGCGCGACTTTCTGGATGCCCATCTGCACGCCCGAGTGCACGGTGCCGACCAGCACGTCGACCTTGTCGCGCTGCACCAGCTTGTTGGCGTTCTCAATGCCTTTGGACGGCTCGGATTCGTCGTCGACCTTGAAGTATTCGATTTCGCGGCCACCCAGCTTGCCGCCTTGTTCGTTGATGGCCATGCGAAAGCCGTTTTCAATGGCCACGCCGAGCTGGGCGAAGGTGCCGGTGTAGGGCAGCATGAAGCCCACGCGCACCTTGGCGGACTGCGCACGCACGATTTCGGGCAGCAAAAGGCCGGTGGATGCGGCGCCGATCACGGCAGCGCTACGGGTCAGTACAAGTCGGCGTGAAGTCATGGAATAGCTCCTGGTTGAGACTGAAAACAGTTAGACGAATAGTAAGCGTGCGTTGCGTCTGCAGCCCTAGTGTAAAACCCGAGATTGAGGATTAAATTGTTTACGCTTAAAGCAATACCCGTGCCCGGTTTGGCCGTGATTCCGGCCTTTTTTCGCGCTGCTGTTTCGCGAAACAGGGCGTTTCATCCGGCCGGGTGTCAGTGCGCCTGGCGCAGCTTGAAGCGCTGGATCTTGCCGGTGGCCGTCTTGGGCAGTTCATTGACGAACTCGATCCAGCGCGGGTATTTGTAAGGTGCGAGCTGCTGCTTCACATGGGCTTTGAGCTCGTCGATGGTGGCGGCCTGGCCGGGCTTGATTACCACATAGGCCTTGGGCTTGATGAGCTGGTCGTTGTCGGCCACGCCGATGACAGCCACTTCTAGCACGGCGGCGTGTGTCATCAGGCAGGCCTCGACCTCGAAGGGCGAGACGTAGATGCCGCCGACCTTGAGCATGTCGTCGCTGCGCCCGCCGTAGGTGTAGTAGCCGTCAGCGTCCCGGGTGTACTTGTCGCCGCTTTTGGTCCATTCACCGGCAAAGGTGGCTTTGGTCTTGGCGCGGTTGTTCCAGTACATGATGGCCGCGCTGGGCCCGCTGATCTGCAACTCGCCGATTTCGCCGTCGCCGCATTCACGTCCGTCGTCGCCGATGATGCGCAGCGCATAACCAGGCACCGCCTGGCCGGTCGTGCCGTAGCGCACCTGGCCCGGGCGGTTGCTCAAAAAGATATGCAGCATCTCGGTGGAGCCGATGCCGTCGAGGATTTCGCAGCCGTAGTGGGCCGTCCATTTCTTCCCGATCTCTGCGGGCAGCGCCTCACCCGCGCTGGTGCAAACACGTAGGCGCAGCTCGGCCTTCGCCGGTTTGGCCGGGTCGGCCAGCAGCGCGGCATACAGCGTGGGAACACCGTAGAAGATGGTGGGCTGGTATTTCTTGAGCAGCGCAAACACGTCGGCTGGGGCAGGACGCGCCGGCAGCAGCACGGTCGTGGCGCCCACGCTCATCGGAAAGGTCAGCGCATTGCCCAGGCCATAGGCAAAGAAAAGCTTGGCGGCCGAATACACCACGTCGGATTCGCGGATGCCCAGCACACCGCGGCCATAAAGCTCGGCCGTCTGGATCAGGTGGCTGTGCAGGTGCACCGTGCCCTTGGGCGTGCCGGTGGAGCCGCTGGAATACAGCCAGAAGCAGGCGTCGTCGGCGCAGGTGTTTGCTATGGTTTTGGTAGCTGCTTGCGCACGCAACATGCCGGCCAGCGACGGATAGGGCGTTGAATCTTCGGTGCCCGCAACGATGACGGTTTTGAGCGTGGCGATTTTTTCGATCAGCGGCTCAAACGACGCCAGCAGGGCGTGCGAGACGACGAGGCCCTGCGCGCGCGAGTCGCGGAGCATGAACTCGAAGTCTTGCGACGTCAGCAGTGTGTTGGCCGCTACCGGCACGACACCCGCCAGGATGCAGCCCAGAAAGGCGACGGGCCATTGCGGCGTGTCCAGCATCGCCAGCAGCACGCGGCTCTCAGGCGCGAAGCCCTGGGCGCGCAGGGCGTTGGCAAAGCGGTGCGATTGGTCGCTGAGCTCGCCGTAGGTGAGCTGCTCGCCGCTCAGTGCATCCATAAAGGCGATCTTGCCGGCACGCGCGGCGTTGCGCGCCAGCAGGTCGTGCGCGGCGTTGTAGTCGCGCGGAATAGTCACAAGGGGCGGGCTTGCCGAATGGTCGGCGCTGCTGCTGGCTTGCATGCTTGTCTCCAGATTTTTTTAGTTGTCGCTATTGTTTTAATAGCTGCTTGCCAAGATGCAGCTTGGGCTGGGAGGCCTTTTTATCGATAAGTGTCAGGCGGTGGCGGAACTGGCCCCCAGGGTTTGCAGCGCGCCGGCCAGCCACGTACGGCACCACTCGGTGCCTTCGGTTTCGGGCATGGTGCCGCTGCTGGCGTCGTGGCACCAGATATCGCCGATGCGCTGGGCGCCCAGGTCTGTCAGGCGCTCGTCGAATTTTTTGCCGCCAAAGCAGAAGGTCTGCATATAGGTGCGGTCGCCCAGCGCGATGACGCCGTAGCGCACATGGCCCAGGAATTGGGGGTTGGCGCCCAGCGACTCGTACAGCGCGCGGGCGTTGTCAGGCACATCGCCGGAGCCGTAGGTGGAGCTGCAGATGAGATAAAGTGCATCTTCCGCATTCGCGGCGTCGAACACGCTGATGTCCAGGCTGTCCATCAGCTGTACTTCAATGTCGCTCACCAGATCAGCGCAATCCATCTGGATCGCTTGCGCCACATAGTCTGCGGTGCTGGTCATGGTGCCTACGAGGATTTTGAGCTTCATCATCTGTCTCCGGATAAAAGATGCAATAAACTGCTTGACATCAATTTAACCTGAAGTATACTGCAATTCAAGCGAAACGCAACTGCCAAAGCCCTGAAAGGGCGACTTTTTACACAGGTGCTTCTTGGAAATCATGTCCGATCAGGAATCGAAAGCCACGCTCAGTGAACTGGGCGCCCGTGTACGTGCCTGGCGTGCGCGCCGGGGCATGACGCGCAAACAGCTGGCGTCCGACTCGGGCCTTAGCGAGCGCTTTCTGGCCGATGTCGAAACCGGCAAGGGCAATGTATCGATCAATTCGCTGGAGGCCGCTGCCCGGGCGCTCAATATCTCCATCCTCGAGCTGCTGCAGGACGCGCCGAGGCCGGCTTTGGCCCGTGTGCAGGGCATGCTGACGCGGCTGGACGATGCCCAGCTGGACCAGGCCTACAGCCTGCTCGGCAGCACCTTCGGCCTGAGCGACTCGCTGGGCCGTGAACAGCGCGTGGCATTGATAGGCCTGCGCGGCGCCGGCAAATCCACACTGGGAAGCCAGCTGGCGGCTGAACGCGGCGTGCCTTTCATTGAGCTGGACCGCGAGATTGAACGCGAAGCCGGCACCAGCATGAACGAAATCCTGCTGCTGCACGGGCAGGCCGGCTACCGGCGCTATGAGCGCCGCGCACTGTTCCGCATCGCGGAGGACCACCCGGACGGTGTCGTCATGACCACGGGCGGCAGCATCGTGAGCGAACGCGAAACCTTTGACCTGCTGCAGAGCCGCTTTTACTGTGTGTGGCTGAAGGCCAGCCCCGAAGAACACATGGCCCGCGTGGTCGCCCAAGGCGACATGCGGCCCTTTGACACGACCCGCGGCGCGACGGACGAGGCGATGGAAGACATCCGCCGCATCCTCTCAAGCCGCGAGGCCCTGTATGCCCGCGCTGACGCCGTGGTCGATACCGCTGCGCGCACACTGAAACAAAGCCTGAGAGACCTGGAACGCGCCGTTCCCAAAACAACCGTCCGCGACAGCGACTAACGGACCTAACCGGAGACACCCATGAACGCCATGACAGAACCCCTTTTGTTCAAGCAGGTCATCGAAGGCCAGGAGCGTGAGCTCGTGAGCTTTTCTACCCACCCGGCCAAGTACCAGCACTGGACGCTGAGCGTGGAGGGCGATGTTGCGCGCCTCAAGCTCGACATCAACGAAGACGGCGGCATCAAACCCGGCTACAAGCTCAAGCTCAACAGCTACGACCTGGGTGTCGACATCGAACTGCACGACGCCATCAACCGCGTGCGCTTTGAGCATCCGGCCGTCAAGGTGGTGGTGTTTGAGTCGGGCAAGGAAAAGATCTGGTGTTCGGGTGCCAACATCTACATGCTGGGCCTGTCGACCCACGGCTGGAAGGTCAACTTCTGCAAGTTCACCAATGAAACCCGCAACGGCCTGGAAGACTCTTCGCGCAACGACGGCCTGAAAGCCATCGCGTCGGTCACGGGCGCCTGCGCCGGTGGTGGCTACGAGCTGGCCCTGGCTTGCGACCGCATCATCATGGTGGACGACCGCTCGTCTACCGTCAGCCTGCCTGAAGTGCCCTTGCTCGGCGTGCTGCCCGGCACCGGCGGCCTGACCCGCGTGACCGACAAGCGCAAGGTGCGCCGCGACCTGGCCGATATCTTTTGCACGACCAGCGAAGGCGTGCGCGCCGACCGCGCCAAAGACTGGAAGCTGATCGATGCGCACGCCAAGCCGCAGCAGTTCGGCGCCTTGCTTGCTACAGAAATTGAAGCGCTCCGTGCACAGTCCACGCGGGCTGCAGCCTCAAAAGGCATTGAACTTACAGCGCTCAAGGCGTTGATTGACGACAGCGGCTACCACTACAGCCTGGTGGATGCGCAGGTTGATCGTGAAAAGCGCATTGCCACCATCACGGTAAAAGCGCCCGCCACGGCCATTGAGTCCACACCTGAAACCATCGAGGCCGCCGGCGCCAACTGGTACCCGCTGAAGCTGCAGCGCGAGCTGGACGACGCCATCCTGAACCTGCGCACCAATGAGCTGGAAGTCGGCACCTGGGTCATCAAGACGAGCGGCGACGCCGGCCAGGTGGTGCGCATGGACGGCGTGCTGGCCAAACTCAAAGACCACTGGCTGGTGAAAGAAACCACAGGCGCGCTGCGCCGCACGCTGGCCCGGCTGGACGTGACCAGCCGCTCGCTGATTGCGCTGGTGGATGCGGGTTCTTGCTTTGCCGGTACCTTCTATGAACTGGCCCTGGCCTGCGACCGCATTTACATGCTCGACTTGCCTGATGCGCCCGACAGCGCACCCGCATTGCAACTGAGCGCCGCCAACTTCGGCTGGTTCCCCGCCGTCAATGGCCTGACTCGCCTGCAGACACGTTTCTGCGAAGACGATGCCACCATTTCGCAGTTGCAAAAACTCGGCGACAGCCCGCTGCGCGCCGACCAGGCACTGGCGCTGGGCCTGGTGACTTTGACGCCTGACGATATCGACTGGGATGACGAGATCCGCATCATGCTGGAAGAGCGTGCATCGCTGTCGCCCGATGCGATGACGGGCATGGAAGCCTCTCTGCGTTTTCCGGGTAAAGAGACGATGGAGACACGTGTATTCGGGCGGCTGTCTGCGTGGCAGAACTGGATTTTCATCCGGCCGAATGCGGTGGGTGAGGACGGCGCTCTCAAATTGTTCGGCACCGGCAAAAAAGCCAAGTTCGACTGGAAGCGCATCTGATTTTTCTTACTCCCGCTCCTCTACTTCTTTGTAGTGGAGAGGGCGGGGGGTGAGGGCTCCCCGTGCCCGCTTTATAGGCCGCCGGCCCTCACCCTAACCCTCTCCACTATCAAGAAGTAGAGGAGAGGGGACAACACAATTTTTAAGGACCTGACCATGAGCTCTATCGACCTCCAAGCCCTCATTCCCAACAACGTTCACCTCGGTGAAAACCGCCAGCTCCAGCGCGCGCTTGAGCACTGGCAACCTGCGTTTTTGAACTGGTGGGACGAGATGGGACCCAGCGATTTCAAGGCCAAGGAGGTCTATTTGCGGACCGCCGTGGGTGTGGATGCCTCGGGCTGGGCCAGCTACGGCTACACGCCCATGCCGGACTACCGCTGGGGCATCTTCCTGGCCGACAAGGAAGAGGGCCGCAAGATCGGCTTTGGCGACCACATGGGTGAAGAGGTCTGGCAGGACGTGCCCGGCGAATACCGCTCTACCTTCCGCCGCCTGATCGTGACGCAGGGCGACACCGAGCCGGCCTCCGTCGAGCAGCAGCGCCTGCTGGGCCACACCGCGCCGTCGCTGTATGACCTGCGCAACCTGTTCCAGGTCAACGTCGAGGAAGGACGCCACCTCTGGGCCATGGTGTATCTGCTGCACGCGCACTTCGGCCGAGACGGCCGTGAAGAGGCTGAAGAACTGTTGATGCGCCATAGCGGTGACGCCGACAAGCCGCGCATCCTGGGCACCTTCAATGAGCCCATGGACAACTGGCTGAGTTTTTTCATGTTCACCTACTTCACTGACCGTGACGGCAAGTTCCAGCTCAAGTCATTTGCGGAGTCCGCCTTTGACCCGCTGGCACGCACCACGCGCTTCATGCTGACGGAGGAAGCCCACCACATGTTTGTGGGCGAGACCGGCGTGGGCCGCGTCATCAAGCGCACGCTGGAAGTGATGAAAGAGCTGGACACCGACGACCAGGCCACGCTGCGCAAGGCTGGCGTGATCGACCTGCCCACGGTGCAGAAATTCATGAACTTCTGGTTCACCTCGTCGCTGGACCTGTTTGGTTCGGAAGCGTCGTCGAACGCCGCCAACTATTTCAGCAATGGCATCAAGGGCCGGCCGGACGAAGCCAAGTTTGCCGACCACGTCGAGCTGGAAACCGAGATGAGCATCGTGGTGCCGAACGGGCAGGGCGGCGTGAAGAACGAAACGATCTCGACCCGCAATGGCATGAACGAGATTACTCGCCTGGAATACGTGAAAGACTGCAACGTCGGCGTGACGCGCTGGAACATGGGCATCAAGCGGGCGGGTGTGGACTTTGAGCTGACCCTGCCGTCAACGCGCTTTCGCCGCGAAGTCGGAGTGTGGGCCGGTAACTTCACCGACCCGCTGGGCAACCCGATCAGCGCCGCTGATTTTGAAGCGAAGAAAGACCAGTGGTTGCCAACGCCGGCTGACACAGCGTTTGTGAAAAGCCTGATGAACCGGGTCACCGAACCCGGCAAGATGGCCGCCTGGATCGCGCCGCCTGACCGCGGGATCAATGCGAATCCGCTCGAGTACGAATACGTCAAACTCTGACCGACTTCTGTCACGGCTTACGCAAGGAGGGCACCGCGCTCCTTGAGCAAGTCCCGCAGTAGCGAACGATGGCAACGCGCCTCGTTCTCGCAATAGCAGCCCATCGAAAAGTTGGCTTGATGTGAAAGGGCCGCCAGCAAATCCAGGTTGCGGCTGGCGTCGGGCTCGTTCATCTCGGCGCGGTATTTTTTGCTGAAGGCCGCCCAGTCCTTGTCGGACTCGACCGATTGCCCGAGCTTCATCGTCTCCAGGCTCGGGGCGAGGTTGGGGTACCACACGTCATACCAGTTGCCAGAGGCGAACTCTGTTTTGGGCACGCCGCGTGGTGGCCGCCTGACGGTGCCTATGCGCAGGCCCTCGCCGACGCTGCGTGCGGTTCCCAGTCTGACGATTTTTATGGGCATGGCGGTCTCCTTGTTGCGAGGGGTTTCAAGGTCGCTATTTTCGTGCGGCTCAAGGCGCTGTGGGAGCTGCGGGGGAAGCGGAGGCGCCCGCTTCCACGGGTTCAACGGTAGACATCTCGCGCATCTGGCGGGCGATTTCATCTTCGGCCATGGGTGCTTGCGCGGAAGCCGCCGGGGCCGGCGTGTCCAGCCAGTGCACGGTGGCAGGAAAGGCGAACACCGCTACCGTAAGTGCCACCTGCACCAGCAGCAGGGGCCACAACGCGCCCAGCAGTCGCCGGCTTGAAATGGCCGGCAGGCCTGAGCGCGAGCGGGCCATCAGCACGGCATAGCCCATGGGCGGAATCAGAAAACTCAGTTGCAGCACCAGCAGCAATAACACCGCCGCCTGCTGGGCATCGCCCAGGCGCGCAATCAGCGCGGGGGCAACAATGGGCACGATGACAAAAATCATCTCGAAGGCATCCAGCACCCAGGCGCATAGCGCCACAAGCAGCAGCACCAGGGCGGCCGTCGCCAGCGGCGGCAGCGTGGAGCCCAGCAGCAGCGCGTTGATCCAGCGGTAGGTCCCGAACACGCGAAACACCAGGCTGAAGGTGGTGGCGCCCACCAGCAACGCAAACAGGGCGCCGCTGAGCTTGAGTGTGTCGGCCAGCACCGCCTGCCAGCTGGCGGCTGAAAGCGAACGCCCTATCACTGCCGAAGCCACCAGCAGCACGGCGCCGGTGGCGGCAGCTTCCACCGCATACAGCTTGCCGGTGAAGACTCCGGCCAGCAGCAGCACAATGGTGCCGCCTGCTATCAAAGCGATAGCTGTTTGGGCAAGACTGACGGGGGCTAGAGGCGATTTTTCTTCAAATTTTCGGGCCCGCCACCAAACGACCAGCGCCCACAGCGCCAGCACGCAGAGGGCGGGCAGCAGCGCGGCATGCATCACGTCCTGGGTATTGATGATGCGTTGGCCGGCCTCGATATAGCCGGGCAAGCGGCTGGCCTCGAGGTGCGCCAGCAGCATGGCGTCGCCCAGCAGCAGCAAGACCAGCGAAGGCGGCACCACCACGCCGATGGTGGCGGCCACGCTGATGATGGAGATAGCCTGCGCGGTGTCCAGGTGCGCCATGCGCGGCGCCACCAGGCGCGACAGCAGCGCCGAACTGGAGGCGACTGAGCCGTTCATGGGAGCAATGAGGGCGCCCACCCCCAGGGCCGCCAGCCCATGCGCGCCGGCCAGCGGGCGAAACAACCGCAGCAGCGCCGAGAACAAGGCGTCGGCGACCGTCAGGCGCTGCAACAGCACACCCATGAAGACATAAAGAGGCATGGCCTGCAGCAGATCATTTTCCAGCAGGCCCAGCGTGCGCACCGGCAAGGCCTGCAGGATTTGCAGATCGAAAGCGCCCGTGGCCAGGCCCAGTGCCGCGAACAGGCTGGACACGCCGATCAGCAAGGCCCAGACCGGCAGCCCGGTGGCGAGAATCAGCACACCCAGCGCCAGCAGCATCCACAGGCCGGCAAGCTGGCCTGTCAGGCTCATGGCGAGCCCGGCCTGCGGCCGTGCGGCAGAAGTTCGAGCAGGCCTTCCGCGAGCACCAGCAAAAGCATCAGCGCCATGGCGAGCTTGATCACGAAATAGCCAGGATTCAGCGTCTCGTTGAATCGCTCGAAAGAGGCCACGGAGGCCGTCACGATCGGCCAGCCGGCCCACAACATGAACAGTGCCCAGGGCGCGACGCAGGCCAGCAGCGCCCAGGCATGCCAGCGAGGACGGGGCGCGCCGGATGGGTGTGGCTGCAGGGCGGCCAGGTGGGCATGGCTTCTGGAGGCGGTGGTGATGGCCACCGCCACATAGAGCGCGAAGAGGATTTGCGCCGCGTCATTGGCCTGGCGCGAATAGGCCTGCACGAGTTCGCGAAGCGGCCACTGGGCCAGCAGCAGCACGGACAGCGGCAACACCAGCAAGCCGGACACCGCGTCCAGGCGGGTCAGGGCCTTGTCAGTCCAGGACGCGGCCCTGGGGATGGCGCCTGAAAATGTCATGCGCTGGCCGCGCCGCTATGGCAAGGCGCGCCGCCGGGCTGGCGCGGATCAGGCTGGGCAGCGGGGCGAAGTTTCATGATGCGGGCCGGTGAATGGAAAAAAGTGACGGGGCTGCGGGAAAGTGTACCGGGTTCGGGCTATAATATTTGACTAGTCGGAGTGTGGCGCAGTCTGGTAGCGCACCTGGTTTGGGACCAGGGGGTCCAAGGTTCGAATCC
>JAJKJM010000018.1 GCA_021153985.1 Polaromonas sp.
ATTTCCTCGACGGGCACGCCGTAGGTTTCCTTCATGTTGCCGCCGTACTGGCGAATGACGGCCAGCAACTCCTGCGGCACCGACGAGGAGCCGTGCATCACCAGGTGGGTGCTCGGAATGCGTTTGTGGATTTCCTTGATGCGGTCTATGGCCAGGATGTCGCCGGTGGGCTTGCGGGTGAATTTGTAGGCGCCGTGGCTGGTGCCGATGGCAATCGCCAGCGCGTCGATCTGCGTGCGCTTGACGAAGTCGGCGGCCTGCTCGGGGTCGGTCAGCAGTTGCTCACGCGTCATGGTGGCGTCGGTGCCGTGGCCGTCTTCCTTGTCGCCCTTCATGGTTTCGAGCGAACCGAGGCAGCCGAGCTCGCCTTCAACGGTGACGCCGTACTTGTGGGCCAGTTGCGAGACTTTTTTCGTGACCTCGACGTTGTACTCGTAGCTGGCGATGGTTTTGCCGTCCGCCTCGAGCGAGCCGTCCATCATGACCGACGAAAAACCGAGATCAATGGCGCCCTGGCAGACGTCGGGGTTCTGCCCGTGGTCCTGGTGCATGACCAGGGGGATGTTGGGGTACATCTCGATGGCCGCTTCGATGAGGTGCTTGATAAACGGCTCGCCGGCGTATTTGCGGGCGCCGGCGCTGGCCTGCAGGATGACCGGTGCGCCGGTTTCCTTGGCCGCTTCCATCACGGCTTGCACCTGCTCAAGGTTGTTGACGTTAAAAGCTGGAATGCCGTAGCCGTTGACTGCCGCATGGTCCAGCAGCTCGCGCATCGAAACGAGTGCCATGATCAGATTCCCAGAAAGTTAAAAAAGCTGCCGTGAATGGCCGGTTCAAGGCGGGAAGCCGCGCAGCGCAAGGGCTGCTGGACGGGCCGTAACCGCGAAGTAACCGAGGCCTTCATTCTAACGGCGGCAAAAAGAAGCCGATCACACGCCTGAGCGGAGCTGGGTTATTCAGGGAATTAGCGGCAGAACCATGCGGTAACAGCGTGTAAAGGGCATGGGCGCAGGTATCTGGGCAAAGTGCCCGCCATGTACGTCCATCACGCGGCTCACGATTTTGTGGCCCAGGCCCAGCCTTTCGGGGGAGTGCGAGGCAAGCTCTTCACCGGCCACACCGGCAGTTGTACCGTCGTCGCAGACCTGAAGCCATGCCCCGGCAGCGTCCCGTCCCCACTGAACACAGATGAAAGTGCTCCGGGGCGTGTGCTGCAGCGCGTTGTCGACCAGGTTGCGCAAGGCCAGCTCCAGCAACAGCGGATGGCCCAACACCTCAAGCCCGTCCTCGCCCTGCACACTGAGCGTGTGCCCGCTTTCCCAGGATGCCTGCGCATAGCCGGCGACGACCTGGCTGGCCAGTGCGCCCAGATCCAGGCGCTGCATCTGTTGTTGCAAGTCGCTGCGGCTGGCCCGTGCCAGCGCCAGCAACTGCGTGATGACATGACCCGCCCGCATCGCGTCTGCGCCGATCTGCGCCAGTGCCTGCTCGCGCGCGGCAGGCGAGAGCTCTCCGCGCAGTGACGCCGCCTGCAGGGCGATGGACGACAAGGGGGTGCGCAGCTCATGCGCCACCTCGCTGGCGAGCTGACGCTCCCGCTCAAGCGAAGCCTGCTGCTGGCCCATCAGTGTGTTGATGGAACGCACGACCGAATTGAACTCACGGTAGGGGTGACGGGCCTGCAGGCGCTCCGCCTTGTCCACTTCCAGCTCGGCCACGTCGCGCGACAAGGCCTGCAAAGGCCGCAGGCCGCGCCAGATGGCGATGCATAGCGCGATGGCCACGGCCGGCAGCAGCCACAGCCCCGGCTCAGCCAGTTGCCCGGCGACGTCGGAGGCCAGTTCGTCGCGCTCATCAGCCCGCACCAGCACCATCACCTGCCGCGCATGCGTCGCGTCCCACTGCGAAAAACTTCGCCAGAGCGCCGGCGGCGTGCCCAGCGCCAAGTCGGCAAAACCCGCCTGTTCGCTGAAGGGCGCCAGGGGCGCGTCGCCGGAGCGGGCCAGCACCCGCCCGCCGGCATCGCGCACCAGCACGCTGAGGGAGGGCTGGTAATCGTGGTTTTTCAGCGAGGGAATGACGGCGCGGGCAGTTTCGCGCGACGCTTCGACAAACGGCGGCAAATCCAGGTTAAGCATCAGGGCAGCCGTGCTGGCCAGTTGCCCATCGGTCAGTTCGCCCGCTTCATGCACGCCTGTGCGCCAGCCCACCGCCGCGAAACCGGCCCATACCAGCAGCAGCGCCGCCAGCACCCACAGCAGAAGGCGGCGCGTGAGCGAGGCTTGGCGGAGGCTGGCCGGTGTCATGCGCGCTCGTCCTGGGGTATGAAGTAGCCGACCCCGCGCATCGTCTGGATCAGGCCCTCGCCCAGCTTGCGCCGCAGGTGGTGCACATGCACTTCGATGGCATTGCTGCCGACGGCATCCTGCCAGTTGTAAAGGCGCGCCTCGAGCTGCTGGCGCGACAGCACCCGGCCGCGCGATTCCAGCAGCAAAAGCAACAAGGTGAATTCGCGCGGCGCCAGCTCCACACCCTCGCCCGCGCGCAGTACTGTGCGGGCGGCCGGGTCGACCACCAGTTCGCCATGAACCAGCAGCGGATGGGCGCGGCCCGCCGCACGCCGCAGCAGCGCGCGCATGCGCGCCTCAAGCTCGTCGAGGTCAAAGGGTTTGACCAGGTAGTCGTCGGCGCCCAGGTTGAGGCCCGAAATCCGGTCGGCGACCTGGTCGCGCGCGGTCATGATGAGCACCGGCGTCAGCGGGTCCGGCAGGGCTTTGCGGGCATGCCGCAGCTGCAGCAGCAGATCGCCGCCATCCCCATCCGCCAGGCCCAGGTCAAGCAGCACCAGGTCAAACGGCTCAGTGCACAGGGCCGTCCATGCAGCGGCCAAGCTCGCACAGGCATCGACCGCATAGCCCCGCTGCTGCAAGTTGGTTCGCAGGCCCAGGGCAATGCCGGCATCGTCTTCCACCACCAGGATTCGCATGGCGCCATTGTCGGCGCTCCAGCGCCTGGCAGGGAGGTGCCAGAGGGCCGGTAAGGCCTTAAGGGTTAGTTAAGACGCCCCCGATATCTTGCAGCTTCCCTGCCCGCTCCACTCAATCCATGACCGCTTTCCGCTCCGCTGGCGACAGCGCACCTCCAGTGTCCCGGATCTTCCCGGCATCGCTACTCGGCCTTGCACTTCTGCTCGCCTGGGACCATTCAGGCCTGGACCTGTGGATGGCGCACTGGTTCGGCTCCGCAGGCGGCTTTGCGCTGCAAGACCACTGGTTCTGGCGCGGGACCTTGCACGACGACATCCGCTGGCTGCCCTGGGGGGTTGAATTGACGCTGCTGGCTGCCATCGCGCGGCCTTTCGGCGCAATACGGCAGTTGGCCGTGGAACGCCGCATCCAGCTGGCGCTGACCACCCTCCTGTCGCTGCTGGTGGTGTCCACCCTCAAACTGCACAGCCTCACCAGTTGCCCCTGGGAGCTGCATGAGTTCGGCGGCACCGTGGCCTACGTGTCGCACTGGGCCTGGGGCGTGCACGATGGCGGCAGCGGCGGCTGCTTTCCGGCCGGGCACGCCTCGGCGGGTTTCGCCTTTATCGGCGGTTTTTTCGCGTTCCGCCACGCCGTGCCCCGGACGGCGCAACGTTGGCTGGCAAGCGCCCTGCTGGCAGGCCTGGTACTGGGGCTGGCCCAGCAGGTGCGCGGCGCCCACTTCATGAGCCACACACTCTGGACCGCCTGGCTGTGCTGGGCCTCGGCGGCCCTGTTAGACAGTGTTATTGGCCAGATGATTTCACAAAGGCCGTCGCCCGCTCAGGCACAAGTGCCTGCTCTTATTACGCCAAGGCAGTAGACCCAGCAGCCGACGCGGGGGGCTGGTATTTCACCAGCATGAGCCGCGGAACTGGCTTTGCCAGGCCGCAGGCGGGCGGCCCCCTCGGGGGGCAGGGAGCTACACGAAGTGAGCGACCGTGGGGGCAGCATGAGCCGCGGAACTGGCTTTGCCAGGCCGCAGGCGGGCGGCCCCCTCGGGGGGGCAGGGAGCTACACGAAGTGAGCGACCGTGGGGGCCATATTTTTCACGCCACTCTGCAGATTTTCAGCATATTGGTGCCGCCCGGCGCTCCCATGGGTTCGCCGCAGGTGATGGCGTAGATGTCGCCGCTGTCGACGATGCCGCGTTTTTTCAGGTGCGCCTCGGCGTCGCCGAGCGCGGTGTCGCGCTCGACACTCTGGTCCATCAGCAACGGCCTGACATTGCGGTAGAGCGCCATCTTGCGCTGGGTCGTCAGTTTGGGCGTCAGCGCGTAGATGGGGATATGGATACGGTGGCGGCTCATCCACAGCGCCGTAGAGCCCGAATCGGTCAGCGCCACAATGGCTTTGCAACCCAGGTGATGGGCCGTGAACAGGGCGCCCATGGCGATGGACTGGTCGATGCGGTCAAAGGTCATGCCGGTGAAGTCGGCGTCCAGTTTCACGTCCTCGGCTTTTTCGGCTTCGGCGCAGATGTTGGCCATCTCGATGATGGTCTCCAGCGGATAACGGCCGGCGGCGGTCTCGGCGGAGGTCATGACGGCGTCGGTGCCGTCGAGCACCGCGTTGGCCACGTCGCTGACCTCGGCGCGCGTGGGCACCGGGTTGGTGATCATGGACTCCATCATGTGGGTCGCGGTGATGACCACCTTGTCCAGCTCACGGGCCATGCGGATCATGCGTTTTTGCAGCGCCGGCACCGCGGCATTGCCGACCTCGATGGCCAGGTCGCCGCGCGCGACCATGATGCCGTCGCTGGCCCGGCAGATGGATTCCAGGTTCGGAATCGCCTCGGCACGCTCGATCTTGGCGATCAGGCCCGGCTTGTGGCGGAACTCGGCACCGGCCACGTTGCACAGCTGGCGCGCCATTTCCATATCACTGGCGTTTTGCGGAAAGCTCACCGCGACATAGTCGGCCTGGAAACTCATGGCGGTCTTGATGTCCTCCATGTCTTTGGCTGTCAGCGCGGGCGCCGTCAGGCCGCCGCCCTGCTTGTTGATGCCCTTGTTGTTGGACAGCACGCCGCCGACTTTGACCGTGGCATGGACCTGCTCGCCCTTCACCTTGTCGACTGTCATGACGATCAGGCCGTCATTGAGCAGCAGGGTGTCGCCAGCCTTGACGTCGCGCGGCAGCTCCTTGTAGTCCAGGCCCACGCCGTTGATGTCGCCGAGTTCAGTGCGGGACGCGTCGAGCACAAACTTCATGCCCTGCTCAAGCTGCACCTTGCCTTCGGCAAATTTGCCGACACGGATTTTGGGGCCCTGCAGGTCGGCCATGATGGCGACCTCGCGGCCGGCGCGGGTGGCGGCCTCCCGCACCAGCTTGGCACGGTCGATGTGGTCTTGCGCCGTGCCGTGGCTGAAGTTCAGCCGCACGCAATTGACGCCGGCGCGAATCATCTGCTCAAGCAAGGCCGGATCGCTGGAAGCGGGGCCAAGGGTGGCAACGATTTTGGTGCCGCGGCGCTGCATCTTCATGTCTGTCTCCTGTAATTTAGTTTCCGATTTTCACATGGAAATGGTTACGAAGACGGTACCAAATTACCCGTATCGCCTCAGCCCCGAAGCCAATCAAGGCCGCCGCCCCGTGCCGTTGAGGCCGCTCTTCTTTGCATCAAACGTGCCCGCAGCCCATATGCCTCATGGACTAGCCGCTCCTAAAAAAGGAGCAACCATCCTTAACCTGCAGCCCGCTTTTGCAGGATTTCGAAGGCCGGCAGCGTCTTGCCTTCCAGCACTTCCAGGAAAGCGCCACCGCCGGTCGAGATGTAATCGACCTGTTTTTCAATGCCGTACTTGGCGATGGCGGCCAGGGTGTCGCCGCCGCCGGCAATGGAGAACGCGCTGCTGTCCGCAATGGCGCGTGCGATGCCTTCGGTGCCCTTGGCGAACGCGTCGAATTCAAACACGCCGACCGGGCCGTTCCAGACGATGGTGCCGGCCGCCTTGAGTTGCGCCGCCAGCCGCGCGGTGGTTTGCGGGCCGATGTCCAGGATCAGGTCGTCGTCGGCGACGTCGGTGGCCGCCTTGACGGTGGCCGGCGCGTCGGCGGCAAAGGTTTTGGCGGTGACCACGTCCGTCGGGATCGGCACCTCGGCGCCGCGCGCCTTCATGGCCTCGATCACGGCTTTGGCTTCGGCCAGCAGGTCGGCTTCGGCCAGGCTTTTGCCGATGTTCAAGCCTGCGGCCAGCATGAAGGTGTTGGCGATGCCGCCGCCCACGATGAGCTGATCGACATTGGCGGCCAGCGACTTGAGGATGGTGAGTTTGGTCGAGACCTTGCTGCCGGCCACGATGGCGACCAGCGGCCTGCGCGGGCTGGAAAGCGCTTTGGAGATGGCGTCCATTTCGGCGGCCAGCAGCGGGCCGGCGCTGGCCACGGGCGCGTATTGCGCGATGCCGTAGGTGGAGGCTTCGGCGCGGTGCGCGGTACCGAAAGCGTCATGCACAAAAATATCGCAGAGCGCGGCCATCTTGCGCGCCAGCTCTTCGCTGTTTTTCTTTTCGCCCTTGTTGAGGCGGCAGTTTTCCAGCATCACTACCTGGCCGGGTTTGACATCGACACCCTCTACCCAGCCGGACACCAGCGGGATGTCGCGCTTCATCAGCTCGGCCATGCGCCTGGCCACAGGTGCCAGCGAATCCGCCGGCTTGAATTCACCCTCTACAGGCCGCCCGAGATGCGACGTCACCATCACCGCCGCGCCGGCATCCAGCGCCATCTGGACGCAGGGAATCGACGCACGGATGCGCGTGTCTTCCGTGATGGCGCCGCTGTCGTCTTGCGGCACGTTGAGGTCGGCCCGGATAAAAACGCGCTTGCCGGCAACTTTGCCGCTGGCACACAGGTCGGAGAAACGGATGAAGTTCATGGAGGACTCGCAGAATAAAAAGGCTTTGGGCCACAGCGCCCAAAGCCTTAAATTGTAGGTGGCTGTATGTACCGGGGCCCGTCAGACAAAGCCTGGAAAGCGTAAATTCAGGTATCAAATCGGCCTCTAGCCCAGGTGGAACGTTCACGCTTAGCTACAAATTTGATAGCAGAACCCACCAAGCGCGATGCGAAGCGAGCCGTACCAAGGCCAGCATGAGCCGCGGGACTGGCTTTGCCAGACCGCAGGCGGGTGGCCCCCTGAGGGGGCAGGAAGCTACACGAAGTGAGCGACCGTGGGGGCTACCAATTCAATCCCATGTGCAACGGCAAGTAAACCGCCATGCCCGCCAGGATGGTGCCCAGCACGCCATGGCGCCAGTAATACCAGGCGGCGCCGGCGGCTACGGCAAACACCCGCGCGTCTTTCCAGGTCGCAATGAAATGGCCTTGCGTCATGACCATTTCCGGCACGATCACCGCGGCCAGCGCGGCGATGGGCGCGTAGTGCAAACCGCGCTGCGCCCAGCCGGGCAGCGTCCAGGGCTTGCTGGAGAGAAAAAAGAAGGAGCGCGTGAGGACGGTCACCAGCGTCATGCCGATGATGGTCGCCACGGTCCAGAGGTCGGTCTGGTTCATGCGGCGTCTCCGGTTCCAGGGGCGGACGGCAAGGGTTTGGCCGGTACGGTTTTTTCCAGGATCAGGCAAACGACGACCGCCGCGGCGATGCCCACGAGGATGTTGAGCTTGAGCGGCAATGCGTAGGTGGCAACGGCGGCGGCGCCTGCGATAGCGGCAGACACGGCGCGCAAACGGGTGGTGGCCAGCGAGCACATGATGCCCAGCAAGGCCAGGATGCCGGCAAAACCCAGCCCCCAGGACAGCGGGATGGAGTTGGCCAGGGCGATGCCGACCAGCGTGGCGCCGACCCAGCTGACCCAGCTCATGCCGCAACTGCCTATCCAGTAGGCGTCTTGCGCTTCGATGCCGGCGGCGTCGCTGGCCGGGTGCGGGTAGCGTTTGGTAAAGAGCACATAGTTCAGGTCGGCCATGCCGTAGCCAAAGGCCATACGCCGCCACAGGCTGTGGTGCATCACATAAGGCCGCAGGTGGGCGCTGAACACCATAAAGCGCAGGTTGACGCAAAACGAGGTCGCCAGAATCACCCACATGGGGGCGCCCGCCACGATGAGCGGCAACGCGGCCAGCTGTGAGCTGCCGGCAAACACCAGGACGGCCATCAGCAGTACCTCAACCAGGCTCATGCCCGACTTGACCATGGCCACGCCGGTCATCAAGCCCCAGGCGGCAATGCCGGGCGCCACAGCGGAGAGCTCGCTCACTCCCACGCGAAAGTCAGGGTGCTTGAACAATGCTTTCACAAAACCTTCTTTCTGCTCATGCCGGTTCGCCCGCGGCTGCGTGGCTGAACACCATGCCGGGCCGGATCTCAAAGCCCCGCAAAAACTCTGCCGCGTCTAACGCCTTGCCGCCGGCTTTTTGCAGGCGGCCCACGCGCAGTACGCCGTCAACCGCGGCGATGTCCACGCCATCGGGGCCGGCTGCCAGTACCTGGCCTGGCTGCGTGCCTGCCGGCGGCGCCGTGCCTGCCAACACGTCGGCTCGCCAGAATTTGAGCGTCTGCCCGTCCAACAGGCCGGCGGCGCCTGGAAACGGGTTGAAGGCGCGAATCCGGCGCTCAATGGCGGCCACGCCTTGCGTCCAGTCGGTCAGGGCTTCATGTTTTTCGATCTTGTGGGCGTAGGTGACGCCGTCCGTTGGCTGGACAACCGGCTTGAGGCCGCCGCACGCGGCGAGCTCCAGCGCCTCCACGATGAGGCGCCCGCCCAGGCCGGCCAGCCTGTCGTGCAGGGAGCCTGTCGTGTCTTGCGGGGCGATTCGCAATTTTTCGACCAGCAGCATGTCGCCCGTGTCGAGCCCGGCGTCCATCTGCATGATGGTGACGCCGGTTTCCAGGTCGCCGGCCTCGATGGCGCGATGAATCGGGGCGGCGCCGCGCCAGCGCGGCAGTAGTGAAGCATGGATGTTGAGGCAACCCAGTCGGGGCGCGTCAAGAACCCATTGGGGAAGAATCAACCCGTAGGCTGCGACGACCATCACGTCCGCGCGCGCAGCGGCGATGGCCTCGCGGGCAGCAGCGGCGTCATCGGGGAATTTGCCATCCAGCCGCAGGCTGCGGGGCTGGGCAACGGCGACGTGTGCGCTTTCAGCCCATTGCTTGACAGGCGAAGCCTGCAACTTCATGCCACGGCCGGCGGGGCGGTCGGGCTGGGTCAGGACGAGGGGAATGTCAAAACCGGCTGCGTGCAGTTTTTCCAGGGCGACTCGGGCGAACTCGGGGGTACCGGCAAAAATGACACGCATGGGGTCCGATTCTAAGGACCCCCGGGAAAACTACGTGGCGGCGACGGCAAAACCCCGCCTGTCCGGCAAGGCCGCAGGAACGCTCAGCGGGCGGCTTCGCGGTCCTCGTCCTTTTTCTGCTTGATCATCTTGGTCTTGATGCGGTTGCGCTTGAGCGGCGACAGGTATTCCACAAACACCTTGCCCATCAAGTGATCCATTTCATGCTGGATGCAGACCGCCAGCATGCCTTCGGCCTCGTGCACCTGGAGTTTTCCGTCCAGGTTGAGCGCCTGCACCTTGATGGCGGTGGAGCGTTCCACGCCGTCATAAATACCGGGCACCGACAGGCATCCCTCGTCACCGACGCGGGTTTCTTCGCTGGCCCAGGTGATTTCAGGGTTGATCAGCACCAGGGGCTGGTCGCGGGTTTCGCTCACGTCGATCACGACCAGGCGTTCATGAACGTCTACCTGGGTTGCGGCCAGGCCAATGCCCTCCGCGTCATACATGGTCGCCAGCATGTCGTCGACCAGCTTGCGCAGGCGTGCGTCTACAGCCGCCACGGGTTTGGCCACCGTGTGCAGGCGGGGGTCTGGGTAACGAAGAATGGTGAGCTGGCTCATGGGGAAAGGCAAAGGGCAGAGATAAGGATGTGGGGAGGGTGTCGCTATTTTCGCCACTTTTCCCTGTTTTTCAGCATCCCGATATTCCCAGAATCGCGTAATCGTTGCTTAATCAAGGGCTTAGGTACAAAATCGTTAGTAATTTATCAAGATATAGAAGCGGCTTTTTCTGCCCGGTTCCGCCCGGATAGTGTCTGCCAGCCTTATAAAAGCACCGAGGGCCTACAGAGATGCAAACAATTTTTGGTCGTTTCAGTCAAATTTCAATGGCAACCGCAGCTCTTCTGGGCGTTTCGGCCGGTCTGCATGCCCAGAACTTCCCCATTACCCCGGCCCAGAAAGCCACAGCGACCCAGGTCGCCGAGATGGGCGTACCCCTGAGCGAGCTGTCGCCCAACGCACCTGACAACTACACCGTCAAGCGGGGCGACACGCTATGGGCCATTTCCGGGATATTCCTCAAAAGCCCCTGGCGCTGGCCTGAGCTGTGGGGCATGAACCTGCAGGACATCCGCAACCCCCACCGGATTTACCCCGGGCAGCAGCTTTACCTCGACAAGACCGGCGGGCGCGCGGTATTGCGCACACGGCAGGCCTCCAGCGAAGGCCCGCCGACGGACACCGTCCGGGTATCACCGCGCACCCGCTTTGAAACACTGGCAGACGCGTCCATCCCCACGCTGTCGCCCAACGCGATTGAGCCATTCCTGGCGGAAGCCATCATTGTTGACGACGCAACCTTTTCCAGGGCACCCCGGATCGTGGCCGCCCAGGAAGGTCGCGTGTTGCTCAGCCGCGGCGACCGTGCTTACGCGCGCGGCGAGTATGAGGGCGGCGTGGCCACCGGCAAGCCCCTGAGCGATGCAAAGGGCCAACCGCTGGACTACCGCGTCTATCGCAATGCCACCGCCCTGAAGGACCCGACCACCCAGCAAATCCTGGGATACGAAGCCCAATACATCGGAAAGGCCGAACTCATGCGTGGCGAGTCGGTCATGCAGGTGGAGGGCAAAGACGGCAAGGCGCAGACAGAAATAGTCCCCGCCACCATTGACATCGTGGCCACCAAAGAGGAAATGCGGGTCGGCGACCGCCTGATGCCTGAGCCTGCCAGGGAACTGGTGAGCTATGTGCCGCATGCTCCGGCCACCCGGATTTCCGGACAGGTTGTCTCAATCTACGGCAGCGCGGTTGCCAATGCAGCGGAGAACCAGGTCGTGGTGATCAACCGCGGAACCAAAGACGGGCTCGAGCGCGGCCATGTCATGGCGATCGTCAAAGACGGCGAAAAGCTCGCCGACAAAACCGACAGTGCACGGCCGCAGATCAAGTTGCCCAATGAACGCAATGGCCTGATGATGGTGTTCCGCACCTTTGACAACCTGTCTTACGCATTGGTCCTGCAAATCACCGATGGCGTGAAGGTTGGCGACCGGTTCGTCAACCCAAACTGACCTCACCGTCAGGCGGAGCGCCTCGAAGGCGTGGCATCGGCACGGCTTGACGTGCCCACGCAGGCCCGCTGATCGCGGGCGACTGCGACATCGCTCCGCTGGCATTTACCCGAATACTACTGACGTGGATACCCAAGAGCTTGGGGCATGGTTGCGCCTGACCCTCTCCTCCGGAATCGGAAACGACGCCGCACGCAAACTGCTGGCCGCCTTCGGATCGGCCCAGGCCATCTTTGGGCAAAGCGCTGCGGCCTTGGGACAAATCGGCTCGAACAAGCTTGTGAAAGCCATCCAGACCGAACCTCCCGGTCTGGCGCCCCTGCTGCAAACCACGCTGGAATGGTTGCAGGCTGGCGATGACCGCCTGATTGCCACGCTGGGCGATGAGGCCTATCCCGCGGCGCTGCTCAACATTGAAGACCCGCCCCTGATGCTTTACATGCTGGGCGCGCGCGCAAAACAGTGGTTTACCCACGGGCAAAACGCAGTACCCCATATCGCCATCGTTGGCAGCCGCAATCCAACACCACAAGGTGAAGCCAACGCGCGGCAATTCGCCAAGGCTTTCGGCAGCGCCGGCTTGTGCGTGGTGTCCGGGTTGGCCCTGGGGATTGACGGCGCGGCGCACGACGGTGCAATGTTGGGCGGCGGCGACACCATCGCCGTGGTCGGCACCGGGCTGGACCGGGTCTACCCCAAGAAGCATCTGGCCTTGGCTCACCGGATTGCCCAACAGGGCATGATCGTCAGCGAATTTCCCCTGGGCACCCCACCGCTCGTCGCGAATTTTCCGAGGCGCAACCGCATCATCTCAGGCCTGTCTTTGGGCACGCTGGTCGTGGAGGCGGCGCTGCAATCCGGCTCACTGATTACGGCGCGGCTGGCTGCAGAACAAGGCAAGGAAGTCTTTGCCATCCCCGGGTCCATTCATTCGCCACAGTCCCGTGGTTGCCACGCGCTTCTCAAACAAGGGGCAAAACTTGTGGAAGTGGCGCAAGACGTCCTTGAGGAACTGAATCTTTCAGCTGGCCACATCAAGCCTCTTGCTGCCAGCTCGCGCGCTGACGGTGACGATGGGATCGAAGAGCCGTGCGCCGAGACGCCGCTCATGCGGGCATTGGGCTTTGATGCCGTCAGCCTGGACGCATTGCAGGCGCGAACCGGTCTTGATACCGCCCGGCTGCAAGCGCAATTGCTGGAGCTTGAACTGCAGGGGCAGCTTGCACGCCTGCCCGGCGGCTTGTTCCAGCGCCTGGCAACCGGTTGACACAGCTGCCTGCATCTGCGTTATATTGGGTACATGTTTGAAGTACTTGTGTACGTCTACGAGAACTACTGGCAAGGTGACGCTTGCCCCGAACTTCAGCGACTCAGCCGCAAGCTCACGGCGGCGGGATTTGACGCCGAGGAGATACAAGCCGCCCTTGTGTGGCTTGATGGCCTGAATGTCGCAGCCCAAGGTACACAGATCAGCCTTCCAGCCAAGGCACTGGAAAATCCGGGCCCGTCTGCCGTGCCCACCTATCCCATCCAGCCGCAATCCGCAGGCAGCCTGCGTGTTTATTCTGTTGCAGAACAGATGCACCTGGGCGCGCAAAGCCTGGGGTTCGTGAGTTTTCTCGAATCATCCGGCGTACTGCCACCCCACATGCGTGAAATCGTGATTGACCGCGCCATGGCAGCACCCGGTGATCCGGTCACACTTGATGACCTGAAAATCATCGTGCTGATGGTGTACTGGAGTTTTGGCGAAGAACCCGACGCGCTCGTCCTGGACGAACTCTGCGACGATACGGAATTCCGCCTGGCGCATTAAGTGCCCCGCCTGCATGTCAGGCAGCTTGGCGCGCAATGCGCCGCAACCCCTGAACAGGCCTACCCCAGCAAACGCTCGGGGTTGGCATCAAGCTTGGCCAGCGCATCACGCGTGGCACGTACGGTGAGCGCTTCTTCCTCTGTCGGCACCAGCAACCCGGCCTGCAAATAAGCAGCCAGCCGGCGCGCTTGTACCAGGAAGTGACGGCCATCGGTGGATGCGAAAAGGTGCAACTGCTTGCGGTCGCTGCACCAGGCAAATTGCACATGGCTGACTTTACCGTTGTGGTCCAGGCTGAACCACGTGCCCAACTGAAGCTCTTTGGCCCAGGCTCGCATAGCCTCGGTCGGGTGGCTGCCTCCGTCGGCAATCACCTCGATGTCGGTCGCGTCAATCCCGATCATGGTTACCAAACTATCCGTATCCAGCGGCAAATCGCCGACGTCCTCGTCGGACAAGTAGTCTTCCAAGTTCGTCAGGCGCTTGGCCATGGCTTCGACCTTTTCCATCGAGATGGCATCGGTTTTGGACATGAATGCATCGGCCAGGGTGTCGCTGATGACTTTCAGATGGGCGTCCTGCTCGGGTGTGCCCAAACCCAGCATGGACATGCCCATGCGCAACAGCTGCAGCAGTTTGGGCAGGTCGGCGATAACGCGGGCGCGGTCGTTACGGTTGGGTTTAGCGCTTGCCGCCCACACCAGGTCGGCAGCGGCGCGCTTGAGCGTGAGGGTCTCCTCATGCTGCGGGCCGTTCTTCATGCCGGCGATCGCCAGCACTTCAGCCCACACTTTGAACAGGAACTCACGGATCTCATCACGAACCGGCATGTCATTGAGCATGTTGCGCATCTCAATGGTGTACTGGATGGTCATGGTCTCTTTTTGTTCGACCTGCTGGGCCACACTCACCACGCGGGCGGCGCTGCCGTGCTGCGAAAGAAACCGGGAGAGGAATTTGTCGAATTCGTCATAAACAAGCTGAAATACCCTGCGTCCGGTTTCCGGGTACTGCTCGATCACCTGGACGACACGCTTGATTTCAGTTTCCAGGGCGCCGCCTGAAATCGTGACATCGAACCCCAGCACGCAAGAACCCATACGGTCAATCAGCCGGCGTGCGGGATGCTGCAGGGATTCGAAAAACTCGGGTTCGGAAATCGCCACGCGCAGCACCGGCATCTGCAATCGCGCAAACCACACACGGATGACAGGCGGAATGCGGTCTTCCGCCAGAATACTCTGGAACATCAGGGCGACAATCTCAATCGTCGCCTTCTCCGAGGATGTGCTCGCCGCTTCCTTGAGCTTGCTGGTGCGTTCCCGCAACACGCCCACGGCCTGGTCGACCTGCACCTGGCCATAGACCCCGCCTGATGGCTCGGCTAGCTGCGTGCGCTCCAGCCCGCCGTCCTGCACACGCTCCACGTTGGCCATGGCCTGTGCGAGCTGCGGCGACGCGTGGCTCGGCCGCGTGTCGTCAAAACCCGCCACCTGATTGGACAGCAATCGTTTGAGGTGCCCCATGACACCTTGTGCGCGCATGCGCGCCCTGGCCAACGGCGTGGTGGCGGTCTGCATGCGGGTCTCATCGTAGACCGGATTGCCCGTACCCGAAGCCGGAGAGCCCTTCGCGTCATCAGCCCTCGCCTGGTCTTCTGCGTGGCTGCCTGGGCCGGAAGCACCACCCCCTCGCGGACCTGCTGCGCTACCCGGACCGCTGGCAGCCGTGGAACGGCCTCCGCCTGAACCCGTTGCATCCCGGCCGGCAGGGCCATTGCCACCACGCCCTGTACCTTGACCGGAAGATTCCGGGCCGCGTCCTGAAGCGCTGCGGCCGCCTCCAGCGCCGCGCCCGGATTGTCCGGAGAAACCGGATGCACCGCCTCCGGTTTCGCCCCCGTAAGCCGACCCACTGCCGCCCATTCGCGAATCAGCCGCGGAAGCATCCCCGGTGCCGGCAAAATTTCGGGGCCTGGGGTTTTGCTGAGAATGTTCGGCAGCCGCCGGCTTACCGGCAGCTGGGGCCGTGACAGCAGAGGGCGTGCGTTTGACGAGGGGCCTAAGGTCGATCTCGGCCATCACACCCTGCTGTACCAGGAATTCATTGGTGGCGTGGTATGTCTCAAGAAGGTGTTCGCCCATGTCCTTCTGAATCTGGTTTTGCACCGCAACCCAGACCTCACGCTGCAACCCTGCCAGGCTCCACTGTTCAACCAGGTGCTGGGCCAGCACTTCAGGACGAAGGATGTCCTGCTTGTGGAGTTCGGCAATCGATTCCAGGCTTTGTATGCGCAGCCTGAGGTCGTTGAGCTCCCAGCTGGCGAAATCCAGCAGGCGCAAGGCCAGACGGGAGGCAAGAATCTTGTCCTCCATCACGTCATTGCCCATCAACTCGAATTTGCCGCTATCCAGGAATTTGGAAGATGAGTTCGCAGTGGGAATCGTCCGTGCCCCTGCCCATGCGGCCGTGGTGCCGCGGACCCAGGCGTCGCCGCATTTCTGGAACGCCAGCCAGGCGTCCCTGCGGTCCTGCATGTCGCGGGCGCTGCCCGGTTCATTGACCAGCGCGGACAGCCGGTCTTGAATACTTTTGGCCAGTGTGGGCAGTATTCGTGCGGCACGCTCCGTGAACAGGGCACGTGCCTGCTCGACCAGAAGACCGCTATTTTTGTTACTTGGAGCCACAACCGCCCTGGATGGTTAGCCTATAGCTTACACCGTGGCACCTGCATTGGGGTCGTTAGGATCCTCATCTTTTTTGGCGGAAGCCTTGATGAGATCCTCTCGTTTGATCCCTAGCCACATAGCAATGGCAGCAGCCACAAAAACCGACGAATAGATGCCGAACAAAATACCGATGGTCAAGGCCAGGGCAAAGTAAAAGAGGGTGGGCCCGCCAAAAAGCAACATCGACAAAACCATGATCTGGGTCGAGCCGTGGGTGATGATGGTGCGGCTGATGGTCGATGTGATCGCGTTGTCGATGATCTGGATCGTGTTCATCTTGCGGTAGCGGCGGAAGTTCTCGCGGATCCGGTCAAAGATCACCACAGACTCATTGACGGAGTAGCCCAGCACCGCCAGCACGGCGGCCAGCACCGCCAGCGAAAACTCCCATTGGAAGAACGCAAAAAACCCGAGGATGATGACGACGTCATGCAAGTTGGCGATGATGGCCGCCACCGCATACTTCCATTCGAAGCGGAAGGCCAGGTAAACCATGATGCCGAAGACCACCATGCCCAACGCCTTCAGGCCGTCATGGGCAAGTTCTTCGCCAACCTGCGGCCCGACAAACTCGGTGCGGCGCAGCGTCACATCCGGGTCGGCAGCCTTCAGCGCCGCCAGGACATTGGCGCTCTGCTGCGCTGTACTCACACCCTTCTGAGCCGGCAGGCGGATCATCACATCGCGCGAGGTTCCGAAATTCTGGACCTGCACATCGGTCAGGCCCAGGCCGGCCACCGTATCCCGGATTTTCCCGACGTTGGCAGCTTGCGTGTAGTTCACCTCCATCAGGGTGCCGCCGGTGAACTCCACCGACAGATGCAAGCCTCGCGTGATCAGGAAGAAGACGGCCAGCGCGAAAGTCGCAAAGCTGATGATGTTGAAGACCAACGCATGCCGCATGAACGGAATGTCACGCCGGATTTTGAAGAATTCCATCTGGGGTCCTTGGGAAACTCAGGAAAAAAGGCCGTGATTACTTCGTCGCCACAGCACCCGATGTGGCGGGCCGCCACACGGTGCCGATGGAAACCGACTTGAGTTTTTTCTGCCGGCCATACCAGAGGTTGACCAGGCCGCGCGAGAAAAACACGGCCGAGAACATGCTGGTCAGGATGCCGATGCAATGCACTACGGCAAAGCCCCGGACCGGGCCGGAGCCAAAAGCCAGCAACGCCAGGCCGGCGATCAGCGTCGAGATGTTGGAGTCGAGAATGGTCGCCCAGGCCCGCTCGTAACCCGCATGGATGGCTGCTTGCGGTGAGGCCCCGTTGCGCAGCTCTTCGCGCACCCGCTCGTTGATCAGCACATTCGAATCAATCGCCATACCCAGTGCAAGCGCCATCGCCGCCATGCCCGGCAAGGTCAGTGTGGCTTGCAGCATGGACAGCACGGCCACCAGCAGCAGCAAATTGACGGCCAGGGCCAGGCCCGAGAAAAGGCCAAACAGCATGTAGTAGGCGGCCATGAATGCCACGATCACCACAAAGCCCCAGGACACACTGTGAAAGCCCTTGGAGATGTTGTCGGCGCCCAGCGTGGGGCCGATCGTGCGTTCTTCGATGATTTCCATGGGCGCGGCCAGCGAGCCCGCCCGCAACAGCAAGGCGAGGTCATTGGCCGCACTGATATTCATGGCGCCGGAAATGCTGAACCGGGTACCCAACTCACCGCGGATGGTGGCCACCGAAATGGCCTGGCCCTTGCCTTTTTCAAACAACAGGATCGCCATCGGCTTGTTCATGTTTTCGCGGCTCACATCGCGCATCACGCGACCGCCCTTGGCGTCCAGGGTCAAGGATACGTTGGGTTCCTGTTTCTGCGATTCAAAGCCGGCCTGGGCGTCCGTCAGATTTTCGCCGGTGACCAGAACCTGTTTTTTCACGACCACCGGGCTGCCGTTGATGTCGGGGAACTTCTCTGATCCAAACGGCACCAGGCCCCCCGTCATGACGGCACGTGCTTCGGCACTGTCATCTACCAGGCGCATTTCCAGCGTCGCTGTCCGTCCAATGATGGCCTGAACGCGGGCGGGATCCTGGATGCCCGGAAGCTGTACAACGATGCGGTCAACGCCTTGCTGCTGGATAACGGGTTCCGCCACGCCGAGTTCATTGACCCGGTTGTGCAGCGTGACGATGTTTTGCTTGAGTGCCTGGTCCTGGATGCGGCGAGTGGCTTCAGGCTTGATCGAGGCAGTCAGCCGGTACTCGGCGCCGTCAGCGGCCTCGGTGGTTTGCAGATCGGCAAACTGGTCTTGAATCAGTGCCTTGGTCGACGCAAGCGCTGCGGGGTCCCGAAGCTTGATTTCAATGGTCTGCCCATTGCGGCTGATGCCGCCGTGCCGGATGTTTTTCTCCCGCAGAGAAGAACGGATGTCACCTGAAAGCGATTCAGCTCTCTTGGTGAGTGCTGCCTGCATATCCACCTGCAGCATCAAGTGCACGCCACCGCGCAAATCCAGGCCCAAATACATGGGAAAAGCATGCAATTGAGCCAGCCAGGAAGGCGACAAGGACAGCAGGTTGAGCGCAATCACGTACGAGGGGTCAGCCGCATCCGGCACCAGGCTCTTCTGGATGGCATCTTTCGCTTTGAGCTGCGTATCGGTATCGGTGAAGCGTGCCTTCACTGAGTTGCCGTCAAAGGCGATGGCGCTCGCTGCGATTCCGGCGTCTTTCAGGGTTTGCTCAACCCTGGCCATGGTCGCGGTGTCAACCTTGACCGTGGACTTGGCGCTGGAAACCTGGACGGCAGGCGCCTCGCCAAAAAAATTGGGCAGTGTGTACAAAGCCGCGATCAGCAGCGCGACCACAATAATGGCGTACTTCCAGGCCGGATAACGATTCATGAGAGGGCTGTTCCTGGTGGACAAACGAACAAAAAGGGGCGCTTGGCATCAAGTCGGCCCTGCATTCCAGGCCGTGCGGCCTTTCGATGCTTTTGGGTTCTTTGATTACTTGGCGGGGCTGATCGCGCCCTTGGGCAGGACCTGGACGATGGCGCTGCGCTGCAGCTGCACTTCAACGCCGGGAGCGAGTTCAAGCGTCAGGTAGACGTCGCCCAGCTTGGTGACTTTGCCCAGCAGGCCGCCGGCGGTAGCGACTTCATCGCCCTTGGCCAGGGCTTCGATCATGGAGCGGTGCTCTTTCTGCTTTTTCATCTGCGGGCGGATCATCACGAAATACAGCACCACAAACATCAGCACCAGGGGGAGCATGCCCGTGAGCGAGGACATCATGTCGCCGCCGGCAGCAGCGGCAGGAGCGGTTTGGGCAAAGGCAGAAGAAATGAACACGGCTAACTCCACAACGTTTTAAAACAAACTGGCGCGCGCCGTCCGGGCACGGACGGGCGCAGAGCCCACGATTGTATGCGGCGGTCAACCGCACGAAGGGGGTAACTGGCGCGGCCCAAGGGCTTTTCAAGCCGGGTTTACACGCAAGTGTCAGCCACAGCCCATGCCGGGCCGGGCTTTGGCGGGCAGCACCGGCGCATCAGCCCGGTGTTGCCAGCGCTCTTAAGCCGCCTTCTGGGTCGCCTGGGGCTGGCGGAACGACGCCATCAGGGCGGCCCACTGGGGCCGTGCAGCCGCCAGGTGACGCGCTTTGACGTGGCCGTAACCCTTGATCATTTCCGGAATCCGGGCGATTTCGACCGCCACAGCGTGGTTTTCAGCGCTCAGGCCCGCCACAACCTCTTCGATGCTGGCGCGGTATTCCTCGATCAGCGCCCGTTCCGTGCGGCGCTCTTCGGTGCGGCCGAAAACGTCCAGCGGCGTGCCGCGCAGGCCCTTGAGGCGGGCCAGCACTTTGAACGCACCCAGCATCCAGGGACCGAATTGCTGCTTTTGCAGCTCGCCCTTGTCGTTTTTGGACGCAATCAGGGGCGGCGCCAGGTGGTAGTTGAGCTTGAAGTCGCCTTCAAACATGCCGTTGACCTTGTCCAGAAAACCGGTATCGGTGTGCAGGCGCGCCACTTCGTACTCGTCTTTGTAAGCCATGAGTTTGAACAGGTAACGGGCCACCGCCTCGGTGAGCAGCGTCTTGCCCAGCGGCGCCTCTGCGATGCGCACCTTCTCGACGAAGGCCTGGTAAGTCTGCGCATAAGCCGCATTCTGGTAAGCCGTCAGAAAATCAACCCGCTTGGCCAGCATGTCGGCCAGCGAGGGCCGCTTGACGAATTCGATCACCTGGGCCGCCTTGAACAAGGCCTGCACCGCCGCCAGGTCGTGCGCGCAGCGCCGGCCCCACTCAAAAGCCGCCTTGTTGTTGTCAACCTGCACGCCATTGAGCTCAATCGCACGCATGAGCGCGGCGTGCGACAACGGCACGCGGCCTTTTTGCCAGGCAAAGCCCAGCATCAGCGGGTTGGTATAAATCGAATCGCCCACCAGCTGCACCGCCACCTGCTCGGCATCGAAGCTGCCGAGCAAGTCAGCACCCACTGCGGAAGTCACGGCCGTCTCGCAATTGCCGCCGGGGAACTGCCACGCAGGGTTGGTCACAAAGGCGGCCGTCGGCGTACCGTGTGAATTCATCGCCACATAGGTGCGGCCGGGCTGCATAACCGTCAGCGTGTATTTGCTGGCGGCCACGATCGGGTCGCAGCCAATCACCAGGTCGGCCTTGGCGGTGTCGACCTTGGTGGTGTAGATGGCTTCCGGCCGGTTGGCGATCTGGATATGGCTCCAGGTCGCGCCGCCTTTTTGCGCCAGGCCGCCTGCGTCCTGCGTGACCACACCCTTGCCTTCGATATGGGCCGCCATGCCGAGGAGTTGGCCGATAGTGATGACGCCGGTGCCGCCTACGCCGCCCACCACGATGCCCCAGGCGTTTTCAGCCACGGGCAGCACGGGTTCCGGAACCGTAAACAGGCTGCTGGGCGCGCCTTTCTTCTCTTTCTTGGGTTTCTTCAACTGCCCGCCTTCGACGGTGACAAAACTCGGGCAAAAGCCCTTCACGCAGGAGTAATCCTTGTTGCAGGTGTTCTGGTTGATGCGGCGCTTGCGGCCGAATTCGGTTTCCAGCGGTTCCACCGACAGGCAGTTCGACTGCACCGAGCAGTCGCCACAGCCCTCGCACACCAGCTCGTTGATGACCACGCGCTTTTCCGGATCGGCCATCGTGCCGCGTTTGCGGCGCCGGCGTTTTTCCGTCGCGCAGGTCTGGTCATAAATGATGGCGGTCGTGCCCTTGAGTTCACGAAACTCGCGCTGGATGCGGTCCAGCTCGTCGCGGTGGTGCACCGTCACGCCGTCCAGCAGCGGCGCGCCGTCGTATTTCTTCGGTTCGTCGGTCACGATGACCAGCTTGGCCACGCCCTCAGCGCGCAGGCTTTGCATGATCTGCAGCACCGAGTGGCCCTCAGGCCGTTCGCCGACCTGCTGGCCGCCCGTCATCGCGACCGCGTCGTTGTAGAGGATTTTGTAGGTGATGTTCACGCCCGAAGCGATGGCCTGGCGAATCGCCAGCAGCCCACTATGGAAGTAGGTGCCGTCGCCCAGGTTGGCAAAAATGTGTTCGTCGGTCGTGAAAGCCGCCTGTCCCACCCAGGTCACGCCTTCGCCGCCCATCTGGGTGAAGGTGGAGGTGGATCGGTCCATCCAGGTCGCCATGTAGTGGCAGCCGATGCCGGCCACCGCGCGCGAGCCTTCGGGCACGCGCGTGCTGGTGTTGTGCGGGCAGCCGCTGCAAAACCACGGTGCGCGCTCGCCGGTGTCGGCCTTGCCGGCGGCCAGTGCGCGCTCGCGCCCTTCGATGATGGCCAGCCGCTCGTCCATGCGCGAAATGATGTCGGCCGGCACGCCCAGTTTCTTCAGGCGCTTGGCAATCGCCTTGGCGATGATGGCCGGCGTGAGGTCGGCCTTGGCGCGCAGCAGCCAGTTGTCGCTCGGGTTGGAGCGGCCCCATTCGCCGCCGGACTGGTCGCCTTCGGGTTCGTCGAACTTGCCCAGCACGTTGGGTCGCACATCGGCGCGCCAGTTGTAGAGCTCTTCCTTGATCTGGTATTCGATGACCTGGCGTTTTTCTTCGACCACCAGGATTTCCTGCAGGCCTTCGGCGAAGTCGCGCGTGATGGAGGCCTCCAGCGGCCAGACCACGTTGACCTTGTGCAGGCGAATGCCCAATTGGTGGCAGGTGTCTTCGTCCAGGCCCAGGTCGGCCAGCGCCTGGCGCGTGTCGTTGAAAGCCTTGCCGCTGGCGATCAGGCCAAAACGGTCGTTGGGACCGGCGATGACGTTGTAGTTGAGCTTGTTGGCGCGGATGTACGCGAGCGCCGCATACCATTTGAAATCCATCAACCGGGCTTCCTGCTCCAGCGGAGGATCTGGCCAGCGGATGTGCAGGCCGCCTGCCGGCATTTCGAAGTCTTCGGGAATGATGATCTTCACACGATCAGGGTCGACCAGCACGGAGCTGGACGATTCGACGACTTCCTGGATGGTTTTCATACCCGACCAGACGCCGGAAAAACGGCTCATGGCAAACGCATGCAAGCCCATGTCCAGGATGTCCTGCACATTCGACGGGAAGAACACCGGCAGGCCGCAGGCCTTGAAGATGTGGTCGCTCTGGTGAGCGGCAGTGGAACTCTTGGACACATGGTCGTCGCCGGCGATGGCGATCACGCCGCCGTGTTTGGCGGTACCCGCCATGTTGGCGTGCTTGAAGACGTCGGAGCAGCGGTCTACGCCCGGGCCCTTGCCGTACCAGATGCCGAACACGCCGTCGAATTTTTTGCTTTGCGGATACAGGTCGAGTTGCTGCGTGCCCCAGACGGCCGTAGCGCCCAGCTCTTCGTTGACGCCGGGCTGGAACACGATGTTTTGCGCGGCCAGATGCTTTTTGGCGGCCCAGAGGGCCTGGTCGTAGCCGCCCAGCGGCGAGCCGCGGTAGCCGCTGACAAAACCGGCGGTGTTCAGGCCCCCGATGGCATCGCGAGCGCGCTGCAGCATGGGCAGGCGGACCAGCGCCTGGACGCCGCTCATGAAGGCGCGGCCGTGATCGAGGCTGTACTTGTCGTCTAAGGTGACGGTTTCCAGCGCTCTGCGGATGTGTTCAGGAAGGGGCGCGTTCATGTTCGTGGGTCTCCAGGACTGTTTTTAATACCGCCTTGTGGGCAGGTCGGCAAAAGGGTCAAACCCGGTTAGGGCTCGCCCTCTAGTTGCATGCAAAGTGTATGCCGCCAGCCCTGATATGTCTTTGCTTTGTTTGCCCGATTTAGGCCACTTCCAGAAAGAATCTTGCTGTAAAGTGGCGATTATGGAAACATTAGACAAGTTTGACATCGCCATCCTGAATGAGTTGCAACTTGATGCGCGGTTGACGAACACGGAACTCGCCTCGCGCGTGGGACTGTCGGCTGCGCCCTGTTGGCGGCGGGTGCGGGCGCTGGAGGAATCCGGTTTTATCACCGGCTACCGGGCCGAGATCAACCGCCACAAGATCGGGCTGGGCGTACTGGCCTTTGTGCGGCTGGACGCCGACCGCAACAGCGGCGACGCCACACGCCAGCTGGAAGAAGCCATCAAGAAACTGCCTGAAATCGTCTCATGCCACTACATCAGCGGCACCGGCACGTTTGAGCTGCAGGTGGTGGCGCAAGACCTGGAGGCTTTCAGCAAGTTTGCGCTGCAAAACCTGATCAACCTGCCCAATGTGAAAGACCTGCACACCAGCTTTTCACTGGGCGAGGTCAAGGCGAGCAGCGCGCTGCCGCTGGGGCATTTGACGCGATGAGGGCCGCGGCGGCCCGCTGACGCCTCTACCCCTCTCTTTGCCCCTCTATTTGGCGGGCGCTTGCTTCGGATTCGCCAACTTGCCGTTGGTCAAAACCGTCCATGGGGCGGTGTTGACCAACTTTCCGTCGACATTGATTTGCCAGCGCTCATGATCGGTATAGGCGATAACGTTGTGGCATGCGCTTCGGGATGTGCAGAGTTTCATCTCCGCCCAGCCATTCGAACTCTGGTTTCTGAAATACCAGGATGTCCACCACTTGAAGTAAACCGGCTTGTTGGCTTCGCTGGATTGCGTGGCCACCAGGTAGCCTTCCAATCCCCGCTTGGCCAGCGGAAAAATTTCCGACGACGTGATGCGGTAAACACCGATGCCCACGCTGACGCCGTATGCGGCGAAGATGCCAAAAATCCAGGCGATAACTTTTATTTTCGGGCTCATGGGGATGCGGGTGTTGGCCACGGCGTTCACGGCAGTTCGCGGCATGACACTGCGGGGTGGGCGTTGACTGAGTGCGATGTTAGCGTGACTTGCGCGGCACGGGGCAAAATCCCGTGAGCGGCTGCGCCGCGGCACGGCTTTCTGTTTTCCTGTTCCCCTTTGCCACTCAGGAGTTCACATGACCTCATTTCGGCATCTCGCCTTCGCCCTGGTTTTAGCATCAATAGTTCCTGCAGCCCATGTCCTGCATGCACAGCCAGCTACCAATTCGATAGCAAATCCAGAAGCCGTCCCGATGCGCAACCTGCAGATCGAGGTGCGGCAGGTGCGCAACAGCGCGCTGTCGCAAAGTGCGCTG
>JAJKJM010000019.1 GCA_021153985.1 Polaromonas sp.
ACATAGGCCGCCTGGAAGCTGCGCTGCTCGCCGCGGGCAAATTCCACGGTTACCGACAGGCTGTCGGCGGCGACCACCCTGCCTTGGCCATAACGGCGGACACGCACCAGGTCATCAGGCTTGAAGACGCGCGCGGCCAACTTCAAATGTTCCGGGGTGCGGCCATTGCCCGGCGCGCGGCCGGGCAAAAGAGCTTCAAGCGTCTCCACGACCGCACGCTCAGCCACCTCGGCCTGGTGCGCGGCAATGCGCCTGCAGTTGTCACAGCTACCGCATTGACCGAAGCCCTCGTCCTCCTGAAGGTGCTCAAGCAACACGCGCCAGCGGCACAAGCCGGTCTGCGCGTAAAAAACCATCTTCTCCAGCGTTTCCTGGTCCTGCTCTCGCTTGTCACGGTAGCGCTGCAACCAGCGGTCCATGTCAGGCTCGTTCATCTCCTGCTTGAGGAGGTAAAGCTCGCCGCCCGGGCGCTGCCCGACCATGCGTTGGCGACGCAACAGGCTGGCTGCCACCTTGAGCTTGTTCAACGGGCGCCCAAGGTGTGCCTGCAAAGCTGGCAGGGTCCACCCCTTGTCATCGGGCGGCGCCTGCATCAGGGCCCGGTGCAGGGCCGCCACCTCTTCGGTGCCGGGGTAGCGGCCGCTCATGAAAAACCGCTGCACCGCCCGATCGCTGCGCCGAAAGAGCAGCGTGCATCGCGACACCTCGCCGTCGCGCCCGGCACGGCCGGACTCCTGGTAGTAGGCGTCCAGGCCCGAAGGCATCTGGTAGTGCAGCACGAAGCGGATGTCCGGTTTGTCGATGCCGAGACCAAACGCGTTGGTAGCAACCATCACCCGCGTCCTGCCGTGCATGAATGCATCCTGGGCCTCATAACGCTCGGCGGTGCTGCGCTTTCCGTGGTACAGCGCAACCGATTCTCCTGCGGCCTGCAAGGCCTCATAAACCGTCTGCGCAGCGCGGATGGTGGCGGTGTAAACCACGCCGGGCCCCGCGCTGGCCTGAACCATCGTCACGGTTTTTTCTATTTTGTCGGCTTCACGGGCCACCTGCTCGACGCGGTAATGCAGGTTGGGCCGGTAGGCGCCTGTGTTGACCACACCGTCCCGGGGTATGCCCAGTTGATCTCGGATGTCGCGGGTTACCTCTTCGGTGGCGGTGGCCGTCAATGCCAGCACGGCGGGCTTGCCCAGTTTCTTGATGGACGGGGCAATTTCCAGGAAAGCCGGACGAAAGTCGTGACCCCATTGGGAGATGCAATGCGCCTCATCCACCACCAGGAGGCTCACGCGGTGACGCTGCATCAAGGCCATGAACTGCGGGTCCGTCAGCCTTTCCGGCGTGGTAAGGATGATGCGCGCGCTGCCGTCGCCAATGGCCTGTTCGGCCTGGTGCAAGGCCTCGGCATCCAGCGAGCTGTTGAGCTGCACCGCCGCAATGCCGCGCTGCCGCAAGGCGTCATACTGGTCCTGCATCAGCGCGATCAGCGGCGATACCACCAGGGTGGTGCCAGGCAGCAGCAGCGCGGGCAACTGGTAACACAGCGATTTTCCTGCGCCGGTGGGCATCACCGCCAGTGTGGGGCGCCCGCCCAGCACGCGCGCGATGACTGCCTCCTGACCTTCGCGCAGCCGATTCAGGCCAAAGCGGCGACGCAGCGTTGCCTGGATGCGCTTCGCCAGATCTTTGCTCGGGCTGGGTCCGGCGGCCGTGCTCCCCCTCCCCTCCAGGCGCTGCCCGCGCTCAGGATCGGCCTGACGCAATTGATTTGTCATCCATCGCGTCGTCGATCGCATCGGGATCTTCGGCCGCCAGGTCCTGGATCTGTTGCCTGTCGCTGACCGCGTCGATGGCGTCGCTGTCGCCGGGTACCTGCTCGATGTGGTCGGGCATCACGTCCGCACCCAACAGGCCGGTGCCTGGCCCGATGCTCGCGCGCTCTCCCGTGCCTGTGGCATCGGTGTCGCTCGCGGCCTCATCGCCGTAAGCACCCAATGTGTCGCTGCCGCTGTCGGAGTTGTCACTCGGACCGAGTGAACGTGTGTCCTTGCCGCCGACCTCTTCGGGAGGTTCGGCCCCGCCGAGAATGCTGCTGGTTGCCATGAAGAATCCTATGGTGTGGGTTGTCTGCGAATGTGGAGAGCAGAGGCACTATCCCGCACTCTTGCTGCTGATCCACGCGTTTTCACAATGGTGCCGGGACCGGAAACCGCTCTGTGTGGGACAGCCTAGCCCGGGGCTGTCAGCCGCCGCCTCATGGTCAACCCACGTTTTTTGCAAAGTTGGGTACGCGCGGCCGCGCTGAATGTAAACGCGCAACGGCCTGCGCTGTTGAATTCCATCGCATATCGAAAGAGCCTTGGATGTACAAATAAACCAGTCCAAGTATTTATCCGTACCTCTCGGGTCAGACTTCAGCGGAATTCAACAAGGCTAATAATTTTCCCCGGAAACCGCCTCTTCGCAATAACCGAAAGCCCAGCACCCTCGATGACTCCGCTACTCAAAAATCCGGGCCAGCGACTCTCGCAGATTGTTCGCTTCTGCTGCCTGCGTTGGCTTCGGTATTCACCCGTGATGCCTCCAAAAGTATCTGCTTTTCGCGCGCATCAAAAATACCCGGGAGCGCATTGGCTCTGGACAGCACTGCTCCCGGGATGCATGGTCAGCGGCCGGTCGAGCCTGAGCCCGTTGATCCGGAGCCGGAGGAACCCGAAGAGCCAGTAGAGCCAGCGCCCGTAGAACCAGAAGAACCCGAACCCGAAATCCCCGAACCGCCGGAGCCTGAGCCAGAAGAACCCGAACCGCTGGTGCCCGAGCCGCTACCTGATGAAGAGCCGCTCGAACCGGAACCCGAACGGCTGTCACCGCGCGAGCTTCCTGCTGCCGCACTTGCCCTGCGCGACGGAGCGCCTGCAGCGCCCTGTCCGGTGCTCTGGTTAGCAGTAGAGCCCGAAGACGAGCCTGAAGAACCGGAAGGGCCAGACGCACCCGACGAACCGGATGAGCCGGACGATGACTGCGCAAGGGCAGTCCCGCCCAGGAACCCGATGACAGCGGCAATGGCCAAAAGTCGAAGTTTCATAAATATCTCCTTGATGATTAAAAAGTCCGCCACGAGAAGTTCTTAAGTTTCTTAAGTTCTCACCGGAAAGCTCACTATCGCCCCGCAGCCTCGGCAGCCCTTTAAGAGCGCTGCGTCTTGCTCTGTAGGAATCCTTAAAGCGGTGAAGGGCTTCAGCAGCAAGGAAGGGAGCATCACGCACCTAGGGTGCGAGGCGTTGACATGGAATGCAACACGAGACGGGTGCGTCATCCTGCGCCATGTGAAGCACACGCCAGCTTCGAGGTGCCTTTGGTGACACCTGCATCGTGTCGGCGAAAACGCCTACAAATTTTTCACGACTGCTTGGCTATGGTCAATTTTTCAGAAGACGGAGTTGTCGCCGAGTTGGCGAAAAGTGGATGACGTGAAGTCAGGCAGACGAGGCCGCCGAGGAGTCGAAATGAAAGTTGTGAATGAGGAACAGCTATGGAAACAGATCTGACAGCGCGCTATACGGTCCTTCAAGTCCAATTGCGCATGCTCACGAGCGCCCTCATCATTGACCAGAAGGCCATCAATGAAGTGAGGGCCGAATTGCTGGAACTCGAGCGCGAGATTCATGCCTCGATGGAAGACGACGCGCTTTAAACGGTTGTTCATGAGAGCGGCGAAAGCCGTAACCTCTTAAACCCGGCATCAGCCGGGTTTTTTTTGCTCTGCAAGCATGGGTCCAGAATTTGGCAATCGATGACGTCAAGTGCAACCTCGTGCGTGTCGCCGCGGCTGCATTCGTTAAGGGCGTCTTCTCAGCAAAGTCCTGAAATCACATCGTATTGATGCGCCTTTACTTGCACCCGGTCGGTGATTCGCAGCAGTCAGCGATTGCCGCAGCGCGAACAAGGTCGAAGAGATTCGCGCTGAAGCGCCTAGCTAGTCTGAAGTAATCGCTCCGCCGAGCTGCCAACGGCAGTGGCGGCGGCGGCCCTTCCACGCCATTGCTCGGCCAATAGCCTTGAGCACACACCGTCGCAGGATCCTGCGGATTCTGTTTGCCAAGGAAAATGCCCTGCTCTCCACGAGGCCACCGCTACGCGACGGGCAGCAGCATGGGGCAGGACTGCCTTCCACTCAATCCAATCAATCCAATCAAGGTGATCGCAATTCGAACTCAAGGGAAAACCCGATACAACTTGGAACGTTTGTTCTGTTATATTTTAAATGGTACTAACATTCCAAATCACACATCATGCAAATTTCAGCCGGAAAACTTTGGTGCCTTCGCAGGCTGTCCGACGACCGCGGGTTTTTCAAAATGACCGCTGTGGATCAGCGTCCCGGCGTGCAGGCGCTGGTGCGCCAGCGCCGAGGCACTGACGTGGCGAGTTTCGAAGACGTTGGCGAAGCCAAGCGTGTGCTGATTGACATGCTGTCCCCTCACTCCAGTGCCATGCTGCTGGACCCCGGATACGCCTATCCTTATGCTGCGCAACACCTGGATCCGCGCCGTGGCCTGCTGCTGACCTACGAACAGTGGGACTGCGAGGAGACCGCAGGCGGGCGCAAAACTTTCGGGTACCCCGACTGGAGCGTGGAAAAAATCAAGCGGCTGGGTGCCGACGGCGTCAAGCTCATGCTGTGGTGGCGCCCAGATGCCAGCGAAGAAGTCAAGGCCCACCAGCGCGCGCTGGTCGAGCAGGTCGGACGGGACTGCCGTCGGCATGACATCGCTTTTCTGCTGGAGCCTCTGCTTTACCCGCTGGGCAACGAGGGCCAGGGCGGCAAGTACGAAGAAGATGCCAACAAGCGACCCGAGATGGTCGTCGACACCGCCCGCGAGTTCGTGGATGAACGCTATGGCATCGACATCTTCAAGATGGAAAGCCCCATCGCCGCGAACAGCGTTCCGGATCCCGATGGCGCCGAATCGGCAGCTTGCCAGCAATGGTTCAACCAGCTCGGGCAGGTCATCGACCGTCCTTGGGTGATGTTGTCGGCCGGCGCGGCTATGGAACCCTTCCGCCGCATCCTGGCTCACGCCTTCCGCGCCAATGCCAGCGGCTATCTGGCCGGCCGCGCCATCTGGTGGCCGTCGTTCGAGTCGACATTTCCTGATTGGGACGCCATGCGTGCCGGTATCGCCCGCGACGGCATCCCCTATGCACGCCGCCTGCAGGACATGCTTGAGGCGACAGGGCAGCCGTGGACGGCATGCCGTGCCTTTGAGGGCGGTATCGATCTGGCTGACGCAGGTCCGGACTTCTACGCCCGCTACCCGGCGACGGCCGCAGCCTGACACCGAAGCCCGCCGCCATGGACTACACCTTCCAGTTCGGCTCGGTCTGGGCCGCAATGCCCAGGCTGGTGGCCGGCGCCAAGCTCACGCTTATGCTGTCCGTAGCGACCATCGCAATTGGCTTGGTGATCGGCGTGGTTTGTGCGTTGGCACGGACATCTCCGCGCGCGTGGTTGCGGTGGCCAGCTTCCGTGTATGTAGAGGCCATACGCAACACCCCCTTCCTGATCCAGCTGTTCCTGATCTACTTCGGCCTGCCGTCGCTGGGCCTGCGCCTGGATCCCGTGGACGCGGCGCTGATAGGCATGTCCATCAACTGCGGCGCCTATGCGACCGAAATCGTGCGTGCAGGCATCGAGGCGATTCCCAAAGGGCAGATCGAGGCCGGGCGCGCGCTGGGCTTTTCGGGTGCCTCGATCGTGCGGCATATTGTGATGTTTCCAGCTCTGCGCGCGGTGTTTCCCGCGCTGGCCAGCCAGTTCATCCTGGTGATGCTGGGCTCAGCCGTCATCTCGACCATTTCGGTTGAAGAACTTACCGGTGTGGCCCACTTGATTGAGACCGAGAACTTCAGGCCCTTCGAGGTCTACTTCGTGGTTACCGGCATGTATGTGGCTATCGCCTTCTTCCTCAAACTGGTGTTCGCAGCCTTCAATCAGTACTACTTCCAGACCAGGGGCAGAACATGATCCGCGACTTCGGACCTGTCGAGTTTTGGTACCTGGTCTCCGCACTGAAGTGGACATTAGGCCTGTCTGCGCTGGCTTTCATCGGCGGCGGCATTGCCGGCATCTTCGTCGCGCTGGCGCGGGTAGCGCCCTGGCGGCCGTTGCGCTGGCTGGCCGTGCTTTATATCCAGTTGTTCCAGGCAATGCCGCTACTGATGCTGCTGTTCCTGGTGTTTTTTGGGCTCGCGCTCTACGGTTTGAGCCAGAACGCGTTTGTGTCGGTCACGGTGGCGTTGACCTGCTACGCCAGTGCCTACTTCGGTGAGATCTGGCGCGGGGCGATTCAATCGGTGCCGCAGGGGCAGTGGCAGGGCGCCTCGGCTCTGGGCTTTTCCTGGCTTGAGCAGATGCGCCACGTCGTGCTGCCGCAATCGGTTCGCATCGCGATTCCGCCGACCATCGGTTTCATGGTGCAGTTGGTGAAGAACACCTCGCTGGCATCGATCATCGGTTTTCAGGAACTCACCCACGCCGCTCAGTACATCAACAACCTCACGCTCAAGCCGATCCTGGTCTACAGCGTGGTCGGCGCAATGTATTTTGCCGTCTGCTTTCCGTTGTACCTGCTGTCCCGGCGACTGGAGAAAAAACTTAATGCCTACCGCTAACCTCAACGCATCCCCCGGCGCCGGCCCCATCGTCGCGGTGCAGGGCCTGCGCAAGACCTTCTCCACGGCGACAGTACTCGACGGCATCGACCTCACCATCGCGGCGGGCGAAGTCGTGGCCATCATCGGCCGGTCCGGCTCGGGGAAAAGCACGCTGCTGCGCTGCATCAACGGACTGGAAGGCATCGACGGCGGCACCATCCACGCTGCCGGCATGCCGGTGGTTCCGTCACGCTACCGCGACGTTCGGCGCTCGGTCGGCATGATCTTCCAGAGTTTCAACCTGTTCCCGCACCTGACGGCACTGGAAAACGTGGCACTGCCGCAGATAGTGATGAACAAGGTGCCGCGCGAGGTGGCCAACGCGAATGCCGCGCGCCTGCTGGAGCGGGTTCATTTGTCCGAACGCGCCCGCGCCTATCCGGCCAAGCTATCGGGCGGCCAGCAGCAACGTGTGGCCATCGCCCGCGCGCTGTCTCTGGACCCGCAGGTGCTGCTGTGTGACGAAATCACATCAGCGCTCGATCCCGAAATGGTGGGCGAGGTGCTGGACGTGGTCGCCGGCCTGGCACGAGGCGGAATGACCATGCTGTTGGTGACGCACGAGATGGGCTTTGCACGCCAGGCCGCCGATCGCGTCATTTTCATGCACGAAGGCAAGGTCTGCGAGCAGGGACCGCCAGCGCAATTGTTCGACCATCCGCAAACCGCGCCGTTGCAGCAGTTCGTCCAGTCGATCCGGCACCAGGGCCATGAGGCCAGAGGCTGAGCCGACAGCCACACCCGTCAGCAAAGAAACCCGAGTTTTTCACACAGGAGACAAGCCATGTTCAACCGACACTTTTCCCGGGGCCTCAAAGCCCTGCTCGCCATTTTCTGCCTCACTGCGGCTTCACTTGCCAGCGCGGTTACGGTTGACGAGATCATCAAGCGGGGCAAGCTGCTGGTAGCCATCGACACCAATAACCCGCCATGGGGCACCATGGACGCGACCATGCAGGCGGACGGCTACGACGTCGCGGTCGCCAAGCTGATGGCCAAATACATGGGTGTGGAACTGGAGATCGTGACGGTCACCAGCGCCAACCGCATTCCCTTCGTTGTCACCAACAAGGCCGATGTGGTGATGTCGTCGCTGACGATCACGCCGCAGCGCGCGCTGCAGATATGGTTCTCCATCCCCTACGCGATGCAGGAAAGCGTGATCATGACTCCGGCCAAAAGCCCGATCAAGACCTTCAACGACCTCAACGGCAAGAAGGTCTCGGTGGTGCGCGGCGCCATCCAGGACGGCATCGTCGGCAAGCTTGCGCCCAAGGCCCTGATTCAACGTTTCGACAACGATGCCTCCACCATCCAGGCGCTGGTGACAGGCCAGGTCGATGCGACGGCGACGGGTTTTCTCATTCCCGCACAGACGACCAAAGCCAACCCCGGAAAGACTTTTGTATCGCGGCTGTCGCTGGGTCAGCAGCACTTCGGTATCGGCATGAAACGAGACAGCGTTGATCTTATGCAGTGGACCAACACCTTCCTCTACCATGTGCGCCAGAACGGCGAGCTGGCCGAGTTATTCAAGAAGTACTCCGAGCAGACGCTGCCGCCGCTTCCCTCGTTCTAAGCCGCGCGCAAGGTGGTAAAAGGTATGAACACCGCCGCTGGCGTAACCTGCGTCGGTATGAGTGGGCTGGACCGGATCATGCGCGTGCATGCCTTCCTCACCGGTGGCGGCAAGCTTTACGCAACCAGTTATGACGAGGTCGGCGGCGGGCCCGCCGCCACCGCTGCCGTCGCAATCCAACGGCTGGGCGGGCAGGCCGGGCTGGTGGCGCGAGCCGGCGACGATGCGACGGGCGCCCTGATCCGGGGCGAGTTGGCCGCCCACGGCGTAGACGTGGGTGCCATGCGCTTGCTGCCCGGCGCCCAGTCTGCGGCCAGCAATGTCGTCGTCGATGACGATGGCGAGCGCCAGATCACGCACTTCCCTGGCAATGGACTCGATGTCGAGGCCGATTGGTTCGAAGCCGACTCGCTGGCCGGCGCGGGCGCCGTACTGGCCGACATGGGCTGGCGCCGGGGCGCGGCCCGCGTTCTGGAGCTGGCCACCGCCGCCGGCCTACCGACCGTGCTCGATGCCGATTTCACCTTCGACCCACGCGCCGCCGAACTGCTGGCGCTGGCCGACCATGTGGTGTTTTCTGCAGCCGCGCTGGAAAAAATGAGTGGCCAGGCTGATCCGGAACACGGCCTGCGCTGGGCTCGCTCGCGGGTACGCGGTCCCTACGTCGGCGTGACTGTGGGCGCTCGCGGCTACGTCTGGCTGGCCGGCGACTCGCTCCACGAGGCCCCGGGACATGCAGTGCGTGCCGTTGATACGCTGGGTGCTGGCGATGTGTTCCATGGCGCCTACGCACTCGCATTGGCCGAGGGCCGCGCGGTCGCCGATGCGGCCCGTTTCGCCAATGCCGCTGCGGCGCTCAAATGCACACGGGCCTCCGGACGCCGCGGCATCCCCACGCGGGCCGAGGTCGACGCCTGGCTGGCCTGACAATCACCTCATCGAAAAAATCACGCCCATGACCCAACGAATCGCCTTCATCCACACGGTCGCCATGCTGGTCGAACGCTTTCGCCCGCGCTTCCAGGCGGAACTGCCCGAAGCGGACTGTTTTCACATGCTCGACGAAAGCGTCCTGCAAGATCTGATCCGGCACGGCTCCTCGCCAGGCATTACGCGGCGAGTCTGTACTCTGGCCATGCAGGCGCAAGACGCCGGGGCCGAACTGATCGTTTTCACCTGTTCCTCGACTTCACCCGCCATCGATGTCGCCCGCACCTTGGTGACCGTCCCCATCCTGAAAATCGATGACCCGATGTATGCCGAGGTGGCGCGCGCCGGTGGCCGCGTCGGACTGATCTGCACCACCGCCTCGACCGTCGAGCCAAGCCGCCAACTGATGGCCGCCCATGCGTCGCTGGCCGGCACAGCGGTAGAGGCCGAAAGCCTGCTTTGCAGCGCGGCATTCGAAGCGCTGACGGCTGGACGCCGGGATGAGCATGATCGGCTGGTGTCCGAGGCTGCACAAGGCCTGGCCGGCCGCGTCGACCGGTTGGTACTGGCGCAGGCATCTCTTGCGCACCTGGCCGAGCCCCTGGCCCTGCGGCTTGGCAAGCCTGTTCTCAGCAGCCCCGAACTGATGGTGCGCGACGTCATCGCGCGCGTGCGCGCCAGCGCCTGAATCTTTACCGCACCCTCGCACACCGCATGACCACTTCCAGCCCCCCTGCCGCTACCGGTCCGACCGACTTCGACCGGCTCAAAGAACAGATTGCTGAACGCTTCGAGAAACTACCCACACGGCTACAAGCCTCCGCGCGCTACCTCATCGACCATCCGAACGACGCAGCGATAGAAACGGTCAAGTTTCTGGCGGCGGCCGCAGGTGTCCAGCCCTCGGCGATGGTGCGCCTGGCCCAGTCGTTCGGTTACACGGGTTTCTCGGAAATGCAGGCCGTGTTCCGCGCGGCGCTCGTCGCCCAGACGCAAAGCTACGGTGAACGCATGCGCGGCCGGTCCATGGCGCAGGGCGACACCGCAACGCGCGGGCTACTCCGGCTACTGTGCGAAGGCTCCATGGCCTCACTGCAAAGCCTGCACCAAGCCAACGACGAGGCATCTTTTGAAGCAGCCATCGCCTTGCTGGCGCAAGCACGGGGCATCTACGTTATAGGCCTGCGCAGGGCCTGGCCCATCGCCACCTACCTTGTCTATCTGCTGGCGCGAACGCAGCGTTCGGCGCGGCTTCTCGGCGGCATCGGCGGCATGCTTCAGGATGAACTGGCCACCATGGAGCCGACAGATGTGCTGGTCGCCATCAGCTTCCAGCCCTTTCATGAGGATACCGTCGGGGCGGTGGAACGCGCTCGGGCCAGGGGCATTCCGGTGCTGGCCTTGACCGACAGCAGCTTGTCGTCGCTGGCGCGCAATGCCACTGTGGTGCTGGAAGTACGGGATGCCGACATCATGAGCATCCGCTCTGTGGCTGCATCCATGGTGCTGTGCCACGGATTGGCTGTTGGACTTGCAATGGCCGAAAGCACCCCCAAGCCCCGGCGGCCGGCGAAAGCCCCGCGTGGGAGGGCATCATGATCCTCGGCGTTGTCGCCGACGACTTCACCGGTGCGACCGACATCGCCAGCATGCTGGTGGCAGCCGGGCTTCGTACGGTGCTGAGCATTGGCATCCCGGCCACCGGTGAGGCGCCCGCCGCTGACGCGGTGGTGGTGGCGCTAAAGTCGCGGACCGCGCCCGCCGACACAGCGGTACAGGAATCCGTCGCCGCCTGGCGCTGGTTACGCGCCGGCGGGGCACGTCAGTGCTATTTCAAATACTGCTCAACCTTCGACTCCACGCCGGCCGGCAATATCGGGCCGGTCGCGGACGCCTTGCTGACCGAAACCGGTGCGCGGCTCACAGTGGCCTGCCCCGCGCTACCCGTCAACGGCCGCACGGTGTACCAGGGCTATCTGTTCGTGGGCAACCGCTTGTTGAGCGAATCAGGCATGCGCGATCACCCTCTGACACCAATGACCGACGCCAACATCGTGCGCGTGCTTCAAGCGCAGACGCAGGGACGGGTCGCCTGCGTCAGCCATGACGTGGTCTCAGCCGGCGCCACCGCCATTGCGGCCCGGCTGCACGCGCTTGAATCCGAGGGCGTGCGCTTTGCCGTCTGCGACACGATCAGCACCGCAGAACTTGCCGAGCTGGCCGAGGCCTCCGCCGATCTGGCGCTGGTCACAGGCGGCTCCGGCCTGGCCTCAGGGCTGGGCGCGGCCTACGCGCGCCGCGGCTGGCTGCGCCCAGATCCCGCGGCGGCATGCCTCGATGCGGTGGACGGTCCGGCGGCAGTGTTGTCGGGCTCTTGTTCTCTCGCGACCAACGCCCAGGTTCGCCACTGGCTCGAAGCAGGCAAGCCCGCATTTCACATCGACCCGGTGGCGTTGGCCGCCGGCGAGCCGGTTGCTGCCGGCGCCCTGGAGTGGGCGCGCGGACAAGCCGCAGTGCTCATCTATGCCACAGCGTCACCCGATGCGGTACGCGCCACCCAGTTGGCGCTAGGCCACAACCGCGCAGGTGAACTCATCGAAGCCTGCCTGGCCGACGTCGCGCGGGGCCTGGTGGCGGACGGCGTGCGGCGACTGGTGGTTGCCGGTGGAGAGACGTCGGGCGCCGTGGTGCGCGCGCTGGAGATTTCACAGCTTCGCATCGGTCCTGTGATCACGCCTGGCGTGCCATGGACCCAGGTCGAAGGACGGCCTCTGCACCTGGCCCTGAAGTCGGGCAACTTTGGCGGCACCGATTTTTTCAGCGAGGCTCTGGATGAATGAAGACCCCGATGCGCAAGCGCTGCGCGAAGAAATCTGCCGGGTCGGGCGCTCCCTGTTCGAGCGCGGCTACGTGCATGCCACAGCAGGCAACATCAGCGCGCGGTTGCCGGACAACAGCGGCTATCTGATCACGCCAACCGATGCCTGCCTCGGCACATTGCAGCCGGACTCGTTGGCGCAAGTTGGCCTGGACGGCGTCCAGCTCAGCGGCCCGCGTGCAAGCAAGACCTTGGCGCTGCACTGCCGTATCTACGAGTCGGATACGCGGGCCCGGTGCATCATCCATACCCACAGTACCCATCTGGTGGCGCTGACGCTACAAGGTGTCTGGCGCGACGAGGACATCCTGCCCCCTTTGACGCCTTACTACGTCATGAAGGTCGGCCACGTGCCACTGATTCCCTATCACCGCCCTGGTGACCCCGCAGTGGGTGCGTGCGTGGCGGCCGCCATTGAGGCCGCCAACGCCACCGGAAAACCCTTGCGCGCCGTCATGCTGGACAGGCTGGGGCCTAACGTCTGGCACGATTCACCGGCTCAAGCCAGCGCGGTGCTTGAGGAATTGGAAGAAACAGCACGCCTTTGGCTGTTGACAAGGTGTTCGGCCCAGCCCCTCGATGAAGCCCAGATTGAGGCTTTACGGGCTGCCTTCGGAGCAGTCTGGTGAAGTGACTTTGATGTACAACGCTGGAGTTGCGGGCTTTTCTCTCTGGTGCACTCGCCATGCGGCGAGGCGGTCGAACCGCCAGCGGTGAAATCTCATGAAGCCCAAGCGCAGCTCTCCTTTCCTTGACCCCGCAGCCAGAACCTTGGCAGGCGCCCGGCAGCCTGCCGAAGACAAGCCACGAAGCGCGACCGAGCGCTTCGGCTTTCTTCTGATGCCCGAGTTTTCCATGCTGTCCTTCGCCTCGATGCTGGAGCCGCTACGCATGGCCAATCGCGTCAGTAAGAAGAGCCTTTACGACTGGCAGCTTTTTTCACCCGACAACGGCGTGGTTCGCCCGAGCAACGGCATCGAGTTTTCCCCGACGCGCAAGCTGGAAAACAGCACCGACATCGACACGCTGATTGTGGTGGCCGGCATCAACCCGCTCAAGCACAGCAACGGTGAACTGCACGCCTGGCTCCGCGGCCTGGCCAGGCGTGGCGTACGGCTGGGCGCCACCTCGACCGGCGCGATGATCCTGGCTCGGGCCCGGCTGCTCAACGGCTACAAGAGCACTATCCACTGGGAGAACCTCGACGGCTTTCGCGAGCAGTACCCCAACATTCAAGCTAGCGCCGAACTGTTTGAATGCGACCGAGACCGGCTTACCTGCTCGGGCGGGACGGCCGGCCTGGACCTGATGATGCACCTGATAAGCCTGCACCATGGAAAAGCGTTGGCCCATTCCGTGGCTGAACAGTGCATACACCCCCAGATCCGACTTGCCCACGACTTGCAGCGCATGGCCTTGCCGGTGCGCCTGAGCATTGACCATCCCAAACTGGTGGCGGCCGTGTCCCACATGGAAACGCACCTGGAAGATCCGCTGTCCTGCACCACCCTGGCCGAGCTGGCAGGCTTGTCGCAACGGCAGTTCGAGCGGCTGTTCCAGGAAAGGCTGGGAGCCACGCCAGCGCGGTTTTACAAGCGCATGCGGCTGGAACGTGCAACTGCGCTGCTGGAGCAAACGCCCATGTCCATCTTCCAGGTGGGCATCGCCTGCGGATTTGCGTCAGCCGCGCATTTTTCCTCTTCCTACCAACAGCTGTTCGGCCACTCCCCCAGCGCTGTGAGGCTGCGCCTGAGGACGGGCTAAAACCAGCTGGGCGGCCCCTAGGCACTTACCCGGGATGTCGGGCTATGCCGTTTTCGCGTTATCAGATGCCGTATTTTTGACAGGCCATATATCGATCAAAACCTACGATGCATTCATCGACAAGACGCCAACACCCCGTCCGCGAGGTGCTACTTAAAAAAAGGCCATGGAGACATTTCAATTCATTTCGGAGAACCTGGCTTTGCTGGGCGCCAAGACGCTGGAGCATGTCATGCTGGTCGGGGTGGCGGTCGGCGTCGCGGTGCTCACAGGCGTGCCCACCGGTATCGCCATCACCCAGAACGAGCGCGCCGCCAGGCTGGTCCTGTACGTGGCCTCCATCGTTATGACGATCCCTTCGATTGCGCTCTTCGGCGTCATGATTCCCATCCTGTCAAAGATAGGGCACGGCATCGGCTACCTGCCCGCGGTGATTGCGGTGATGCTGTATTCGCAGTTGCCCATCATCCGCAATACCTACACGGCCATCAACAACGTGGATCCGGCGCTTCGCGAAGCCGCGCGAGGCATGGGCATGACGCCCCTGCAGCGTCTCTGGCGGGTCGAGATTCCGCTGGCCGTTCCGGTGATCATGGCCGGTGTGCGGACGGCCGTCGTCATGAACATCGGGATCATGGCGATCGCCGCCTACATCGGGGCGGGCGGCCTGGGCACCTTCATCAGCAGGGGCATCTCGCAAACCGACAGCCGCCAGCTGGTGACGGGTGCGCTGGCCGTCAGCCTGCTGGCGATCTTTGTGGACTTCTTCCTGGCCAGGCTGCAGCACTGGTTCACGCCGGCCGGCATACGCCGCTAGCCGCCCCGCAGCGAGCGAACAAGATAACGACGAGACAACGAGCATCCCATGATCAAACTTGAGCAACTGACCAAGGTCTTCAACACCCCCACGCGGCAGGTCGTCGCGGCCGATCACATCACCATGGAAGTCGGTACGGGCGAGATCTGTGTTCTGCTGGGCCCTTCGGGTTGCGGCAAGACGACCACGCTCAAGATGATCAACCGCATCGTGACACCGAGTTCCGGCAAGGTGCTGATCGACGGGCAGGACACGACGGATATGCCGACGGTGGAATTGCGCCGCAAGATCGGCTACGTGATCCAGCAGATCGGCCTGTTTCCCAATATGACGATCGAGGAAAACGTCTGCGTCGTCCCTCGCCTGCTGGGCTGGGACATGAACCGGGCCCGAAAACGGGCGGCCGAGCTGCTGGAGATGATGGCGCTGGACCCGACAACTTTCCTCAAGCGCTACCCCAAGGAACTGTCGGGCGGCCAGCAGCAGCGGGTGGGCGTGGCGCGGGCGCTGGCGGCAGACCCGCCTGTGATGCTGATGGACGAGCCCTTTGGTGCCATCGATCCCATCAACCGCGCGACCATCCAGGACGAATTCCTCAAACTGCAAAAGCAGTTGCGGAAAACCATCCTTTTCGTGAGCCACGACATTGACGAGGCCGTCAAGATGGGCAGCAAGATCGCCATCTTCAGCGCCGGCAAGCTCGAGCAGTTCGACACGCCCGACAATGTGCTGGCCCACCCCGCCCAGCCTTTCATCGCCGACTTTGTAGGCGCCGACCGCACGCTCAAACGCCTGGGCCTGATTCGCGTGGCGGATGCGATGACGGCCGGCGCGCCTACGGCAGTGGCGGATACCGTGGTGGCACGGGCCAAGGCCATGATGCGTGAATCCCGCGCGCGCTACCTTGTCGTCACCTCCGCCAGTGGCAAGCCGCAAGGATTTATCCATGCGGACAGCGACGAGTCTTCCGGCAGCCTGTGCCGCGACTGCTGTGTGCCTATCGCCGCCTGTGTGCCCGCCACCGCCGACTTGCGCGCCGCGGTATCCAAGATGTTCGAGAACAACGTGGACTGGCTTGCCTGCGTGGATGAGGAGGGCCGCTACGTGGGCACGCTGGACCAGCGGACTGTGACGCATTTGCTGGGCATGACCTACACCCAGCCAAAGGCCTGAGCATGCGAGCCCTGAAACCGCGACCCTTCACCGTCACGCTACTCTTCTGGGCTGCAAGCCTGGGCGTGTTGTGGCTGCTGGCGCGCCAGTTCGACCTGACCGGCATGCTGCGTACCTACGGAGGCGATATCGTCCACCTGGTCAAACAGCACCTGGCGCTGGCGGCCCTGTCTGGAGGGCTGGCCATAGCCACAGGCATCCCGCTGGGCGTTCTTCTGAGCCGGCAGTCCGCCGCCAGATTCTCCGAAGGGGGCATGCAGTTCCTCAACATCGGCGCCACCATCCCCACGCTGGCCATCCTGGCGCTCGCCATGAGCTGGCTGGGCATCGGAACGCGGCCTGCTGTTTTTGCTTTATGGGCGGTCACGCTACTACCGATTGTCCGTAACACGATTGCCGGTCTGCGCGGCGTCGAGCCGCACCTGATTGAAGCGGGGCGCGGTATGGGCATGACGCCTTTTCAACTGCTCTTCCAGGTCGAACTGCCCAACGCGCTCTACGTCATTCTGGCCGGTGTGCGCACAGCCCTGGCCATCAATGTGGGAACGGTGCCCCTGGCTTTCCTGATCGGCGGCGGCGGCCTCGGTGAACTGATCTTTACCGGCATCGACCTCAATGAGCCGACCATGATGCTGGCCGGCGCTCTGCCCACGGCGGGGCTGGCCGTCATTGTGGATTTTTCCGTGAGCCTGATCGCCTATTACCTGGTGCCGCGCGGGGTCAACCCTCAGCGGTGATTTTTTTGACAACAAGCAGGAGACAACAACCATGAACACACGTTTTACCTTCAAGCGCCTGGGCGCCGTACTCGCCACCGGTGCGCTGGCCTTGGGCTTGCAGTCGGCGCAAGCCATCACGGTGGGCGGGAAAAACTTCACCGAGCAGCAACTGATGGCCGAAATCACCACGCAGCTGCTGGTGGCCAAGGGCATACCGGCCGAAAAGAAGGCCGGCCTGGGCAGCGCCGTCCTGCGCCAGGCGCAGGAAAACGGCCAGATCGACATCTACTGGGAATACACCGGCACGTCCCTGATCACCTACAACAAGATCATCGACAAGCTGTCGGCCGACGAGACCTACAAACGCGTCAAAGAGCTCGACGCCGCCAAGGGCCTGGTCTGGCTCAATCCCTCCAGGGCCAACAACACCTATGCGCTGGCCATGCGCCGCGCTGATTCCGAGAGCAAGAACATCAAATCCCTGAGCGACCTGGCCAAAGCCGTCAAGGGCGGCGCCAACCTGTCGATAGCCAGCAATGCCGAGTTCGCGGCGCGGCCCGATGGGCTTAAGCCCCTGCAGGAAACCTATGGTTTTGAGTTCAGCCGCGACAACGTGCGCCGCATGGACGGTGGGCTGACCTATCAAGCACTCAAGGAAAAGCAGGTGGACGTGTCCCTGGTGTTTGCCACCGACGGCCGCGTGCCGGCTTTTGACTTCGTCATCCTGAAAGACGACAAGACCTTCTTCCCGGCCTACGCCATGACGCCGGTGATCCGCAAGCAAACCATGGACACCAACCCGAAAATCGCACCTTTGCTCAATGCCTTGTCGGCCAAGCTCGACGACGCCGTCATGAGCAAGCTGAATGCGAGCGTGGACGTCGGGAAAAAATCCATTGAAGCCGTTGCGACCCAGTTCCTCAAGGACGCGGGTCTGAACTGAGCGGCCGCCAACGCCACCCCAACTAACAGGACATCCCGTGGATTCGCACGTGCGCCTCAAAGCCGGCATCGCGCAGATCGACTGCAAGCTGGGCGACCTCACGCACAATTTGCAGCTTCACCTGCAGATGGTGAAGGAGGCGCGTGGCGCCGGGGTGGAACTGTTGCTGTTCCCGGAACTCTCACTGACCGGCTACGGCCTGGGCACCCGGGTTCCCGAGGTAGCACTGGCTCGCCATGCGCCCATGGTGCTGGACCTGGCGCAGGCCGCGGGCGATATGACGGTAGTGTTCGGTTTTGTAGAGGAGGGGCCGGCCGCGCAGTTTTACAACGCGGCCGTGGCCGTGCGCAACGGCCGCGTTGTTCACCTGCACCGCAAACTCAACCTGCCGACCTACGGCCGGCTTGAAGAAGGCAAACTATTTACGCAAGGCAAGCAGGTCGATACCTTCGAGGTTTCGCCGCCCTGGACTGCCGGCCTGCTTATCTGTGCCGACCTCTGGAACCCGGCCCTGGTGCACCTGGCCATGCAGCAGCATTCCACTTTGCTGCTGGCGCCAGTCAACTCCGCGCTGGGCGCAGTCAGCGACGAGTTTTCCAACCCCGCAGGCTGGGACCTGGCGCTGCGCTTTTACGCAATGATGTATGGCGTGCCCATCCTGATGGCCAACCGCGTAGGGTCCGAGGAAAAGGCTCATTTCTGGGGCGGCTCCTGCATCGTCGGCCCGCGCGGCGAAATGCTCGCGCAAGCTGCCGGCGACGGCCCCTGCCTGCTGACGGCCGACCTTCATTACGACGCGGTGCGCAGCGCGCGCTTTCAGCTGCCGACACTGCGTGACGCCAATCTGCCGCTCTTGCAGCGCGAGATCAACCGCCTGGCCGCAGAGCCCGGCGGCAGCGAATTAACAAGGATCGATTAAATGAGAGACTTTCTCTTGAACGCGGAAGATAAAGCTTTCCGCGAGGATGCCCGACGCCTGCTTACGGCGCAATTGCTGCCGCGCGCCGCCGCGATCGAGGAGCGCGAGGACTGGGACAGCGTCAAGGCGGCAGTCCGGGAGATGGGCAAGGCCGGCTACCTCAAGCTGATGTTTGCCGACCTGTACCGTGGCCCCCTGAAGCAGCCGGGCCTGACGCACGCGACCATTCTGTCGGAAGAGGCGGCCGCCATCAATTACGCTTTCGACACCACCATAGGCACGGCGCTTTCGTGCGCCTACCCCCTGCACCGGCACGCCGCGCCGCAAGTGCGCGACCGCTACCTGCACGGCATTGTCGAAGGCGAGCAGGTGGGTGCCATCGGCGTCACCGAAGCCGGCGTGGGCTCGGACAGCGCCGGTATGCAGACCCGCATCGAGTTCGACGGAAGCCGCAATGAGTGGGTCATCAACGGCTTCAAACGCTACATTTCCAACGCCTCGGTGGCCGACACCTACATCGTCTACGGTATCACCACGGACGGCGTGCCGGCGCAAAAGGGCATGACCGCGCTGGTGGTGCCGCGCTCGGCGCCCGGCATTTCCTATCCGCGCAATTACCACTTCATGGGCCGGCGCGGCTGCATCGTCGGAGAGGTCGAGTTCCGCGATTGCCGCGTGCCGGCCGACCATTTGCTGGGTGAGCGCGACAGCGGCTTTCGCATCATGCTGGGCATGTTCAATTTCGAGCGCACCATCCTGGGCGGCTCGGCCCTGGGTGTGGCCCGCAGCGCCTTCGACATCGCCGTGGCCCATGCGCAGACGCGTGAGTCTTTCGGGCAGAAGCTGGGCTGCAAGCAGCTCATCTGGGACAAGATCGCCGAGATGAGCTGGCGCATCGACGCAGCGGAGCTGCTGACCTACCGGGCCGCCAAGCTTTATGACGAAGGAAGCCTGAGCCCCAAAGAGCTGATGAAGCCGGCCTCCCAGGCCAAGCTGGTGTCCACCGAGGCGGCCCTTTATTGCGCCGACCAGGCCGTGCAGATCCTTGGCGGCGACGGCCTGACCAAGGAATACGGACGTGCCGAGCAGATCTACCGTGATGCGCGCGCGCTGACCATCGTCGGTGGCACCAGCGAGATGGTCAAGTACCTGATCGCCAGCGTCGACCTTCCGACCCTCAAGCCCAACCTGTGAATACCGGAGAGCCCTGATGAATTCACGATTGACGATAGCCTCCATAATCATGCAGACCGTCGAAAGGCATCCGGACCGCGAGGCCCTGGTGGCCGGCGGCAAGCGCTGGACTTACGAGGCCTGGAATGCGCGGATCAACCGGACGGCCAACGCGCTCGCGGCGCTGGGTATCCAGCCTTTTGACCGTGTGATGATCTTCATCCACTCGGGTGAAGTCGCCGCCACGGCTTTCCTGGCCTGCCAGAAGCTGGGCGCCATCGCCGTCCCCGTAAACTTCAGGCTGTCGGCCGGAGAGCTGTCGCACATCCTCGGGGACTCGGACGCGCGCGCGCTGGTCTATGGCGCGGAGCTGTCGGAAATCGCTTTGCGCGCTACGCAGGGCAATGAGGGCCTGATCCGGATACGCGCAGGCGGCGTGCCCGATGCCGGCGGAACGGCCACTATCCACGACTTCGATGCGCTGATTTCGGCGGCCGGCGTGGATGAGCCACCGGCCCACGTGCGCCCCGACATGATCTCGGCCTTGGTCTACACCTCGGGAACGACCGGCCGCGCCAAGGGGGTGATCCACACACATGAAAACGACGTGGCGATCGCGATGAACTGCGCGCTCGAATATCAGCTGGGGGCAGACGGCCGGGCATTGCACATCGCGCCGCTCTATCACGTGGGCGGCATGCAGGCCTATTTCACGCCGCACCTGTTTGTCGGCGCCGCCAACATCATCGAGCCTCGGTATTCGGCATCCGGCACGCTGGCGGCCATTTCGGCGGAGCGCATCACCAGCCTGTTTGCCGTGCCTACGCAAATTCAGGAGATGCTGTTTCACCCCGACTTCAAAAAGTACGACACATCTTCGCTGCAGATGATTACGACGGGCGGCGCCGCCATTCCTTCAGCCACGATGGAGCGCGTGATGGCGGAGTTCAGCCCGCGGCTCTACAACGGCTACGGCATGACGGAGGCCAGCCTGACCTTGCTGCTTAATCCACGCGACGCCTTGAGCCGCCTGGGCTCCTGTGGAAAATCCACCCTGATCAGCCGCACCCGTATCGTCGTCAATGACGCAACGCGTGACGTGCGCCCGGACCAAACCGTGGCACCGGGTGAGGTGGGCCAGCTAATCGTCCAAGGTCCGCAAATGACGGCGGGTTACTGGAACAATCCGGTCGAGTCGGCCAAACGCCTGCGCCATGGCTGGCTCTACACCGGCGACCTGTTCCGCTGCGATGAACAGGGCTACCATTATTTCCAGGGGCGCGCGGACGACATGATCATCTCGGGCGGAGAGAACATCTATCCGCGCGAGGTCGAAGAGGTGCTGCACACCTGCCCAGGCGTGCAGGAAGCGGCGGTCATTGGCCTGCCCGACGATAAATGGGGCAGCGTGATCAGTGCCTTTATTGTCCGCAGCGACCCGGCTTTAACCAGAGACAGCATTGACCGCTACTGCAAAGACAGCCAACAGATCGCTGCCTTCAAGCGGCCCAAGCGCTTTTATTTTGTCGAAAAACTTCCCACTAACCCCAGCGGCAAAGTCATGAAACGTGAACTGGCGGCGCTGGCAACCGAGATGGCACCATCATGACTTCCCCTTTGCTTGTAGAGCGCCGAGACGGCGTGTGCGTCCTGACGCTCAATCGCCCCGAAACACGCAACCCGATTTCCGACGCCGACATGATCGCGGCGCTGGAGGACGCCGTCGCCGGTGTCAACCAGGACCGCTCGGTGCGCGCCCTGATTCTCACGGGCACCGGTTCGGCTTTTTCCTCTGGCGGAAACGTCAAGCACATGCAGGACCGTGAAGGCATGTTCGGCGGCACGCCGGCGCAACTGCGCGACGGCTACCGCAACGGCATCCAGCGCATCCCACGCGCGCTGTATCACTGCGAAGTGCCGACCATCGCCGCCGTCAACGGGCCGGCCATAGGTGCGGGTTGCGACCTGGCGCTGATGTGCGACATGCGCATCGCGTCCACGAACGCGCGTTTTGCCGAAAGTTTCGTCAAGGTGGGCATCATCCCGGGCGACGGTGGTGCCTGGCTTTTGCCCAGGGCCATTGGCCTGTCCAGGGCCTGCGAGATGGCCTTCACCGGGGACGCGATTGACGCCGCCACGGCGCTGGCCTGGGGCATGGTGTCGCAGGTGGTCGAGGCGGACGCGCTGATGGATAGCGCGCTGGCGCTCGCTCGGCGGATCACCGTGAACCCACCCGACGTTCTGCGCATGACCAAAAAACTGCTGCGTGAAGGCCAGCATTCGTCGCTCGAAAGCTTGCTGGAGCTGTCGGCTGCGATGCAGGCGCTGGCGCACCATACGCGCGACCACCACGAGGCTGTTGACGCCATGCTGGCGCGCCGCGCGCCTGCTTTTACGGGGCAATAAACCCATGACGCTAGCCGATTTCATTCACCGGACCTCCTACGAACAGCTGCCGCCCCACGTTCTGGCGCAGGCCAGGCGATGCGTGCTGGATTTGCTGGGAGTCGCCGCAGGCGGCACGCAGACACAGCTCTCCGCCATCATTCGGCGGCACGCAGTTGCTCAATTTGGCTCCGGCGTGCCGGGGCGGTGCGCCCGCATGCTGTTCGATGGGCATCCCGTCAGCCTCGCGGGGGCCGCTCTCGCCGGGGGCATGACGATAGACAGCCTCGATGCCCACGACGGCCACGTACTGACCAAGGGCCATGTTGGCGTGGCTGTGCTGCCGACAGTGCTGGCGTTTGCCGACGCACTGCAGGCCATGGATGGGCAGGAGTTCCTCACGCAAATCGTGATCGGCTATGAGATTGCCACGCGCGCCGGCATCGCACTGCACGCTACGGCTTGCGACTATCACACCTCAGGCGCATGGAACACCATCGCCTGCGCGGCGCTGGGTGCGCGCAACCTCAAGCTCGGGCTAGAGCAAACGCGCGAGGCCTTGGGCATCGCCGAATACCATGGGCCGCGCAGCCAGATGATGCGCTGCGTCGATCACCCGACCATGGTCAAGGACGGCTCCGGCTGGGGCGCGATGGCCGGCATCAGCGCGGCCTGCCTGGCGGCGGACGGCTTTACCGGCGCGCCGGCGCTGACGCTGGAGGCCGATGAAGTGGCGCCCGTCTGGGCCGACCTTGGAGAACGCTGGCTCATCCTGGACCAATACTTCAAGCCCTATCCTGTGTGCCGCTGGGCGCAGCCTGCAGTCGAAGCGGCGCTGTCCCTGGCGCGCTCCCACGACCTGGCATCCGATGCGATTCAGGCCGTTGAGGTGTGGTCGTTTCACGAAGCCTGCCGCCTCGCCACCCGCCTGCCGACGACGACCGAGCAGGCGCAATACAGCCTGCCGTATTCCGTGGCGGCCGCCCTGCGACATGGTGCCCTGGGCGCGGTCGAAATCTCCGGCGCGGCGTTGGTCGACATGGAAACCCGGCGACTGTCCGGAACCATGGTATTGCATGAGGAAGCGCTTTACGACCAACGCTTTCCCGCCGAGCGCTGGGCCCATGTGCGCGTGACCCTGCGGGATGGGCGTATCCTGGAATCACCGTCCGCCATTGCCCGGGGAAATCCGGAAAACGCGCTGCCCGACAGTGAAATCCATGAAAAATTCATGGCACTGAGCCAACCGGTTCTGGGTGCCGCGCGGGCCGTGAACATCGCGGCCGCAGTTCTGGGGGTCGACCGGGCGGGCGGCCGGTTCGGGGATATCCTGGACTTGGTGCTGGCGCCTGTGGACGAAACAGGCGTGGCTGCCTGAATCCGTGCACAGTGACATCAGCCTGTCCCACAGCCGTGCGCCCGCAGGGCCCATGCCGGCCTGCCTCGCGGTCATGACATGACGATCCCGTTTTACAAGCGCATCGCGACACTTCTGGCAGGCTTTGCCATCCTGATCACGGGGAACGGCTTGCTGGGCACGCTGCTATCGCTTCGGCTGGCGTCGCCGGCGTTCTCCGCCATGGCCGTCGGCGTCGTGCAATCTGCCTACTATCTGGGCTTCATGCTGGGGGCCTTGTCGGCCGGCCACCTGATCGTGCGGGTCGGGCATCACCGTTCGTTCTCGGTATTTGCCGTGGTGGTGGCCTGCGCCAGCCTGACCCATGCTTTTTCAACCACCTTGGCCGCCTGGTTTGTGCTGCGCCTTATTACCGGGATGTGCCTCGCCGGCATTTTCACGGTGCTGGAAAGCCTTCTCAACACAGCCGCAGGCAACCATGTCCGGGGCCGTGTGTTTTCTTTCTACATGATGACGACCTATCTGGGTGTGGCCAGCGGCCAGCTCCTGCTAAACCTGGCCGACCCCTCCGGGTTGGGGTTGTTCACTCTGGTAGCCGTCCTGTTTTCGGCATCGCTGCTGCCCATCATGATGGCAGGACGGCAAAGCGCTCAAGCCGCGCATGGCGGCTCCGGCCACCGCTTCGACCTGAAGGCGGTGCTGGCGACTGTGCGGATCAGTCCGCTGGGGATATGTGGCTGCGTGATATCGGGTCTGCTGAACAGCTCTTTTTACGCGTTTATGCCGGTCTTTCTCAAGGGCATTGGCTTATCGGTCGCAGCCTTGTCGGGGGTCATGTTTTCAGCTTTGCTGACGGCTCTGGTGTTTCAATGGCCTGTGGGTGCGATGTCCGACGGGATGGACAGACGCAAAGTCCTGTTGCTTGCTTGCATGGCTGTGGGTGGGATCAGTCTTGTCATGGTGTCCGGCCGAGGCCAGGGCGGCCTGGCATGGCTGGTTTTCCTTTACGCGGGCATGGCGTTCACGGTCTATCCCGTCTCGGTGGCACTGATCAATGATCGCATCCCGGATGAGCTGCGCATTCCGGCCAGCGCCGCGGTGCTGCTGATGTTTTCGGTCGGTGGTTGCGCCGGGCCCGTAATGGCGTCGCTGGCCGTGACCTGGCTCGGGCCGTACGGGATTTTCTGGTTCTCGATCTGTGCTACCGGGGCATTGACAGCCCTGGTGTTGACCGCGCTTCTCCGGGCTGCCCAAAAGCGTGGGCGGCGGCGGTGGGCTAACCGCTGATCCACAACATTCCGGCACGGTGAAAAAGAAGTGATGAGAGACTATCAGGAGGTTGAAACTATGTTTGCGTGCAATCTTCGGCTGCCATGGCCGGCGGGGCTTCCTGCATGATGGATGAGTCTGCCCACGCAGAACTTGTCATCTCCGTATCCGAGGGCAGCGCGTGTTTTTTTGACAGGGTGGTGCTTGCGATGGCACACACCGGCGCGGTCGTCAGGCGGTCGAAGCAAATCCCCGTTCATTTGGCCGGTGAGGGCAAGGGTCGGATGATCGCGCTGGTCAGCGTCTCTTCGCTGGCGGACGAGCGCGGTTGGTACGGCCAGGTTGACGTGCCCGTGATCTGGGTCGGCAGCGAGCGGCACGACCGACAAACCCTGGATCCGCTGGGCGGCAGCCTCCTGCTTTCGCTGGATTTCACTCTGGCCGAGTTGCGTGCCATGATCCACAGCGTCCTGGTATCGGTGCCGTCCGCCAGATTGCCGATCGAGGTGGGTGGCGTGGCGGTGGTAGCCAAGTCGGCCCCCATGATTGCGCTGCTTGACGAAGTGATGGCTTTTGCCGACAGCGACCACAACGCGCTGGTCCAGGGCGAGACGGGGGTCGGCAAGGAGCTGATCGCCGAACTGCTGCACCAGGGTCACAGCCGCTATGGCAGCGGACCCTTTGTGGCCGTCAACTGCGGTGCGATTCCGGACGGCCTTTTTGAGTCGCTTTTCTTCGGCCACGCCAAGGGCTCATTCACCGGCGCAGTGCAGGCCCACAAGGGCTACCTCGAGCAAGCCCGTGGTGGCACACTTTTCATGGACGAGGTTGGCGAGCTGCCGCTGTTCCAGCAGGTCAAGCTGCTGCGTGTGCTCGAGAGCGGGCGCATGACGCGCCTGGGCTGTGAATCATCGATACAACTCGACTTCCGTCTGGTGGCGGCCACCAACCGCGATTTGCGCGAGTTGGTAAGGGAGGGTACTTTCCGCTCCGACCTGTTTTATCGTCTCGCCGTGATCGAACTCAACGTGCCCAACCTGGAGGCACGCGGTCCGGCTGACAAGGTCGCGATCTTCAAGATGATGCTGGCACGCATGACCGGGCCGGGAAATGCGGGCGATGCCGGCGAAGCCCCGGAATGGCTTACCAACCAGGTTGCCGCGATGCGCTTTCCGGGTAATGTGCGGCAACTGCGGAATCTCGCCGAACGCATAGGCGTGATCTGTCGCCAGACCAGGGGCTGGGACGAGCGTCTGATCTCCAATGCCCTGAGCCTGGCTCGCGACGCCGGCAGCCCGCCGCCGCCGGCCTCCAGCAGAGCCTCTCAAGCCAGCGCCCGCGCTCGCATCATCGGAGAGCTCGAGAAAAACGGTTGGAAGCGGCAAAAGACCGCCGACCAGCTCGGCATCAGCCGTAAGTCGCTCTGGGAAAAGATGCGCAAGTTCGGCATCGCTGAAAACTAAGAGCTTGGGCGCCGCGTGAGGTGTGGCACTGCGCCGGGCCAGGCGCGCGTCATAAGAGCCTGCGATGCGCCGCCAGTGCCGAGAGAGCCGCGCCTTCCTTGTTGGCCATCGCGCCACACTCGCGCGCGTGCTGGCGCGTGGCGTCGCCTTCTTCGGCTAAGGGTAAACCGCTGCGGCCGGCCTTTGAAACAGCGCCCGCCGCGGGTGGCCGCGGGGACGGTCGTTTAGCGGCGCCCCAAGCTGTAGCTCACCATCGCACTCAGCCGCAGGTCTCGAGCCAGGTTGTCCGGTGACGGGTCACCCACCGGCTTGGACAGTGCCAGGTCGACGGTGTAGTAACGCCCGTCAGACAAGCGCACCCCCAGGCTGGCCGAACTCAACTTCGCTAAAGCCAGCAGGCCGGCGTTGCTGCGGACCCGCGCGTGCTCCAGCAGGACATAGGGCTGCACCTCCTTGAGATAGGCCGTGTCAATGGCGAAAGAACGGTTGAGCTCCAACCCTACGCCCCATCCCGAGTCGCCCGCCGCTTCGCCGGCGTTGTAGCCGCGCGCGAACCGCGTGCTGCCGAAGGAGATGCGTTCGCTGCTAGGCAGGATGTGCGGGCTGTACTGCGCGGCGAATGTCATCGCGGTGCCCCAGGTCTTGCCCCAGCGATTGCGCTGGCTGCCTTCGACCAGCAGACGCGCAAAATCCAGCCGCGCCGGGTTGACCGGCAGCGGGCCGGGGAAGCTGGCCCTCATCTCGGCCGTGGCCCCCAAACCGGTCAGGCCTTGCGTCAGCCGAAGTGTGAGGCTGCGCGACTGGTCCGGCTCTGCCGTGTTGTAGCCGGCCTGGGCATACACCGCCCGCACCCTGATCTCGTCCGCCAACCAGGCCCCGTTAACCGGATTGCTGTAGTCATCGACGTTATTGACGCCGTACACGCCTCCGCTGAGAAACAGGCTTTCGCTGCGCGTCAGCTTGAGCGGGTACTGGGCCGAGAGTTCGGCGCGGTGGTAAGTGGTGTAGCGCTGTATGGCCGGCGGCGTATCCAGCCGGGCGTCCGGGTCGCCTTTGTAGAGTGACACTTCTGCTTTCAGTGTCAGGCCGTCGCTGCCGACCGCCTGCGAATAGGATGCCGCGGTGTATTCCTCGTCCCTGAGCGCGCCCAGAAGTGTAGAGGCGCTCAGGCGCCCTCCCGACAGCAGCGGGTCGTTGAGCACTCCGGTGACCACAGCGCGCGGGCGCGATGAGCGGATGTCGGTGGCCACAGACACGAGATAGGGCTGGTGCATCACCTTCAGCACCATAGAACCAGCGCCGCTGGTTTCGGTGGGCGGCATGGCACGCGCTTCCACCTGCACACCCGGCAGCATGGCCAGCAACTGCGTGTAGCGCTCGAATGTGGCCAGGCGAAGCGGGCGCTCCTGGCGGATGCGTTCTGCAATCTCGCGGATTTTCGCCTCCGCCCCGCCGGCATCACCGTCTATGGTCACGCTCTCGACATAACCCTCGACCGCCACGATGCGGACCACCCCGTCACTGAAGGGCTGAGCGGGCACATAAGCAAAAGACAGCGCGTAGCCGCGCTGCCGATAGAGCGCTGTCACCCGCCTTGCCAAGCCGGTCAGAGTCGCCACGTCAGTCGGTTTGCCGGCCAGTGGCGCAAACAGCGCAGCTACCTCGTCGAACGAAATAGCATGGACGCCTTCAATTTCAAAGCGCAGCGGCGTGATACCCAAGCTCTGCTGCGGTGGCTCGGGCGTTGTGGGCGTCAGTATCTGCGCGTCTGCTTCCCTCTGCGGGCTTTCGCGCAGGCGCGGCGTCGGTAAGCTGTCTATCGGGTTGCCGGCCGCCGTTTGCGCCGTGGCGAACGGCGAGGGCAAGCCCGCAGCAAGGCATACGGCCAAAGCGACCGGCAAGCGCCGGTCGGCCACATGAGAAGTCAAACCTGGGCTCTTGGTTCAATTAACGGCGAATGCCGCCGAGCAGGCCGCTGACTGGCGCCAATACGCCGCCGGTGGATGTGCCCCCGCTGGTGCCGGTGCTGCCCGTTGCGCCGCTCACCACCCCGCCCACAAGGCCCGTCACGGGTGCCAGTGCT
>JAJKJM010000020.1 GCA_021153985.1 Polaromonas sp.
GAAGCGCTGCGCCGCCACCCGCACGACCCCAAAGACCCCAACCACACCTTCTACTTTCACATCGACGAAGACCATGTGATCGATGCCAAGCACGGCGGCAACTCGTCGCGCTGGATCAACCACAGCTGCAAGCCCAACTGCGAAGCCGACGAAGTGGACGGCCGCGTCTTCATCAAGGCGCTGCGCAACATCAAGGCTGGCGAAGAGCTCTTTTATGACTACGGCCTGATCATCGACGCGCCCTATACCAAGAAGCTGCTGGCCGAATACCCCTGCTGGTGCGGCGCCAAGAACTGCCGCGGCACGCTGCTGGCGCCCAAGGACGACGACAAGAAGAGCAAGAAATCCAAAAAGAAGTCCGGCAAAAAAGCAGACGCCAAGGCTGACAAGAAAAAGACCGTGAAGAAAGCGGAAAAGAAGGCGGAAAAGACGGCTGATAAAAAAGCCGTCAAAAAATCTGGCAAGGCGGACAAGAAGCCCGGGAAGAAAAAGAAGGACTGACCCGGTCATTCACCTTCCTCAGCTTGCTCTTCATCCCTCCGGCCAGGCTCCGCGCCCTGGGCTTTCATGACCACTCCTCCCGCTAACCCCATCCGGTGGCCCGCCGAGGCCCTCTGGGAGGCCGTGGCGCCCTCCTTGCCGGGCTTTACGGTCGAGGTCCTGCCTGAGATCGACTCCACCAACACGGAGCTGATGCGGCGATTCCGCGGCAGCCCCTCCGGTAGCGGCGGCAGCCCCACGGTAGAGCCCCGCCCTGAGCCGCTGCTGCTGGTGGCCGAGCAGCAAACCGCCGGCCGCGGCCGGCTGGGCCGCCAGTGGCAAAGCCGGCGCGGCGACAGCCTGATGTTCTCCCTGGGCCTGCCGCTGGCGCCCGCCGATTGGTCGGGCCTGTCGCTGGTCGCCGGCATCAGCGTGGCCGAAAGCCTGGAGCCGATCGCTCGCGGCAGCGGCAAGCCCCGCATCGGCCTCAAATGGCCCAACGACCTCTGGCTGTCCACGCCCGAAGGCGAGCGCAAGCTGGCCGGCATCCTGGTCGAAACCGCCAGCTGGGAGGGCCTGCGCTATGTGGTGATCGGCATCGGCATCAACATCCGGGCGGTGGCGCTTGACCCGGCCCTGCCTGCATCAGCCCTGGCCAGCGTGCCGCCCGGCGGCCTGCAGGAGCTGGCGTCCGAACTCGACGCGCCGGCCGCGCTGCTGCGCATCATCCCGCCGCTGGTGCAGGCGATACAGGCTTTTGCGCAGTTCGGCTTTGCGCCCTTTCAGGCCCGTTTCGCGGCGCGCGACGTGCTGGCGGGCCGGCCGGTTCAGCTCTCTGACGGCACGTCAGGCACGGCGCACGGCGTGGGCGAAAACGGCGCACTGCTGGTGCATACTGCGGCTGGCATGAAAGAAATCACCAGCTCCGAAGTCAGCGTGCGGCCTCTTCCAGATTCCGCAGCGCCCCCCACGGGAGGCGCGCGCCCATGCTGAGGCTGGTGGTGCTGGTGCTGCTGCTGGCCAACGCCGGCTACTTTGCCTGGCGGCAGGGCCTCCTGGCCGACTACGGCTACGGCCCCGCCGCGCAGGCCGAGCCCCAGCGCCTGGCCCAGCAGATCCGGCCCGAGGCCATGCGCCTTTTGACCGCCTCCGAAGCCCGCCAGCTCGACACCACAAACGCTGCCGCGGCGCCTGCGCCCGCACCGGCCGCCGAATGCCTGCAAGCCGGCCTCTTCACCCCCGAACAAACCGCCGCCCTGCGCGCTGGCCTGGAAAGCAGCCTGCCCATCGGCAGCTGGTCGCTTGAAAGCAGCACCGAGCCGGGCCGCTGGATCGTCTACATGGGCAAATACAACAGCGAAGACGCGCTGGCCAAAAAACGCAGCGAGCTGCGCGGCCTGGGCGTGTCGTTTGAACCCCTCATCAACCCCGCGCTGGGGCCGGGCCTGTCGCTGGGCCACTACGGCTCGCAAGCCGAGGCCGAGCGCGGACTGGCCGGCGCCGCCACACGCGGCGTGCGCACCGCCAAGGTGGTGCTGGAGCGCCCCGAGGCGCGCGGCCAGCTGCTGAAGCTGCCGGCGGTTGATGCGGCCTTGAAAGCCAAGCTGGAGCCGCTCAAACCGCAGTTTGCGGGCAAGTCTTTGCAGGCCTGCTCCAGCTGAGTCCCCACTTCAGCCGGCTTGACCAAAGCCTGGCTGCCTGGCTGCCTGGTTGCTATCTATTTAGGAGCTGGCAGCCCATGCACCGCTTGGGCTGCAGGCACTATTTGCTTAAGAATCCCGCGCCAGCCGCTGACCGCCAACGTCTAGCTTAGACGGCTTTCCAGTGCCGCAGCGGCACGCAGGTCTGCAAGCGGGTAACGGCCTGGTCCATCAGCGCGGGGTGTAACTCGTGGCCGAGCCTGGCGGCAACGTCCAGCGTGGCGTCGGCGCCCAGCTGCATCAGGTGTTCAAAGTCGCTGCGGGTGCGCGCCAGCGGCACCACGGCGTCGTTTTGCCCATGCAGCAGGTGCAAAGTGGTGAGCGCGGGCGCCCGGGCCGGCCAGATCTGGTAGCCACCGCCAAATGACAGCAGCCGGCCGGCCAGGCCGTCATGCGCGTCGCTCAGGGCCAGCGCCAGGCTGGCGCCCGCGCCGAAGCCGGCCAGCGCGGTGTCGGACTGCAGGATGTCAAAACGCTGCTGCTGTGCGCGCACAAAAGCCGCCAACGCCTCCACGCGGGCGGCCAGCGCTGCCGCGTCGTCCAGCCCGGCCGCGTTGGCGCCTGCCGCATCGGCGTGCGGGCCGGTCAGCCCCTGCGGCATCAGCACGGCGGCCTCGGCAAATGCGCCGCCCAGCAAGTTACCCAGCTCCAGCATGTCGGCGGCCATGCCGCCCGCGTCGTGCAGCAGCACAAACAGCTGGCGGGGTGCGCCGTTCACGGGCAGCAGTTCAATGGTTTCGATGTCGGTCGGGTTCATGGCAAGGCGTCAGGGGTTGAAAGAGGCATTGAAGCAATTGAGGCCGCTGCAGCCTCTTTCAACCACTTTAACCAGCCGGGTGTTTTTTGTGCCGCCACGGTTTCGCCGCCGCGGGACTTCCGTGACCCGAACACACGCCGCAGCAATTTCCAGCCGGCTGGGCGAAAATCGGCGTTTTTTACGCACGGGACGCCTCCCGCCATCGGAACCACCCCATGAAAATCGCAAAAGACACCGCCGTCACCCTTAGTTACAAGGTGGCAGACGCCCAAGGCAAGCTGGTCGAGCAAAGCAACGCCCCCATGGTTTACCTGCACGGCGGCTACGGCAACACCCTGCCCAAAATCGAAGAAGCGCTGGACGGCCAGGAGCCGGGCTTTCAGACTGTGCTGGCCCTGGAGCCGCAGGACGCCTTCGGCCTGCGCGACGAGAGCCTGGTGCGCACCATCCCGCGCACGCAGTTCCCGCCCGGGGTCAAAGTGGGCGGCCAGCTCGAAGGACGCGGCGAAGATGGCCGCGAGCACGTCTTTAACGTGATGAAGATCAAGGGCGACACCGTCATGCTGGACGGCAACCACCCGCTGGCCGGCAAGGCCCTGCGTTTTACTCTCAAGGTGACCGGCGTGCGCGCCGCTTCAGAGGAGGAAATCGCCCACCGCCACGTCCACGGCGAGCACGGCCACCACCATTAATCTGCATATAACGACCGATTAGCGGATTTTTCCCCGGCGTTACCCGCCGTTACGGCTTCAAAGCGCCTGCTGCCCTACAGTGGGTGTGAGCCTACACACCCCGCTGACAACCGACGACAGTCCCGGTGCCATGTGGTGGCTAACGTCGTGGGTTAACTTTTCGGGGGGTTCGATTCCATGGTCATCAGCGCGTTTCTTGTCGAGGACAAGCCGGACATACGCAGAACTTTGGTGGAAGCCATGGAAGAGATCGCGCCCCTGCGCTTTGTCGGCCATGCCGATTCCGAGACCGGCGCGCGCCAGTGGCTGGGCGCGCACAAGGCCGACTGGGACCTGGCGATCATCGACCTCTTTCTGGCCGAAGGCACAGGCTTCGGCGTACTCAAAGACTGCCAGCGGCGCACGGCCCGCCAGAAGGTCATCGTGCTGACCAGCCACAGCCAGGAAAACATCCTGCTGCGCTGCCGCGAACTGGGCGCCGACGAGGTGTTCGACAAATCGCACGATGTGGAAAAGCTGGTGCGGTTTTGCCGTAATCATGCGGACAGCCTGGACGGGAAGATTCCGCCGACGCAGTGAGCCGGTCGGTTCCGGCAGTCCCGGCAGCCTCCTCTCTGCTATCGTTTCAGGAGCTAGTAGTGCACACCACTATTGGGCTACAGGCCAATTTCACTTGAAAACCCAGCCAGCCAACTCAACCGGACGTCAAACCCATCTGCGCCAACACGGCCGCGCCCAGCAAACCGTCGGGCTCCGCCAGGCTTTCAATGATTTCAAAATGGTTGCGCCCCTCAGCCACCAGTAGCTGCACCGGCTTTCCAGCAGCAGCCACCGCTGCCGCAAAGTCGCGCGACTGCCGCTGGAACTCCGGCGTCTCCAGCGTGCCATAGGCCACGATGAGCGGCGCCTTGAGCTGCCCCAGGTGGCGCTGCGGGCTGAGTGCCTCTTCGATTTCGTCGGTGAAGCGCACATAGCTGCTGCGCGCTGACAGGCGCGGCGGCTTCAAATCAAAAATGCCGCTGCAGCACAAACCGCCTTTGACGAGATCCGCCGGCAAACCGTAGCGGCCCGCCCAATCCGTCGTCAGCACCACACCGGCCAGGTGCGCACCCGACGAATGCCCCAGCACGTGAATGCGCCCGGGGTTACCGCCAAAGTGTTCCGCATGCGCATGCACCCACAGCACCGCGCGCCGCACCTGGTCCGCCATCGTCATCAGGTTGCCGTCCACGTCTTGCACCGCCGCAAAGTCGGGCACTACCAAGTGCGCCCCGGCACGCACCAACAGATCGGCAGGAAATCCGTAATCACGCGCCCGGCCCGAGCGCCAGGCCCCGCCGTGGATGAAGATGGCAATCGGCGCGCCGGGCGTGGCGGTGGGGTACACGTCCAGGCCTTCGATGGCGCTGTCGCCATAGGCAAAGCGCAAGGGCTCACCGACTGCGGCGCGCGCCGCTTCACTGCGGTCGGCGTAGCGCTGCAGCACCTCGGCCGCATTGGGGGCGTACACGGCCTGGTTGTAGGCCGCGTCCAGCCCGGCCTGGTCCATGTCCAGCCAGACGGCCGGGCCCTTCACTTTCGTCATGCGAGTCCCATCAAAGCAAGTTGCGCCTTGAAGAGCGCGCTGCCGGGGTCGGCCCATTCAAGCACCGCGTCAAAGTGATGCCGCCCGGCCGGCGCGATCAGCTGCGCCGCCTCGCCGCGCGCCGCCCACCACTTGGCCACTTCGCGGCTCTGGCGCAGGTAGTCTTCGGTTTCGTTGCCGCCCACCGCCACCAGCAGCGGGCAACGCACCACCGCGCCGCGCCGCAGCAAAGACACTTTGGCCACCACCTCGGGCGTGAGGCCGAGTTTTTCATTGCGAAACGACAGGCGGACCGGTTCGAGGTCGCCCAGGCCGCTCATGAAGCAGGCGCTTTTGACGAGGTCCGCCGGGGCATCAAACTCACCTTGCCAATCCGTCATCAGCACCTGGCCGACCAGGTTGGCGCCCGAGGAATGCCCGGCGATATGAATGCGCGACGGATCGCCGCCATGCAGCGCCACGTTTTGCCACAGCCAGTGCAACGCGCGGCGCACTTGCGCGCCCATCTCAGGCAAGGTGGCCTCAGGCACCAGCGTGAAGTCGAGCGCCACAAACATCGCGCCGGCGCCGACATAAGCGGGCGCCGCAAAGGCACTCTCGTCTTTGGAGAGCGCACGCCAGTCGCCGCCGTGCAAAAACACCAGCACCGGCGCCGCGCCGCCCGCGCCAGGCACGGGGAACAGATCAAGCCGGTCGTCATCGCCCAAGCCATAGGCGATGTTTTCCATACAGGCCAGCGAGGCCTTGGCCGCCGCGCTGCGTTCGGCGTATTCGCGCAGGTACACCGTCACGTCGGGCACGGTGCCGCGGCTGTTGTACTGGCGGTCGAGTTCCGCCTGGCTGTAGCCGCGCCAGACGGCGGCGTTTGTTGTCATCGCTTCGCCCGCAAGGCTATTCGACCTTGGCGCCGGAGATCTTCACCGCGCGCGCATTGCGTACGCTGTCAGCCGCCAGGAAGGCGGCAAACTCCTCCGGCGTGCTGGCCACCAGGTCATACGACTTGGCGACGATTTCCTTTTGCACAAACTCCGGGTCTTTCAGGATGCGCGTGACCTCGGCGTGCAGCTTCATGACCACGTCACGCGGCGTACCGGCGGGTGCAAAGAGACCGAACCAGGCGTTGGACGGCACATCCGGAAAGCCCGACTCGGCGAAGGTGGGCACATCGGGCAGCAGCGGCATGCGCGTCTTGCCGCCCACCGCCAGGGCCTTCAACTTGCCCGCCTTGATATAGGCCTGCGACGAGGCCGCGCCGGAGAACGTCAGCTGCACCTCACCGGCCAGCACGGCCGGCACGGCCTGCGGAATGCCTTTGTAGGGCACATGCACGATGTCGACGCCGGTCTGGGCCTTCAATGTTTCCATCGCCAGGTGCGGCTGGCTGCCGCTGCCGTACGAGGCGTAGTTGAGCTTGGCGGGATGGGACCTGGCGTAGGCGATCAGCTCTTTCAGGTTGTTGGCGGGCACCGCCGGGTTGGCCAGCAGCAGCTGATTGAGCAGCACCAGCTGCGTAATGGGCGCGAAGTCTTTCACCGGGTCGTAGGGCAGCTTGGCATACAGGTGCTGATTGATCGTCATCGTCGAATCGGTGGTGAGGATCAGCGTGTAGCCGTCGGCCGGCGCGCGGGCCACAAACTCGGCCCCCAGCAGCGTGCCGGCGCCGGGCTTGTTGTCGACCAGCACCGGCTGCCCCAGGCTGCGGCCCAGGCGCTCGCCGATCACGCGCGTGATCACGTCAAGGCCGCCGCCCGCGGGGTAGGGCACGACGATGCGTATCGGCTTGTTGGGGTAGGTTTGAGCCAGCGCGGGCGATGCACCCACAGCGGCGAAAGCCAGCAGCAGCGCCGCCAGGGAAGACTTGAACACGGTCATGCGGTTGCTCCAGAGAAGAACAGGCTGTCACGCCATGGATCGCGGGGAGCCGGTACTTTGCCGGTTGCCGCGATAACACCCACCCCTTGCAGCGCCCTGGCACCTGATGCATCGTGTGCGCCAGTGCCCGTGCTAACTTCACGGTTTAATTATTCATAGCTAAAGTAATTTGTCAACGCATGGCTGCACTACGGTGCTGACTGCACAGTCAGCAGCCTGGTCTGCCAGAAGGGTGTTCTGCCGCGCTGCGGCGAACCCGGCGCGGGCTCAGCCGGCCGGAAGTTCAGCGAGCTTGGCTGCTACCGCTTTTTTGCCGAGCGAGCGCATGGCGCGAAGCGCCATCAATTGCGCGGTGCGCGGTTTGGCCTTGCCCTGTTCCCATTTGTAGATGGACTGGCCGGTGACACCCACCAAAGCGCCCAGCTCATTGGCGGAGAGTCCCAGCTTCTTGCGCTGGGCAGCCAGGCCGGAGGCGCTGAAGGTCATGCGCTGGGGCTTTTCCGCGCCTTCCGCCGCCACCACTGCCGGCTTGCCCGGCGCCTTGCGGTTCTGTTTCACGGCGCGTTCCAGTTCGGCGAGGCGCCGTTTCAGCGCGGCGATTTCAGTCCTGTAGTGAACGACTGATTTTTTTAGTTGCTGAGTTTCGCCCCGGACTTCTTTACGGGCGACTCGTGAAATTTCAGCTTTGAGTGCGGCGGCAATATTCATGCGATTCCAGATAAACAGTTAAACAGCAGTTTGCGATTATGGCGTGCGCCGGATTTGGCGGATTAATCAGCCACCGTCACGACATTGCCGGCGTACGTAATGCGGTTGGCCGCGGCCGGCACCACCTGGATGGGCGGTACGTTGGCCGGCGTGATGGGGTTGGCCACCGGGCCGCTGAGGCCGCGCGGCACAGTGCGCACCACCTGGCTGTCGGGCAGGGGTGCGCCGGTCTTCAGGTGGGCATACATCATGTCCATCGCCTGGATGAAGTAGCGGTGCAGCGGCACCAGCCGGTGGCTGTAGCCCGGAAAGCCGAGGAAGGCATCAAAGTGCTGCGCGTTGGTGACTTCGATGTACGACAGCTTGCTGCTGCGGCCTTCCACCATCTTGTTCAGGCCCAGGTAAGGCCGCGAGGTAAAGGCCACCGGCACCAGCGTGTCAGAGCGGCCATGCACGATCAGCGCCGGCTTGCCTTGCAGATTGGCGGTGCGCTGCACCTGCTGTATGCCCTCGCGCACACGCAGTGCGTCGGGTGTGGTGCCAGTCACCAGCGCGCGCAGGCACAGGGCGCCGGGGCTGTTGTAGTCCTGCACGTTGCCGGCGGATATGGAAGCCGCGTCCAGCATGGGGCCACCCACGCTGGCGTTGTTGACGATATTGACGCCCGCCGTCGGCGGCACGCCGTTGCCGGTGCCGAATGACGTGGCCAGCGGGCCCGCCGGCGCAGGCACCGGCAGGTTGGGCGTTGGCGATGCAGCAGGGGCCGTGGCCGCAAAACTGTAGCCGCACAGGTTGTCTTGCACGCCTGCGCGGCCGTACGAGTTGGCATACGTCAGCGCCACCGGCAGGGTGGCAAACGAATAGTGCGAGGCCTGCAGATCATTGCCCTCAGGCTGCCAGCCGGCCTGCACCAGCGTGGCCATGGCGCTGCCGGCCTGCTCGGCGGTGGTGTTGCCGTTGACCATGCCATTGGCCTTGAGCGCGGCGCAGCGGTTGGCGGCGATCACCGGGTTGATGGTGTTGAAGACATTGGTGGCGGGCGATGCCAGCGCGGCGCAAGGCTGGAGCAAATTGGCCAGCGTGATGTAGTCATACAGCGGCTTGCCGGTGCCGGCCAGCGTGCTGCTGCCGCGCCGCACGCTCAGCCGCGCATCCGGCACCAGCTGGATCTGCGGCTCGCCCACCGCCACGCCGCTGATGAGGCCTTGCGTGTCGAGCTCGGCCGCGGCCAGCGCCGCGCCTGCGCCGTTGGACACGCTGGAAGCGATCACGATGGTGTTCGAGGGGTTCAGCGTCCTCAGGTGGGCGCCGCCGTCGCGCGAGGGCTTGCCGTAACGTTCGTTCAGGATGAAGTAGGCGAACTCCACCGACTGCAAAGTCCAGCGGCCCCAATCCTTCTCGGGGTTTTGCTGCGAATGCGCATGCTTCACGGCAAAGCGGTTGGGCCAGGCCGCGTTGAAGGCCGTGCGTTCGGCCGGGCTCAAATTGGCGGTGAAGTTGGAGGCATTGCCGGCCGCGCCGGCATCGGCGCGCAGGCCGTTTTGCAGGTGCACGGTGTTGTTCTGCAGGTCGTGCATGCCGCTGCCGGTGCCCTTGTCGGTGTAGGCCACGGCGCAGCCGTTTTTCAAACCCCATTCGCCCGACGAGCCAATCGCGCCATAAATGCCGCGCGAGCCGCTGGAGGTGCCGGTCACGATGCAGGGGCTGGCCGGGTTGAAGCTGGCCGGCACCTGCACCATCATCGTGACGTTCTGGCGGCCGCTGCCGTCGTCAGAGTAGGCGATGTATTCAGTGCCGGCGATCTTGCCTTCGCTGGTGGTGACGTTGCCTCTCGCATCCACATTGGGGCCGTACAGCGTGCCGTAGCCGCCGCCCGCAGAGATGTCGAGGATGGCGCGGTAGTTGTTGTAGATGGCGATGCGGCGCAGCTCGGCGGCGCTCGGGTTGAGCGGGTCAACCGGCTGCGGCGCCGGCGCGGCCAGGCCGGTCTTGCCCAGGCCGGCCGTCAGCAAGTCGTCGTTGCCGCCGTCATACATGCCGGTGGTGATGACGCCCAGGTAGGCGGGCTTGATGTTGACCTGCTCGCCCACGCCGCTGCCGCAGCCGGCCATGAGGGCGGCCAGCGTTGCCGTTGCGGCCAGGCCCGCGCTCTTCATGGCCAATGATTTATTCGTTGGTTTCATCTCGTCCTCCGTTGTGTGGATCCGCACTTCCTCGTGTGGACAGCATCATCAGCTGAAGAGCGCCTGTCTGCACGTTTTTGGCGATTTGATTTGTAAGGGTTTTGCCTCTATCCCAGCCAGGGCCTGTTGAGTGCGACCATGGCTACGTATCCCTTCTTCAATCTGCGTAAATCTGCGTAATCTGCGGATAAATCTCTATCCACAGATTACGCAGATTTACGCAGATAAAAACCATCCCGATGCCAAGTCGTGTGGGCTGCGTATGAGGCAGGGATGAAGTCCGGCGCGAAACGCCTTCTCCTCAATCTGCGTTCCGCGGATGTTCCTACTTCGCGTCGCTATAAACCGTAGCCCGCGAAACCCCCATATGCGCCGCCGCGATCTCCGCACCACGCCGTATCTCCAGGTAGCCGGCGCGCTTGAGGTCGCTCACCAGTTGCTTCCTGTCCGCAGGCTTGAGCGAGCGCGAAGTGGTCGCGCGCGCGGCGGCGAATTCGTCGATGCACTGGCGTATGCGGTCGGCATTCGCCGCGTCCAGTGTTTCCGTCACAGCGCTGCTTTCAATCGCGGTGAACTGCGACATCGCCGCCTGGAAGCCGTTGAAGAGTGTCAGGTCCACATTCAGGCAGATGGCGGCCACGTAATCGCCGTCTTCATTGCGGATGCCGACCGAGGTGCTTTTCACCTTGCGGCCGTCGGCAAACTGGTTGGCGTAGTTGGCGATCACCGCCGGGTAGTCCGGGTCCTGGATGCGCGCCAGGCCCAGCTCTGTGGCGGGCTGGCCGATGCGGCGGCCGCTTAAATTGTTTTCAATCGCCAGGATGGCGTTCTTCGGGTGCGTCAGGTCGTGCACCACCACTTCGCAAAACGGCGCAAAGGTTTTGCCCAGGCCTTCGGCGATGTTCTTGAGTTCGGCGAGCAAGTGCTTGTTGGAGGAAGCTTTGGTCATGGTGGGGCGGCCCGGGTGATTTGAAGAGGTTTCAAATTTCAGACAAATTGTCTGGTGTTTGATCGTATCGCAGGTGTATGGTTTTGAGGCCGTTGGCCCCCACCCCTGCCCTCCCCCAGCGGGGGAGGGAGCAAGAAGGGGGAGGGCGGGCAGGGAGAGTTGTTTGACGATTTGTCTGGTATTGGATATATTATCCAGCAATCAGACAAATGGAAAGCTTCCCCATGCAGCCGCACTACATCGACCCGCGCACAGGCAAGCACTACCCTCTCACAGACCGCCGCTGGCGTTCTGACGACGGCAACCCGATGATGATGAGCACCCTGCCCGGCATTGGCCGCGACGACATCGACTCGCGCGAGCGCTCCATCTGGCGTTACCGCGCCGCGCTGCCGCTGCCCATAGCCAGCAGCGCCAGCATGGGCGAAGGCTGCACGCCGCTGGTTGAAAAGCCCTGGGGCGAACTGCGGCCGCTGTTCAAGCTTGAATGGTTCAACCCCACCAGCAGCTTTAAAGACCGCGGCGCGTCGGTGATGGTGTCCTTCCTCAAGCAGCTCGGCGTCGGCCACATCCTGGAAGACAGCTCAGGCAACGGCGGCGCGGCCATTGCGGCGGCAGGCGCTGCGGCCGGCATCAAGGTGAAGATCCTCGCGCCCAGCTACACGCCCATGCCCAAAGTGGCGCAGATACGCGCGTTCGGCGCCGAGGTGCAGCTGGTCGAAGGCCCGCGCGAAGAATCTGAGCACGAGGCCATCCGCCAGTCGGACAACATCTTCTACGCCAGCCACAACTGGCACCCCTTCTTTTTGCAGGGCACCAAGTCGTTGGCGTATGAGCTGTGGGAAGACCTGGGCTTCAAGGCGCCCGACAACATCGTCATCCCGACCGGCGCAGGCAGCAATGTGCTGGGCTGCCACATCGGGTTCAGTGAGCTGCTGGCCTCAGGCCAGATCAAGAAGCTGCCGAGACTGTTCGTCGCCCAGCCGCTCAACTGCTCGCCCATCGACGCAAGCTTTGTGGCCAGCACCGATGCGCCGGTGGACCGCATCGTCAAGCCGACGATTGCCGAAGGCACGGCCATCAAGCGACCGATCCGCCTGGTCGAGCTGCTCCACGCGATCCGCGAATCCGGCGGGCAAACCGTGGCGCTGACCGAAGCGCAGATCACCGACGCCGTGCGCCAGCTGGCCCGCACCGGCCTCTACCCCGAACCCACCAGTGCATCAGCCGCGGCCGCGCTGGCGTTGCTGCACAAGTCAGGCGCCATCAAGGCAAGTGAGACGACGGTGGTCTTGCTGACGGGTACGGGCTTGAAGTCGACGCAGTTGATGACGGAGCTCTTCGGCAGTTAAACAAATTCATGCAGGAACCCTCTTACTCCCTCTCCCCGAATTAGCTCCCTCCCCCGCTGGGGGAGGGCAGGGGTGGGGGCCAGCGGCCTCAAACAGGCATAGCGAGCTATCGGAAGCCGCCAGCCCCCATCCCAACCTTCCCCCAGCGGGGGAAGGAGTAAAACCGCCGCCTTGCTCCCTTTCCCGAATCAGCTCCCTCTCCCCCCGGGAGAGGGCGGGGGTGAGGGCTGACGGCCTTGGCCCTCCGCCCGACCCCTTCAAATAAAAATAAAGCTTTCCGCCCGCCAGCCCTCCTGATAGCCTCGACAGGTCAATAGGGGGAACACACCGTATACCGGCAGCCAATAGCCGGGTACAACCATATTTCCTTGGAGGGAAACAAACATGATTTCTGGAATGAAGGCGCTGGTCGCCAGGCTTGCCGTGGGCGTACTGCTGGTCTTTGCGGGCAGCCATGCCATGGCCGCGGGCGCACTGGCCATCGACACGCTGCAGGGTGAAAAATACGGGTTTTCATTCAACCACCCCAGCATGGACCTGGCCGAGCAGCGCTCCATCCGCGAATGCGGAGGCAACGACTGCTCCATCGTGCTGCGCTTTGCCGGCGAATGCGGCGCCTATGCCGCCGACCAGGCCAAGGGATCCAACGCCTACGGCTGGGGCACCGGCACCACCAGCGGCAACACGCAAGCGCGCGCCATGTCCGAATGCCGGGCCAAGGGCGGCTCCAGCTGCAAGGTGCGTGCATGGGGATGCGACGCCATCAAGGAGTCCGCATCGGCGCCAAGCACGCAGCCCTACGACCAGGCCCGTCCGCAAGGCAACAGCAGCAGGCCGGCCGCCGGCGGCTTTGCCATGATGGGCGAGTGGCTGGTGGATTACGTGTCACCGACCGGCTACACCGCCAACGGCAGCCTGCGCGTGACCCAGAACCTGGGTGGCGGCAGCTTCCGCGGCATGCTGGTGCTGGGCTATACCAGCAGCGACGGCGAAGCCAAGCGCGTGCAGCAAGACGCCATCATCACCGTGCAGGGCGACAGCGTGACCGTCAACGGCAGCAACCCCGTCTACCTGCAGGGCACCGGCAAATACAACGCCGACAACTACTACCTGAGCGTCAACAGCGCCAACCTGCTGCGCGGCAAGAACACTGACGCCAAGGGCGTGGGCGGCGCTGTGGTGATCAGCAGGAAATAGAGCCCCCACGCTCCCCCACTGCGTGTGGGTCGCCGCCCCCCGGGGGGGCCGCGTTCCGCCTTGGGAGCGGC
>JAJKJM010000021.1 GCA_021153985.1 Polaromonas sp.
GTGGGTATCGCCAGCATGCTGGCCACCATCAAGGAAGCCGACACTTTCGGCCTGACCTATGACGTGGTTGACGACCTGACCGGCAAGAAGCTGGGCCGCGCCAGCTCGGGCACCTTCCGCACCGCTGACGTGGTGGGCCTGGACACCATGGCCCACGTCATCAAGACGCTGCAAGACAACCTCGGCCCCGGCAAGGTAGAAGACCCGTTTGCCGATGTCTACGGCACACCGCCCGTACTGGCCAAGCTGCTCGAATCGAAAAGCCTGGGCCAGAAGACCGGCGCCGGTTTCTACAAAAAACAGGGCCGCGACATTCTGCGCCTGGACCCGGAGAGCATGGAATACGTGCCCGCCGGCGCCAAAGCCAATGAGGTCGTCGGCCGCATGCTGAAAAAGCCCGCGGGCGAACGCCTCAAGCTCTTGCGCGAAGCCGAGGGTGCGGAAGCGCGTTTCCTCTGGGCCATCCTGCGCGACCAGTTCCATTACGCCGCCGTGCACCTCGAAACCATCGCTGAAACCGCACGCGACATCGACTTCGCCATGCGCTGGGGCTTTGGCTCCAAGCAAGGCCCGTTCGAGCTGTGGCAGCAAGCCGGCTGGAAGCAGGTCGCCACCTGGATCCAGGAAGACATTGATGCCGGCAAGGCGCTGTCCAAAGCGCCGCTGCCTGAGTGGGTCTTCAAAGGCCCGGTGGCCGACGCCGGTGGCGTGCACACGGCCGAAGGCTCGTGGAGTGCCTCGGCCAAAAAATTCATCCCGCGCCGCAAGCTGCCGGTGTACGAGCGCCAGTTCTTCCCCGAAGACGTGCTTGGCGCCAAGGCGCCTGCGTTCGAAACGGCAGGCACCACGCTGCATGAAGACGACGCGCTCCGCCTCTGGACGCTGGACGGCGACAACGGTGACGTGCTGATCGCCAGCATCAAGACCAAGATGCACGCCATCAGTCCTGACGTGGCGGAAGGCCTGGCAATGGGTGTGGACCTGGCCGAGAAGAGCTACAAGGGCATGGTCATCTGGTCCAACGACGAGATGTTCTCCGCCGGTGCCGATCTGCAGGCCATGCTGCCCGCCTTCATGATGGGCGGCGCCAAGGCGATTGAGGGGGCTGAGGCTGAATTGCAGAACGTGATGCTCAAGCTGCGTTACGCGGCCGTGCCCGTGGTGTCGGCGATTCGCGGCATCGCCCTGGGCGGTGGCTGTGAAATGGCGGTGTATTCCGCCAAGCGCGTTGCCGCGATGGAAAGTTACATCGGCCTGGTTGAAGTCGGCGTGGGCCTGGTGCCCGGCGCCGGCGGGTTGACCTACATCGCCCGCCGCGCCGCTGAGAACGCAAGCACGTCGACCAACAAGGACATCCTGCCTTTCCTGACCGAAGGCTTTACCGCCGCCGCGATGGCCAAAGTCGGCACCAGCGCGATTGAAAGCCGCAAGATCGGTTACCTGCTCGACAGCGACGTGATCGTGCCGAACAAGGACGAGCTGCTGTTTGTGGCGCTGAATGAAGCGCGCGCGCTGTTCAACTCCGGCTACCGCGCACCGCACAAGCGCCAGTTCCCGGTGGTGGGCCGCAGTGGCCTGGCCACCATCAAGGGCCAGCTGGTCAATATGCGCGACGGCGGTTTTATCAGCGCTCACGATTTCCACATCGCCAGCCTGATCGCCGGCGTGGTGTGCGGCGGGGACGTCGATGCCGGCACGCTGGTGACGGAAGAGTATTTGATGACGCTGGAACGTAAAGCGTTCTGTTCCCTTCTTGAGCATCCAAAAACTCAGGAACGAATCATGGGAATGATGAGCACCGGTAAACCGGTTCGTAATTGATAAAGCTACTGCGGAGCCACCATGCGTCGTTGCAGCCCAAAGAAAATCCTCACGACCTTCAAGGTCGCTCCGGTTTTCTTCGGGCGCCCGCGCCTAGCCTGATGGCTCCTCGCTACGCTTTCTCAATCACGAACCCTTTATCTTTATGACCACCTCTACCCATACCCCCAACCGCCTGGAGCGGCAACTGGAACGGCTCACCGAAGTCCCGGCCTTTGCGCGCCCCTGGTTTCGCAACGTGGTGCTGCGCCGCGCTGTGCCGTTTACCGGCACGGCAGGCCTGGACTTCATTGAAATGGGAACAGGCCGGGTCGAGATCGGCATCAAGAACGAGAAGAAGGTGCAGAACCACATCGGCGGCGTGCACGCCTCGGCGATGAACCTGCTGGCGGAAACCGCCACCGGCATGGTGGTAGGCATGAATGTGCGCGACGACTGCATCCCGCTGGCCAAAGAACTCAAGATGGCGTTCAAAAAGCGCGCCACCGGCGCCCTGCGCGCCGTGGCCACGCTGAGCGAAGAGCAGCGCGCCGCTATGCAGGCCAGCGACAAGGGTGAAGTCAATGTGCCGGTCGTCGTGACCGACGAAGCCGGCGTGAATCCGGTCGAATGCGAATTTGTCTGGGCCTGGATTTCCGCCGGCCCGCGTAAAAGTTAACCGAGAAATTGAAGGAAACCATCATGGCCAAACAAGTCCAGGAAGCCTACATCGTCGCCGCCACACGCACGCCCATCGGGCGCTCGAGCCGCGGCTATTTCCGCAACATGCGGCCCGACGACCTGCTGGTCAAGGCGCTGCAGGCCGCGTTGGCGCAAGTGCCATCGCTTGACCCGAAGGCGATTGAAGACATCATCTGCGGCTGCGCCATCCCCGAAGGCCCGCAGGGCCTGAACGTGGCGCGCATTGGCGCGGTGCTGGCGGGCCTGCCCACCAGCGTGGGCGGCATCACCGTTAACCGCTTTTGCGCCTCCGGCCTGTCAGCCATCCAGATGGCGGCCGACCGCATCCGTGTGGGCGAAGCCGATGTGATGATCGCCGCCGGCACCGAGAGCATGAGCATGGTGCCCATGTCGGGCAATTCGCCGTCGCTGTCGCCCAATATGTTCATGAACGACGAGAACGTGGGCATCGCCTATGGCATGGGCTTGACGGCCGAGAAGGTGGCGCAGCAGTGGAAGGTTTCACGCGAGGCGCAGGACCAGTTCGCGCTCGAGTCACACCTCAAGGCCATCAAGGCGCAGCAGGCCGGCGAGTTCGACATGGAGATCACGCCCGTCGAAGTGACCGACCGCACCGCTAACCTGGAAACCGGTGAAGTCATCGCCAAGACCCGCACCGTGAGTCTGGACGAAGGCCCGCGCCCCGACACCTCGCTCGAAGGCCTGGCCAAACTCAAGACGGTGTTCGCCGCGCGTGGCTCCGTCACCGCCGGCAACAGTTCGCAAACCTCCGACGGCGCTGGCGCCCTGGTGCTGGCCAGCGAAAAAGCGGTCAAGGACTTCGGCCTGAAGCCGCTGGCCCGTTTTGTCAGCTACGCCGCCAAGGGCGTGCCGCCCGAAATCATGGGCATAGGCCCGATCGAAGCCATTCCCGCTGCCTTGCGTTACGCCGGCCTCAAGCAGGAAGACATCGACTGGTTTGAACTGAATGAGGCTTTCGCCGCGCAGTCGCTGGCCGTTATCAATACGCTCAAGCTCGACGCCTCCAAGGTCAACCGCATGGGCGGCGCGATTGCGCTGGGGCACCCGCTGGGCGCCACCGGTGCCATCCGTGCGGCGACCGTGATCCACGCATTGCACCGCCACAAGCTGAAGTACGGCATGGTCACCATGTGCGTAGGCATGGGCCAGGGCGCTGCAGGTATCTTTGAACGGGTCTAAGGACTCGACGCATTCCTTAAGCTTTTTGATGCTCCAGCCCATGATCCATCTAGGGTTATAGCTATCAAAAATATAGCGATCAGTTGTCAGTGATGGGAGCCGGCGCAGACCGGCATGGGCAACAACAGGAGACCATCATGCAGATCCAGACCCTAGCCACCGGCGCCGCGCAGCTCTCGCTGCGGGTCTATGACGCCACCCAGTCCGCCCACACCAGCGTGGTGATAGGCGGCGCCATGGGCGTGCGCCAACACTACTACGCGCCCTTTGCCGAATGGCTTTCCAGCCAGGGCTTTCGCGTCACGACTTTTGACTACCGCGGCTCGGGCGACTCACTGCCCGGCACCGCCAAGGGCAGCCTGCGCGGCTTCAAGGCAGACCTGCTGGACTGGGCCAGCGATTACGAAGCCGTGGTCGATGCCGCCAAGGCGGCCTTGCCGGATGCGCCGCTTTATCTTCTCGGCCACAGCCTGGGTGCACAACTGCCGGGCTTTCTCAAGAACCAGGACAAGGTCAATGGCCTGGTCAGCATCGCCGCCGGCAGCGGCTATTGGCGCGACAACGCGCCGCAGCTTCGCCGCCTGATTTTGTATTTCTGGTACGTGCTAGTCCCGCTGGCCACGCGGCTCTTTGGTTACTTTCCGGGGCGTACGTTGCGCAAGGTGGGCGACCTGCCGGCCGGCGTGATGCTGCAGTGGCGCAAGTGGTGCCTGGACCCGCAGTACAGCGTGGGCGCCGAAGGTGAAAGCGCGCGCCTGAGCTACGGCAAGGTCAGTTTCCCGGTCACGGCGCTGTCGATTACCGACGATGAGCTTATGACCTGGCGCGGCACGCAAAACCTGATCAACCTCTACACCAACGCGCCGCGCAGCTTTGAACGCATCGCACCGGCCGACCTCAAGGTCAAGCGCATCGGGCATTTCGGATTCTTCCGCGAGCAGTTCAACAGCACCCTGTGGCCGCGCGTGCAGCAGATCATCGAAGGCATGGCAGGTGTCGCCAAGAAGGCGGCCTGAATCACCAACCCGTTGCACACTTGCGGCATGACCCTGCATTCTTTTGACCAGGCGCTGCAGCTCGAGGCTGCGGGCACCAACCATCCCGACACCTGGCTGGGCCACACCAGCCCCGACTACTGGAACATGGTGGGGCCGTTTGGCGGAACCACGGCCGCCACGGCCTTGCGCGCCATCCTTTTGCATCCCGCTTTGCTGGGTGAACCGATCGCACTCACCGTCAACTACGCTGCGGCCGTGGCTCAGGGGCCGTTCACCGTGACCGCCAAACCGGTACGCACCAACCGCTCGACCCAGCACTGGACGGTGGAGCTGTCACAGGCTGATTCGAACGGCGAGACCGGCGTGGTGATGACCGCCACAGCCGTCACGGCCGCGCGCCGCGACACCTGGAGCCAGAACGACACGCCCATGCCCGCGGTGACCTTGGCCGACGCGTCCGGCCGGCTGAGGTTTTCAACCTCCGCATGGACCAACCGCTACGACATGCGCCCGGTGCGCGGCATCATCCCGCAGGTGTGGGACGGCAGCGGCACGGACAGCCTCACCCAGCTCTGGGTGCGCGACGACCCGCCCCGCCCGCTGGACTTCCCGGCGCTGGCGGCCATGTCCGATGTGTTCTATCCACGCGTCTGGCTGCGCCGCGCCACGCGCGTACCGGCGGGCACCGTGTCGATCACCACCTACTTTCATGCAGACAGCCAACAGCTTGCGCAATGCGGCGACGGTTTTCTGCTCGGCCAGGCGAAGGCCCAGGCTTTTCGCAACGGCTTCTTCGACCAGACCGCACAGCTGTGGAGCGAAGCCGGCGTGCTGCTGGCCACGAGCACGCAGATCGTCTACTACAAGGAATGAGACACTTGGCGTCTTAACGGAAAACACCATGAATACTCCCGCCTCCATTACGCCTGTCTCTACCGGCAGCATTCCCGAAATCCTGGTTCACGCCGATGCCGGCGTCATGAGCATCACACTCAACCGCGTCGACAAGAAAAACTCCATCACCTCCGCCATGTACGGCGCCCTGGCGGATGCGCTGGAGTCCGCCAACCACGATGCGGCAGTGCGCGCGGTGGTGATCCAGGGCCACGAAACGATTTTTTCAGCCGGCAATGACATTGCCGACTTTTTGAACAAGCCGCCCGCAACCATGGACTCGCCGGTGTTCCGCTTCCTGCGCGGCATCAGCAGCTTTCCCAAGCCGCTGGTCGCAGCGGTGTGCGGCCCGGCCGTGGGCATAGGCACCACGCTGCTGCTGCACTGCGACCTGGTCTACGCCGGCGACAACGCCGCGTTCTCCATGCCTTTTGTCAACCTGGGCCTGTGCCCTGAAGCGGCGTCCAGCTTCCTGGTGCCGCAGCTCATGGGCTACCCGCGCGCCGCCGAGGCGCTGCTGCTGGGTGAGCCCTTTATGGCAGAGACCGCGCTTGAGGTCGGCCTGATCAACCGCATCGTGCCGCCCACCGAGGCCAATGCACTGGCACAGCGCCAGGCCCAAAAGCTGGTGGCCAAGCCACTCAGCGCGCTGATGGAAACCAAGCGACTCATGAAAAAAGGCAACGCTACTGTGGTGGCCGAGCGCATGGCTGAAGAGGGTGCAAGCTTTGGGCGCATGCTGGGCGAGCCTGCTGCGCGTGAGGCCTTTTCCGCCTTCATGGAGAAGCGCAAGCCGGATTTCAGCGGCGTCTGAGTTTCTTGCTCCTTCCCCCAGCGGGGGGAGGAGTCCCAAACCAACCCGCATCGGCTTTTAAATCTCGAGCCGGATTTCAGCGAAGTCTGAGCTTCTTGCTCCTTCCCCCGCTGGGGGAAGGCAGGGATGGGGGCTCGTGGCGTTCGAGTCATCGCGGCATCTAATCAGGCCGAGGCCCCCATCCCAACCTTCCCCCGGCGGGGGAAGGAGTCATACCGATCTGCCTCGGTTTTAAATCTCGAACCGGATCCCCTGCGCCAGCGGCAAGCTGCTGCCGTAGTTGACGGTATTCGTTGCACGGCGCATATAAGCCTTCCACGAATCCGATCCCGACTCGCGCCCGCCGCCGGTTTCTTTCTCGCCGCCAAAGGCGCCGCCGATCTCCGCGCCGCTAGTGCCGATATTGACGTTGGCGAAACCGCAGTCGGAGCCACGTGGCGCGGTAAATTGTTCGGCTTCGCGCAGGTCCTGCGTAAAGACCGCCGACGACAGGCCGTGCACCACGGCGTTGTTGAGCGCGATGGCGTCGTCAAAGTTGTCATAAGGCACTACATACAGAATCGGCGCGAAGGTCTCGTGCAGCATGGGGCCGGCCTGCTCTTTCAGCTCCACGATGGCGGGGCGCACATAGTGGGCTGTGCCGTCGCCAGGTTGGCGCTCACCGAAATGCACGATGGCGCCCAGCTTCTTCGCTTCCCCCAGGGCCGACTGCATGGCCTCAAACGCACGGCCGTCGATCAGCGGGCCGACCAGCGTGCCGTCTTTGAGCGGGTTGCCGATAGGCAGGCGCTCAAACACAGCGACCAGGCGTTTGACCAGTTCCGGGTAAATCGAGCGGTGCACGATCAGCCGGCGCAGGCTGGTGCAGCGCTGGCCCGCAGTGCCTGCCGCCGCGAAAGCCGCGCCGCGCACCACCAGCTCCAGATTGGCCGAGGGGCAGACGATGGCGGCGTTGTTGCCGCCCAGCTCCAGCAGCGAGCGCTTGAAGAGACCCGCGCAGGCGATGGCCACGTTCTTGCCCATGGCGGTGGAACCGGTGGCGCTGACCAGCTTCACATGCGGGTGCTTGACCAGCGCCTCGCCGGTGGCGCGCTCGCCGATCAACAAGTCGCTCAAGCCTTCGGTCGCCAGGCCCAGGTCTTTCGCCGTCTGCAGCAGCAGGCCGTTGAGGGCGATGGCCGACAACGGTGTTTTCTCGGAAGGCTTCCAGGCCAGCGTGTTGCCGCACACCAGCGCCAGCGCCGCGTTCCAGGCAAACACCGCCATCGGAAAGTTAAAAGCCGAGATGATGCCGACCACGCCCACGGGATGCCAGGTTTCCAGCAGCTTGTGGTCGGGGCGTTCGCTCGCAATCGTCAGGCCGTAGAGCTGGCGCGAGAGGCCGACGGCGAATTCGCAGATGTCGATGACTTCCTGCACCTCGCCCAGGCCTTCCTGCAAGATTTTCCCCGTCTCCAGCGAGATCAACTGGCCCAGCGCGGCCTTGTGGCGGCGCACGGTTTCACCAAAGGCGCGCACCAGCTCGCCGCGTTTGGGGGCGGGCACATTGCGCCAGTCGATAAAGCGCTGGTGGGCATTGTTCAATGCGCTGTCGACCTCGGCGGCGCTGTGGATGGCCACACGCGCCAGAAGGCTGCCGTCGATCGGGGTGACCACTTCGATCGCTGCGGGCGCCTTGCTGTTCAGCTCGGCGCTGATACCCAGGGCCTTGAAGAGAGATAAAACGTCGCTGGAGTGACTCATGCTGAAGTCCTTTCGTGGGTTGACTTGATATCGGTTGGTGGTTTTGATGCGAGCGCCAGCAACCCACGGCCCAGCCGCTCGGCGCCTTGCTGCAACGCGGCAGGTGTTGGGTTGGCAAAGCTCAGCCGCAACCAGGGCTGCGCTGCATTGCTGATGCTGAAGGCGGCGCCCGGTACTACAAGCACTTTATGCCGAAGTCCGAAGTCCACCCAATCTTGTGCCGGCAGCAGGGGCAAGTCGCCGCGCAGCCTGGCCCAGACAAACATGCCGCCTTGCGGGGCATCGAATTCAAGCAGTTCACTAGCATGCGTGTGCAAGGCATCGGCCAGCGCGGCGCCTTTGGCAGCATAGGCTTTGCGCAGCACCTCCAGGTGCGGTGCGAGGCGATTGGAGCCCAGCATGGCCGCCAGCGTGAGCTGCTCCAGCGAGCCGCTGTGCACATCGGCCGCCTGCTTGGCTAGCACCACCGCGCGCAGGATGTCCGCCGGTGCGAGCAGCACGCCCAGGCGCAGGGCCGGGGCCACCACCTTGGAATAGCTGGTCATGTAGGCGACCTGGGCGGGCGAGCCGGCTTGCTGGTTGAGTTGCGCAAGCGGAGGCGGCGGCGCCTGGTCAAACCACAGCTCGCCATACGGGTCGTCTTCCATCAGCGTCACGCCGTATTGCGCGGCGAGTTCCAGCAAGCGAAGCCGCCGCGCCAATGGCATCACGGCACCCGTCGGATTGGCGAAGTTCGGCACCACATACAGCACGCGTGGGCGTTCGGCCTGCAGGATGGCTTCGAGCCTGTCGACATCCATGCCTTGCGCATCAGTCGGCACTTCAATCAGCCGCGCGCCCGCAAAACGAAAAGCCTGCAGCGCAGCCGGGTAGTTGAACGATTCCACCGCGATGCTTTCGCCGGGTTCGATCAGCACACGCGCCAGCAAATCGATGGCCTGCTGCGAGCCGGTGGTGATGAGTAGCTCGCTCGCCTTGGCTGCCAGGCCGCGTTGTGTGAGCAGGGCTGCGCTGGCTTCACGCAATTCGGCCAAGCCCTCGGTGGCGCCGTACTGCAGGCTGCGGCCTTGCAGTTTTCCGGTCACGCCCTCCAGCGATTCGCGTAACCAGCCGGCAGGCAACAGCGCGGGGTCGGGGTGGCCGCCCGCCAATGAAATCATGCCCTCCTGCCCGGCCAGCGCCAGCATGGCGCGTATCGGTGAGCCGCTGGCCTGTGCGTACAGCGCACGCACAGCACTCATGCGCGCGCGGCTGTCATGCCGAAAATCCCGGTGGCGTTGCCGGCATCAAAAGCCAGGTCCAGCCGCGGTGCCTGCACGGGGTCGTTCGCGGCGATGGGGGCAAGTGCATCCCGGGTGATGAATTCGTAGAACGAACCCGGCACGTCGCGCGTGACGCGGCCTTGCGCGGTGATGAACTCGCGCTGCACCGTCGCAGCACGGAAAGCCGTCTGCCGCACACGGCCGCTGGCCGACACCTCGACCTTGTCCTTGATGGGGCGGCCCAGCGCGCGCTGGCGTTCGGCCACCGCGTCCACATCGCTCACGCGGTCTGTCGCATGGTTGAAGGCATTGCCTTCGGTGGCAATCCAGGCCATCTCGGCGGATTCGGCCAGCAGCAATTCATAGTCGTCCATGCCAAAGATACCGTGCTGGCGGTCAAAACACTGCAGCAGCTGCGGCAGCAGGCGCAGCGCCTGCGCCAGGGGCAGCGTGCCATCGCGTGTGAGCTGTTCCAGGTCCGCCACATCCTGCGGGCCCAGCGGGTCGCGCGACGTCGACAGTACGCGTGTCACAGCCGACTGGAAGGGTGCGGAGAACTGCTCGGGGTGCAGTTCAGACACAAAAAATTGTGCAATGTCTTCCGGGAAATCGCGGTGGCTGTAGGCGCGGCCCGTCATCTTCAGGCGTGGCAATGGATAGGTGCCCTGCAACTCAAAACCCAGCGGGCGCAGCACACGGGTAAAGGCCGCTTCACCGGCAGGCAAGGCGCCGCTGGGCCAGCGCACGGTGCGCAGCGCGCCGTGGTCAAACACCACCTGCCGCTTTTGCGCCACCACGTCGCTGGCGATGTAATCCTGCCCGGCCGGCACGCGCTGCACCAAGCCGTGGAACAGCGCCATGTTCAAGGCCTGGGCGAGCTCCGCCCGGGTGACGGTGCCCGAGGCCGCTTGCTGTAGCGACGCATGAACGTACATCTGCTCATGGATATCTTTGACGGCTTCGGCGGGAAGGCAACAGGCAAGAAGCTTCTGGAGATGGGTCATTTCAGGTGTGTTTTCAGCGGAAGAAAGCCGGATTTTCGGCATTTCCGGCCTTCTGCACAAAGGATGTATTTCGATAGACGCATGAGATATATTCATGCGATGCGCCGAAAAATCCCCTCCACACAGGCCCTGCTGGCCTTTGAGGCCGCCGCCCACCGCGGCAGCTTTACGCTGGCGGCGCAAGACCTGTCGGTGAGCCAGAGCGCGGTCAGCCACCAGATCCTCGGGTTGGAACAGGACCTGGACGTCAGCCTTTTCCTGCGCCTGCCGCGCCAGCTGGAGCTGACCGACGCCGGCCGCTCCCTGCTGGCGCGGGTCAGCCCGGCACTGGATTCGCTGGAGGCCGCCATGCTGGACCTGGTGTCATCCAAAGGCGAGGGAGGCACGCTGGAGCTGGGCGTGGTGCCCACTTTTGCCACCAAGTGGCTGATCCCGCGCATGCCGTCTTTTTTGAAGGCGCATCCGCATGTGACGCTGAACCTGGCTACGCGCCTGCAGCCTTTTGATTTTTCGTTGACGGGGCTGGACGCCGCCATTCATTACGGCCGGCCCGACTGGCCGGGCACCGAGTCCGACTACCTGATGGGCGAAGACAGCGTGGTGGTGTGCAGCCCGGCGCTCATGAAGAAGCGCCAGCTGCGCCGCCCCGCCGATGTGTTGAAGTTCACGCTCATTCACCAGAGCACGCGCCCGCATGCCTGGCGCGACTGGTTTCAGCTGGCGGGTATCGACGACGCGCAGGGCGCAGGCACCGGCCCGAAGTACGAACTCTTTTCCATGATCGCCCAAGCGGTGAAGGCCGGCCTGGGGCTCGCGGTGCTGCCGCGCTTCCTTGTGGCTGACGACATTGCTGATGGCACGCTGGCTGTGCCGTTTGATCTCTCGCTGAGTTCAGACTTCGCGTATTACCTGGTCTGGCCTTCACAGAAAACCAGCTGGCGGCCGCTGGTGCAATTGCGCGAATGGCTGCGCGACCAAGCTGCGGTGCCCTGAATTTCAATCTGCGTAAATCTGCGTAATCTGCGGATAAAAGATTTCATCCGCAGATTACGCAGATTTACGCAGATTAAGACAATCATGATGAAAGTCTTTTGATCGGCGTACGAAGTGAAGCTTGAGAAAAAATAGCCTGTCTTCAATCTGCGTTCATCTGTGAAATCTGCGGGTAAATCAGACCTTGTGAGTTGCCGCCAGGCTCTGCGCAGGCCGCCGCAGCGTACTGTCAAACGGATTGATCTGCGCCCCGATGGCCGTGGCTTCGCGTTTGAGCAACTCAACTACCGTAGGCAGGCGGTCAGGGCTCAAGCGCGAGGAAATTGTGCCTACGCTGAGCGCGGCGACGGCGCGGCCTTCGCGGTCCAGCACGGGCACACCGACACCGGCCATGCCATCCAGCAGGCCGGTGTTGCGCCCGGCGTAGCCGAGCTCGCGCACACGCTCGATTTCGGTGCGCAGATACACCTCGTCATACACACCGAACTCGCGCACGCGCGGCAGGTTGTAGCGGATCACTTCTTCACGTTCTGTCTCGGGCAAAAAGGCCAGGATGGCCAGGCCGCCCTGGCCCATGCCCAGCGCCACGCGCCCGCCGATGTCGCCGGTGAAAGAGCGGATGGGAAACGGGCCTTCGCTGCGGTCCAGGCAGACGGCATCAAAGCCGCTGCGCACCAGCAAAAAGATGGTGTCGCCCAGGCTGGCACACAGCCGCAGCATTGAGGGCCGGCACAGGCTGCGCAGGTCCATGGTGTTGCCGGCCTGCGCGGCCAGCGCAAAAAAATCAATGCTCAGGCGATAGAGCTTTGAGCCTGTTTCCTGCTCGACCACACGCTCGGCCACCAGGCTTTGCAGGATGCGGTGGGTGGTGGCCTGCGTGAGGCCCGTGGCCTTGGCAATGTGGGTGATGCGCCCGCCCTTGGCCTGCGTCGCGGCCAGCGCCCGGATGATGGAAAAGGCGCGTTGCACGCTGCTGGAGCTATTGTCATCGTCTTTCATGTCGTCTCCTTTGGCGGAATCGGTGTGGCTTTGAGTGTATATAAATTCCGTTAAACGGAATAAATCAAATAAAGATCTCTCTATACGGAATAACCTATTGACGATTTTTTATGAGATGCCCTAGCATGAAGTCATCAGGGTGTCATTGTTTTGCACATCGTTTTGCTGTGCGGCGCTGGTCATTCCCCTTGTTGCAGAGGTGCTCCCCATGTCTTTTTTGACCCTGGCGAATGTGAACAAGTCCTACGGCGCCACCCGCGCCGTGGCCGACATGAACCTGTCGGTGGAAAAGGGCGAGTTCGTCTCGCTGCTCGGCCCCTCGGGCTGCGGCAAGACCACCACCTTGCAAATGATTGCGGGCTTTTGCGAAGTGACCTCCGGCCAGATCACGCTGGACGGCCGCGACATCACCCACGCCAAACCCAATTCGCGCGGCCTGGGCATCGTGTTCCAGAGCTATGCGCTGTTCCCGCACATGAGCGTGTACGACAACGTGAGCTTCGGCCTGGAGATGCGCCGCGTACCGAAAGAAGAACGCGCCGAACGCGTGAAAGCCGCGCTGGCGCTGGTGCATCTTGAGGCGCACGCCACGCGCTATCCGCGTGAGCTGTCGGGCGGCCAGCGTCAGCGTGTGGCGCTGGCGCGTGCCCTGGTCATCTCGCCGCCGGTGCTGTTGCTGGACGAGCCGCTGTCCAACCTCGACGCCAAGCTGCGCGAGGAAATGCAATTTGAGTTGCGGCAGATCCAGCGCAAGGTCGGCACCACCACCGTCATGGTCACGCACGACCAGACCGAAGCCATGTCCATCAGCGACCGGGTTGTGGTGATGGAGGCCGGCCGCGTCACACAGATCGACCAGCCGCACCGCCTGTATGAACATCCGCAAACCCGCTTTATCTCCAGCTTTGTCGGCAAGGCCAATTTGCTGGAAGGCCGCGTGATGGCCACCGGCCCCTGGGCCACAGTGCGTGTGGGCGGCAACGTGCCACTGGAAGTTGAGGCCCCTGGTGTGTCAGAAGGTGACGCCGTGGTGGTGAGCCTGCGCCCCGAAAAAATCCGCCTGGTGCCTGAAGCCCAGGGCCGCATAGGCGGTACGGTGCACGAACGTTTCTTCCTGGGAAGCCAGTGGCTTTACCAGGTGTCGACGGCCGCCGGCAAGCTCGCGGTGGTGTGCCCGAATGACGGCACGGCACCCGCTGAAGAGGGCTCCAACGTGGGGCTGGACTGGACCGCCCAGCAGGTGCGCCTGCTGCCTGGTGCACAAGGGGTGCCGGCATGAACATCGCTGCGGCAGCAGCCCCGGCCCGGGCCAGCGCATCGCGCACGCCCTGGCTGCTGTCGGCACCGGGCTTCACACTGTTTGCCTGCCTGCTGCTGGTGCCGCTGGCGCTCACGGCCGTGCTGTCCTTTCAGGTGTTTGACCATGCCACCGGCGTGAAGAACAGCTTCACCCTGGCGCATTACGCCGCGGTGCTGACGGACGACTATTACCACGGCATCTTCTGGCGCACGTTGTGGATCTCGGCGCTCACCACGCTGATCTGCATCGTTGTTGGCGCGCCTGAAGCCTATGTGCTCAGCCGCATGCGTGCCCCGTGGCGTTCCATCCTGCTGCTGGTGGTGCTGGCGCCGCTGCTGGTGTCGGTGGTGGTGCGCGCTTTCGGCTGGAGCATGCTGCTCGGCCCCGAGGGCGTGGTCAACCAGGCCATGCGCGCCGTGGGCCTGCCGTCCATGCGCATCCTCTATACCGAAGCGGCCGTGGTCATCGCGCTGGTGCACGTGATGCTGCCCTTCATGGTGATCCCGGTGTGGACTTCGCTGCAAAAGCTGGACCCGGGTGTGGAAGACGCGGCGCTGTCACTGCAGGCTTCGCATTTCACCACCTTGCGCCGCATCATCTTTCCTCAGGTGCTGCCGGGCATTCTCTCGGGCAGCCTGATCGTCTTCGGCCTCAGCGCCAGCGCCTTTGCGATTCCGGGCCTCTTGGGCGGACGGCGCCTGAAGATGGTGGCCACCGTGGTGTATGACGAATACCTGCACGAGCTCAACTGGCCGCTGGGCGCGGCGATTGCGCTCACGCTGCTGCTGGCCAACCTGGCCATCATGCTGAGCTACAACCGCGTGCTCGAGCGGTCATACAAGAAGTCCCTTGGATAAGGAGCGCACCATGTCCAAAAACGGTCCCCTCGCGCTCTTCTTCAACGCGCTCGTCATCACCTTCATGCTGGCGCCGCTGGTCATCGTCTGCGTCGTGGCTTTCACGCCCGGCAACACGCTCGCCATCCCGACCACGGAGTTGTCGTTGCGCTGGTTCCGCGCGGTGTTTGCGCATTCGGATTTTGTGCAGTCATTCAAGAACAGCCTCTGGCTGGCATCCATCTCCGCCACGCTGGCCACCCTGCTGGCGGTGCCGGCCGGGCTTGCCATTGCGCGCCATACCTTCCCCGGCCGCGATTTTCTCAATGGCCTGTTCCTCTCGCCGCTCATCATTCCGCACCTGGTGCTGGGTGTGGCGCTGCTGCGCACCTTCTCGCTGATCGGCGCGACCGGCAGCTTCTTCTGGCTGGCGCTGGCGCACGTGGTCATCATCACGCCCTATGTGCTGCGGCTGGTGCTGGCGTCGGTCGAGGGCAGCGACCGCAGTGCCGAGCAGGCGGCGCTTTCGCTGGGCGCAAGCCAGGCAACGGTGTTTGTGCGTGTCACGCTGCCGATGATTTTGCCCGGCGTGACCGGCGGTTGGCTGCTGGCTTTCATCAACAGCTTTGACGAAGTGACCATGTCGATCTTTGTCACCGCGCCTTCTACCGTGACTCTGCCGGTGCGCATGTACATGTACGCCACCGAGTCGATAGACCCGCTGATGGCGGCGGTCTCGGCGCTCATGGTGGCGCTCACGGCGGTGGCCATGCTGGTGCTGGACCGCATCTACGGCCTCGACAAAATCCTGGTCGGACACAAATGAAACCCATCACCAAGTCCGGGGCCTTGCTCCATCGCGTGGCCGAAGGCGGCCGCACACCCGTGAGCTTTGTCCTGAACGGACAGCCGTTGAAGGCACTGGCCGGCGACACCGTACTGACGGCGGTGCTCACGCACGGCGCGCAGCTTCGCTTCAGCGAATTCAGCGGCGAGGCGCGCGCGGGCTTTTGCCTGATGGGCGCCTGCCAGGACTGCTGGGTCGCCACCGAATCGGGCCAGCGCCTGCGCGCCTGCGGCACCTTTATTGAAGAAGGCATGCGGCTGGTGACCGGTGCGGAGGGCCCGGTATGAAGCTGCAGGCCGTGATTGTGGGCGCCGGACCTGCCGGCGTGCGCGCGGCGCAAACGCTGGCCGCGCACGGCGTGCGGCCGGTGGTGGTGGATGAGGCGCCGCGCTGGGGCGGGCAGATTTACCGCCAGCCGCCACCAGGCTTTACGCGCGCCAAAGAAACGCTTTACGGCTTTGAAGCCGCGCGGGCCGACGCGGTGCACAGCGCCATGGCCGGCATCCTGGACAAGATCGACTACCGTCCCGACACCCTGGTGTGGAGCGCCGAAGGCAGCCAGCTGGACCTGCTGGCCCAGGGGCAGATGCGTACATTGCCCTATAGCCATCTCATCGTCGCCACCGGTGCGACGGACCGCGTGCTGCCTTTTCCGGGCTGGACTTTGCCAGGCGTCTACACGCTGGGCGCCGCGCAGGTGGCGCTCAAGTTCCAGGGCTGCGCGATCGGCTCGCGCGTGGTCTTCGCCGGCACCGGGCCACTGCTGTACCTGATTGCCTATCAATATGCCAAGGCGGGCGCCAAGGTCGCGGCCGTGCTCGATACCGCCAGCTTCGCCGGCAAGGCCGCCGCCGCGCCGGCCATGCTGGGCCAGCCGGCGCTCTTCGCCAAAGGCCTGTATTACCTGGGTTGGCTGCGCCTGCACGGCATTCCCGTACATCAAGGCGTTGAATTGACGCACGCCACGGGCGATGAACGTGTGCAGGCGATGCACTGGCGCAAGGCGGGCCGCGAACACCACATCGATTGCGACGGCGTGGGTTTTGGCTATGCGCTACGTCCTGAAACGCAATTGCCTGATTTGCTCGGCTGCCGTTTTCGGTATGACACGTTGCAGCGTGGCGCGCTGCCCGAGCGGGATGCCGCAGGGCGCTCCAGCGTGACCGGTGTGTACCTGGCCGGCGACGGCGCCGGCATCATGGGCGCGGATGCGGCCGAGTGGGCGGGCGAGCGTGCCGCCCTGGCCCTGCTCGCCGATGCGGGGAAAACGATCGACGCGGCGCGCGCGGCATCGCTTGAAAGCCGGCTGGCAGGCATTGCCTCGTTTCGCCACGGACTGGAGCGTGCGTTTCCATTTCCCGCCGGCTGGGCTGCGGCCGCACCCGATGAGCTGGTGGTCTGCCGCTGCGAAGAGATCACCGCCGGCGAGTTGCGCCGCTGCGTAGCCGACACTGGCGCGCGTGAGATGAACCGCCTTAAGGCCTTGACGCGCGTCGGCATGGGCCGTTGCCAGGGCCGCACCTGCGGTGTGGCGGCCGCGGAAATCCTGGCACACGCCTGCGCCGCCCAACCCGACGCGGTGGGCCGCCTGCGCGGGCAATCGCCCATCAAGCCACTGCCGTTCTCGGCGATAGTTGCCGCGGCGGTCAAACAGGAGGCCGCATGATGGAGCGCCTCAAAGCCGACGTCGCCATCATCGGCGGCGGCATCATGGGTTCATCGGCGGCGCTGTTCCTGCGCCGCATGGGTTTGTCGGTCGTGCTGCTGGAGCGCGACCTGTGCGGCTCACGCTCCAGCGGTGTCAACTACGGCGGTGTGCGCCGCCAGGGCCGCCCGCTCAGCCAGCTGCCGCTGTCACAGCGCGCGCAAGGCTTGTGGGCGCAGCTGCCCGAGCTCATCGGCATCGACGGCGAGTACCTGCGTTCAGGCCACCTGAAAATTGCGCGCAGCGAGGCGGACATGGCCTCGCTTGAAAGCTACCGCGAACGCACGCAAGGTTTTGGCATGGATCTGCAAATGTTGTCCACCCGTGCCCTGCGTGAGCGCTGCCCCTGGTTGGGCAAGGCCGCCGTGGGTGCTTCGCTCTGTCCGCAAGACGGCCAGGCCAACCCGCGCCTGGTGTCGCCGGCCTTTGCGCTGGCTGCGCGGCGCCTGGGCGCGGACATCCGCGAGCAGACGCGTGTGGACGTAGCGGCGCACGACGGCAAAGAATTTGTGCTGCGCTCAGGCGATGTGCTGGAGGTGCGCGCAAAGCACCTGCTCAACTGCGCGGGCGCCTGGGCGGCCACCATCGCCGGGCAGTTCGGCGACATCGTTCCCATGGAGTCCGGCCACCCCGAGATGGTGGTGACCGAGCCATTGCCGGTGTTCATGAATTTGAGCCTGGGCGTGGAAGGCGGCGGCGTTTACGCCCGCCAGGTCGCGCGCGGCAACTGCGTGATCGGCGGCGGCCGCGGTTATGCGCTGGACGACCAGCGCGCCCGCGCGCAGCGCAGCGGCATGGCCGGGCTGATGCAGCAGACCGTCGAGCTGCTGCCGGCCCTGAAGCACGCCCACATCATCCGCACCTGGAGCGGCACCGAAGGCTACCTGCCTGACCGCCTGCCGGTGATGGGCCCCAGCGCCACCACACCGGGCCTGATTCATGCGTTCGGTTTTGCCGGCGGCGGCTTCCAGCTGGGCCCCGGCGTGGGCGCCGTGCTGGCCGACCTGGTGCGTGACGGCGAGAGCGCTACACCCATCGAGGCATTTTCCGTCACCCGTTTTTCAGCAAGTCCGCGTGCGGCAACCGCCGGCCTTGTCCCTTCCGCCGTTGCCTCGTCCCCTATAGCTTTATCCCGCTCATCAACCCACCAAGCCACCAGGAGCCTTCCATGAAAACATCCTCACGATTCCTGTCCATTCGCGCCACTGCGGTGTGCCTGGCCATTGCAGCCGCCAGCCTGGCCGGCGGCAACGCCATGGCCCAGACCAAGACGCTGTACATCGGCATGAACGGCGGCACCATGGAAAAAACCTACACCGAGCACGTCTTCGGTGCGTTCGAGAAAGCCAACAACGTCAAGGTCGTGGTGGTGCCCGGCACCTCGTCCGACATCCTGGCCAAGGCACAGGCCAACAAGGACAACCCGCAGATGCATGTGATGTTCCTGGACGACGGCATCATGTACCGCGCCATCGGCATGGGCCTGTGCGAGAAGATGCAGGCCACCCCTGCGCTGAACGACCTGTTTCCGACCGCGCGCTTCAAGGGCGACATGGCCGCCGGCGTCAACATCGGCATGACCGGCATCGCCTACAACAAGAAGATGTTCACCGAAAAAGGCTGGGCGCCGCCGACCTCGTGGATGGATATGGCCAACCCGAAGTACAAGGGCAAGGTGGTGTTCCAGTCGCTGTCATCGTCGACCTTCGGCCTGCACGGCTTTTTGCTGTTCAACCGCATCCAGGGCGGCAATGACAAGAATGTGGAGCCCGGCTTCAAGGCCTGGCCCACCACCATTGGGCCCAACGTGCTCGAATACATCCCGAGCTCCGCCAAGCTGGCCGAGATGGTGCAGACGGGTGAAGCCGCGATGTTCCCGCTCACGCCGACTGCCGTGGGTGTGCTGAAAGAAAAAGGCTTGCCGGTGGAATACGTGCAGCCCAAAGAAGGCTCGGCCGTGCTGACCGTCGGCGAATGCGTGATCGCAAAGAACAGCGAACCCGCATTGGCACACAAGCTGGCTCAGTATCTGTTGTCACCCGAAGCGCAAGCCGCAGCGCTGGAGTTCGGCGACCAGATTCCGTCCAACCCCAAAACGAAAGCGACCGGCAAGGCCGGTGCGCTCGTGGCCCAGATGAACGAGTACATGAAAACCGCCATCGCCGTGGACTGGGATGCGATCAACGAAAACCGTCCGGCCTGGAATGCGCGCTGGAACAAGACGGTCGAGCGCTGATCGGTTAATGCTTCGGATTTATGGAAAAGCGCAGGCCAAACTTCAGCGCAGTCTGAAGTCTGTGTCCGCGTTTCTTGCTCCTTCCCCCGCTGGGGGAAGGCAGGGATGGGGGCTCGCGGCGTACGATTCATCGCAGCACCAAATCAGGCCGAGGCCCCCATCCCCACCTTCCCCCAGCGGGGGAAGGAGTCACACCCACTGCGTCAGCTCTGCCTGCGCAACAAACGCAGCCCATTGCCCACCACCAGCAGACTGGCGCCCATGTCGGCAAACACCGCCATCCACATCGTGGCCGTGCCAAACACAGCCATCACCAGGAAGACGCTCTTGATGCCGAGCGCCAGGCTGATGTTTTGCCAGAGGATGGCGTGCGTGCGTTTTGACAGCCGCACCGTCTCGGCCACACGCTCCAGGTTGTCGTTCATGATCACCACGTCGGCCGCTTCCATGGCCGTGTCGGCGCCGGCCCCGCCCATGGCAAAGCCAATGTCGGCTTGCGCCAGTGCGGGTGCGTCATTGATGCCGTCGCCTGTCATGCCGGTGGCGCCGTAGCGCTGCTGCATTTCCTGGATGGCGGCGAGCTTGGCTTCGGGCAGCAGGTCGCCGCGTGCGTCGCCGATGCCAGCCTCTGCCGCGATGGCTTGCGCAGTGGCGGCGTTGTCGCCAGTCAGCATCACGGGTGTGACGCCCAAGGACTTGAGGTCGGCAATCGCTTGCCGTGAGGTTTGCTTGATGGTGTCGGCGACCGCAAACAGCGCCAGCACGCGTGCGTCGTCCGCCAGCAGGGTGACCGTGCGGCCTTGCTGTTCGTGACGGGCGAGTTCGGCTTCGAGTTCCACACCGCACAAGCCCAATTCATGAACCAGGCGGTGATTGCCCAACACCAGGCGCTTGCCGTCGATGCTTCCCTCAACGCCCCGGCCCGGCAAGGCCTTGAAGGCTTGCACTTCGACAGCCTCAAGGTTCAATCCTGCGGCAATCGCCTTGGACACTGGGTGATCGGAACGTGACGCTATGGCGGCAGCCAGTTGCGCGGCCGCCGCGGCGTCGGCGCTGCCCCAGGCGCGCCAGTCCACCAGCTGGGGCTTGCCTTCGGTGATAGTACCGGTCTTGTCGAGCGCGACGGCCTTGAGCAGGCGCGCCTGCTCAAGGTAAGTGCCGCCCTTGATCAGGATGCCGCGCCGCGCCGCCGCCGACAGGCCGCTCACTACGGTGACGGGCGTGGAGATCACCAGCGCGCAGGGGCAGGCGATCACGAGCAGCACCAGCGCCTTGTAGAGCGACTCTGGCCATGTCAGGCCCGCCAGCATCGGCATCAACACCGCCACCGCAACGGCGATGGCAAACACTGCCGGCGTGTAGACGGCGGCGAAACGGTCGACGAATCGTTGCGTCGGTGCGCGGCTGCCTTGCGCCTGCTCCACCGCGTGGATGATGCGTGCGAGGGTGGTGTTGCCGGCCGCCGCTGTGACGCGCACTTCGATCTCGCCGGTTTCGTTGATGGTGCCGGCAAAGACGGCATCGCCGGGCTCCTTGTCGACCGGGATGCTCTCGCCCGTGATGGACGCCTGGTTAACGGCGCTATTGCCCAGCGTGACGATGCCGTCCAGCGGCACGCGTTCGCCCGGCCTGATGCGCACCACGGCTTCGAGCGGCACGGCGGCGACTGGCGTTGCCGTCCATGCGCCGTCAGCGCCACGCATCAACGCCTCTTCAGGCGCCATGTCGAGCAGGCCCTTGATGGCGTTGCGTGCGCGGTCCACGGCTTTGGCCTCGATCAACTCGGCAATCGCATAGAGTGCCATCACCATGGCAGCCTCGGGCCACTGGCCGATCAGGAAAGCGCCGGTCACCGCCACCGACATCAGGGCGTTGATATTGAGCTTGCCGCGCAGCAGCGCGGCCATGCCTTTTTTGTAAGTGTCCAGGCCGGCCAGCGCGATGGCGGCTGCGGCGATCGCCATGCCGGCGGCTTTCCACGCCATCACGTCGGGCGCAAAAAACGACACCGCTTCGGCCCCCGCGGCCAGTGCCAGCGCCGCGACCAGACGCGTGACGCCGCTGCCAAAGCCGTGACCTGCATTCTGGTCATGGGCGTGGCCATGGTCGTGATCGTGCCCCGCATGGCCGTCGGGTTGTGTTGCGCTGCCGGAGGCGGCAGGCTGGGGATTGAACCCGGCTTTGCGAATCGCCTCCAGCGCCAGCGGGTAGGCCTCTTCAGCCGCTTCAATCCGCAGCGTGCGCGCGCCCAGCTGAAAGCCCAGCGAACGGATGCCGGCAATCGGCTCCAGCGCGCGGCGGATTTCGGATTCTTCGGCGCTGCAGTCCATGGTGGCGATACGAAAGAGCTGCCCGCCGCCGCCCAATGCCACAGATGCAGCGGCTGGATGCGAGCTGGCGCCGCAGCAGGAGGATGCATCTGTAACAGCCGTGTTTTCAGTTTTCATGCCTTAATTGGAAACCTTGTAGCGACCTTAGAGTCAAGCCTCTTTGCAGAGTACCCCTACCGCCGGGTAGACGAGGGCGAAGTCGCGCTTGATGGAGCACACCATGAAAATCGGAGAACTGGCGAAAGCCACCCAGACGCAGACCGAAACCATCCGGTATTACGAGCGTGAGGGCCTGCTGCCCGAAGCGGCGCGCACCGAGGCCAACTACCGTACGTATGACGAAAGCCATGTGCAGCGCCTGGCTTTTATCCGCCACTGCCGGTCGCTGGACATGACGCTGGGCGAAATCCGCACCCTGCTGGACTTCAAGGACGCGCCGGACGAAAGCTGCACCGATGTCAATGCCCTGCTTGACGAACATATCGGCCATGTCGCTGCGCGCATCCGTGAACTCAAGGCGCTGGAGAAAGACCTGAAGCTGTTGCGCGAGCAATGCGCCAGCGGCCAGGCCAGCGCCTCTTGCGGCATCCTGAGCGGGCTGGAAAAAGCCGCCCTGGACCACAGCCGCACACCTGCCGCAAAGGGCCATGCCGCCCATATCCATGGCACGCACCCCCAGGTCGGGGCGCCTGCGAAAGCGGCCAAGGCTGCCGCCGCACGAAAGGGCGCCGCACGCTGACCGCCGCTTCCCGGGTTTCGGTATTTTCACAAAGCATGTGCTTGCTAAAAATACCGGGTTTTGATAAGGTCTGCCCTTATGGACAAACCTGCCGCGCGATCGCGCCCTGCCACCCGCGCACCTGTACCCGCCAAAACCCGGACAAAGCCTGAGCCCCTTGCTGCCGAAAAACGCCCGCGCGGGCGCCCCCGCAAAACGCTGGACGAGCGCGACGATGGCAACCGGCGGGTTGAACTTGTCAACGCCGCCGCCCGGTTGTTTCGCCAAAAGGGCTTTGATGCCACCAGCACGCGCGACATCGCAGCCGCTGTCGGCATGCACAGCGGCTCGCCCTTCTACCACTTCAAGAGCAAAGGAGCGCTGCTCAATGCCGTGATGGAAGAGGGCATGCGCTCGGCCTTGCACCGCCAGGATGCCGCACTGCAGGCAGCCGGGCTTGCCAACGCCGCGGCGCCGGCGCTGTTGCGCGTACTGATCCGAAACCACTTTGACGTATTGCTGGGCCCCGGCAGCGACTTCATTCCGGTGATGCTGTATGAGTCGCGCTCCCTCACGGCGCGCCAGCGCAGCCTGCTGGCCAAACTGCAAAGCGACTACGAGGCCGTCTGGGCGCCGGTGCTGCAAGCCCTTTCCAGAACCGGGCAGCTCAAGGGGTCGGTGAAGCTCTCACGCCTGCTGATCTTTGGCGCGCTCAACTGGTCGGTGCAGTGGTTTGACGCGAAGAAAGACGCGTCGCTGGACGACCTGACGGATGCTGCCATGGCGCTGTTCATCGGCGAAGGCGTTCATCTGGCCAAAACACCCAAGGGCTCCAAGTCATGACGGTGTTCCAGTCAGCATGGAATGCGGAAAGCACTGTGGCTTTGCAGCGGCGTGAAGCCATGCTCGCGCGCATCGCCGCATTGCGCGCGCTGGAAGAACGCAGCGCCGCCGCCTCCGCCAAATCACGGCCGGCCTTCGACAAACGCGGCCAGCTGCTGCCGCGTGAACGCGTGGCGCTGCTGCTGGATGCGGGTGCGCCCTGGCTGGGCCTGTGCTCCCTCGCAGGCTATCTGCAAGACAGCAAGGACGCTGCCCAGTCGGTGCCGGGCGGCGGCGTGGTGGCCGGCATCGGTTTTGTGAGCGGCGTGCGCTGCATGGTGGTGGCCAGTGATTCGGGCATAGAGGCCGGCGCTGTCCAGGCCATGGGGCTGGAAAAAATCCTGCGCGTGCAGGAGATCGCACTGCAAAACAAGCTGCCCTTTATCCACCTGGTGGAAAGCGCGGGCGCCAACCTGATGCGCTACCGGGTTGAAGGTTTTGTGCATGGAGGCAGCCTCTTTCGCAACCTGGCGCGGCTGTCGGCGGCAGGCATCCCCGTCATCACGGTGCAGCACGGGTCGGGCACGGCGGGCGGCGCTTATATGCCGGGCTTGAGCGACGTGGTCATCATGGTGCGCAAGCGTTCGCGCGCTTTCCTCGCCGGCCCGCCCTTGTTGATGGCCGCCACGGGCGAGGTAGCGACAGAGGAGGAGCTGGGTGGCGCCGAGATGCACGCCGGCGTGTCGGGCCTCGGTGAACAACTGGCCGACGACGACCGCCATGCGCTGGGCTTGGCGCGCGAGGTTGTGGCCCGGACTTCATGGTCAAATCGGCCTCCAGCCAAGGCAGATCATAGGCAAGGCGCTATTGATTCAATAGCAACAGAGGAAAATCCCAGTGAACCGCTGTATCCGGCCGATGAGCTCCTCGGCCTGGTCCCCGGCGACCTGCGCCAGCCGATCGACATGCACGAGGTGATCGCACGGCTGGTGGATGGTTCCGATTTTCTTCCCTTCAAGGCCCTCTATGGCGCAGCCACTGTGTGCGTGCAGGCATCCATTGACGGCCATGCCGTGGGCATCATCAGCAACAACGGGCCTATCGACGTGGCCGGGGCCAACAAGGCGACCCACTTCATCCAGTGGATGTGCCAGCTGGGCCACCCCATCGTCTATTTGCAAAACACCACGGGCTACATGGTGGGCAAAGAGAGCGAGCAGGCCGGCATGATCAAGCACGGCTCCAAGATGATCCAGGCGGTCACCAACGCCACCGTACCGCAGATCACCATCCAGTGCGGGGCCTCATTCGGCGCGGGCAACTACGGCATGTGCGGCCGCGGTTATGCGCCGCGCTTTCTCTTCAGCTGGCCCAGCGCCAAAACGGCGGTGATGGGCGGCGAACAGGCCGCGCGCACCATGCAGATCGTGGGCGATGCAGCCCTGGCGCGCAAAGGCCTCGTGCCCGACCCGGCCCAGTCGCAGGCGCAATACGACAAGATCGTCGCCATGTTCGAGGCGCAGGCCGATGTGTTCTACACCTCAGGCCTGGTGCTGGACGACGGCGTGATCGACCCGCGGGACACGCGCGCTGTGCTGGCCGAGTGCCTGGCGATGTGCGCCGATGCAGAGCTGCGGCAGTTGCGGCCCATGCAGTTTGGCGTGGCGCGCATGTAGGCCGCCCTCTGCCAAAAAATCGGAGACAACCATGCAATACACCCACGAACATCTGGAAATCCAGAAAACCCTCAAGCGCTTCATAGACGCCGAGATCAACCCGCACGTCGACGAGTGGGAAGCGGCCGAGATTTTTCCGGCGCACGAGGTATTCAAGAAGCTCGGCAACCTTGGCCTGCTGGGCCTGACCAGACCAGAGGAATACGGCGGCGCAGGCCTGGACTATTCCTACGCCATGGCCATGGCCGAAGCGTTGGGCCACATCGACTGCGGCGGTGTGCCCATGGCCATCGGCGTTCAGACCGACATGTGTACGCCGGCGCTGGCACGCTTTGGCAGTGACGAGCTCAAGCGCGAGTTTTTGGCGCCCGCGATTGCCGGCGATGCGGTGGGTTGCATCGGCGTGAGCGAGCCCGGTGCGGGCAGCGATGTCGCCTCCATCAAAAGCCACGCCCGCAAGGACGGCGGCGACTATGTGATCACCGGCCAGAAGATGTGGATCACCAACAGCCTGCAGGCCGACTGGATGTGCATGCTGGTCAACACCGGCGACGGCCCGGTTCACAAAAACAAAAGCCTGGTCATGGTGCCCATGCGTGAAAACGGCAAGCTGCGCAGAGGCATAGAGGCGGCGAAGAAGATCAAAAAGATCGGCATGAACTCGTCCGACACCGGCCTGATCTATTTCGACGAAGTGCGCGTACCGCAGCGCTACCTGATCGGCAGCGAAGGCTCGGGCTTTGTCTACCAGATGATGCAGTTCCAGGAAGAGCGCCTGTGGTGCGCAGCCAGCTGCATCCAGTCGCTGAGCAACTGCATTGAATGGACGGTCGAGTGGGCGCACGAGCGCAAGCTCTTCGGCGCCGCGCTGGCCGACCAGCAATGGGTGCAGTTCAAGCTGGCCGAGATGAAGACGGAGGTGGAGAGCCTGCGCGCCCTGACCTATCGCGCCTGCGAACTCTATGTGCAGGGCCAGGACGTGACCGAGCTGGCCTCCATGGCCAAACTCAAGGCCGGGCGGCTGAACCGGCTGGTGCCCGACACCTGCCTGCAGTTCTGGGGCGGCATGGGCTACACCTGGGAGAACAAGGTAGCCCGCATGTTCCGTGACGGGCGCCTCGCCTCCATAGGCGGCGGGGCTGACGAGGTGATGATGGGCATCATCGCGAAGATGATGGGCGTGGCCAAGTCCGGCAAGAAGCCTGCCTGAGCGCATGACAAAAATCAAAACCCTGCTGATCGCCAACCGCGGCGAGATTGCCCGACGCATCATGCGTACTGCGCGGGCCATGGGCATGCAGACGGTGGCTGTGTATTCGCAGGCCGATGCCGAGGCGCTGCATGTGCGCGAGGCCGACCGGGCGTTCGCGCTGGGCGGCGTCAGTTCGGCCGATTCCTATTTGTGCATCGACAAGCTGATTGCCGCGGCCAAGGCCAGCGGCGCCGATGCGGTGCACCCCGGTTATGGCTTTCTCAGTGAGAACGCCGGGTTTGCCGACGCGGTGATCGCCGCAGGTTTGGTCTGGGTAGGCCCACCGCCGTCCGCGATCCGGCAGCTTGGCAGCAAGTCAGCCGCCAAACAACTCGCAAGCGCCCAAGGCGTGCCTTGCCTGCCGGGGTATCAGGGGCAAGACCAGTCAGACACGCGCTTTGCCACTGAAGCCGGGCGCATCGGCTACCCGCTGATGGTCAAGGCCGTGGCCGGTGGCGGCGGGCGCGGCATGCGGCTGGTGCACGATGCCGCGCAGTTGCTGGCAGCGCTGCAGAGCGCCCGTTCGGAAGCGCTCTCGGCCTTCGGCAGCGGGGAGTTGCTGGTTGAAAAAGCGCTGCTGAATCCGCGCCATGTGGAAGTCCAGGTGTTCGCCGACGCTCACGGTCATTGCATTCATTTGGGTGAGCGCGACTGCTCGGTGCAGCGCCGCCACCAGAAGATCATTGAAGAAACGCCCAGCCCGGCAGTGGATACGGCGCTGCGCGCGCGCATGTGTGGCGCGGCCGTCGCGCTGGCGAAGGCGGCGGCTTATTCCGGTGCGGGGACGGTGGAGTTTCTGGTCGAGGGTTCGGACTTGAGCGCCGCCGGGCCGCCCCAAGGCGCGAGGGCCCCCTCGGGGGGCAGCGCAGCACACGAAGTGGCAAGCGTGGGGGCCAGTTTCTTCCTGATGGAGATGAACACACGCTTGCAGGTGGAGCATCCCGTCACCGAAGCGGTCACAGGTCTTGATCTCGTCGAATGGCAGTTGCGCGTAGCGCAAGGTGAGCCCCTGCCTCTTGCGCAAGAGCAGGTGGTGTTCACCGGCCACGCGATTGAAGTCCGCCTGTGCGCCGAAGACGAGGACTTCACGCCGCGCACCGGCACGATCCAGCGCTTTCGTGAACCCGGCGAAGTCCGGTTTGATCATGCCTTGTTTGAGGGGTTGGTGGTTTCGCCGCACTACGACTCGATGCTGGGCAAGCTGGTGGCGCATGCCGCCACACGGGACGAGGCCATTGACCAGCTGGCAGCGGCGTTGGGCCGGACCGAGGTGCTGGGCCTGCCCACCAACCGGCGGCTTTTGTCGGCCTGCCTGACCCACCCGGTATTCCGCGCCGGCCAGGCGCTGATTCCCTTTTTGGCAGAGCAGGGCGAGGCGATCAGGGAATTGCTACAAAAAGAGGAGCGAGAAGTACAGGTGGATACTGGGCTGGCGGTACTTTTTGTTCATAATTTCGGGTCCGGGCTGCCATGCCCGTTTCCCCGGCCCTTCAGGCTGCGGCACCGCGACAAGCCGCTGGACCTGCACCTACGCGAACTCGGCCGCGGTGAACTGGCGCTTGACGTTGGCGGCGAAATGTTGCGAGCGGCAGTTCAGCCGCAAGCCGATGGCGCCGTGATCGTGCGCACGGGTGCGGCGCAGCGGCGCGTGGCCGTGGTGCGCCTGAAGGAAACGGCCGGGCAACCGCGTGCCCGCTGGCACGTACAGGCGGGCGCCGTAGACCTGTTTGTGGAAGATGCCACGTTTGAGCCGGTGGCACCTGGCGGTGCGGCAGCCGCGCAAGAGCTGCGCGCGCCCTTCAACGGCAAAGTGATCGCGGTCCATGCGGCTGCGGGCCAAGCCGTGAAGCGTGGCGACACCTTGCTGGTGATCGAATCCATGAAGCTGGAACACGCCATCAATGCGCCCCAGGATGCGGTGGTGGCGGCGGTGCTGGCAGAAGCGGGCCGGCAAACGAGCCCTGGGCAGGTGCTGCTGAGGTTTGAGGATTTGAGATCTGAGAGTTGACATCATGAAACACCTGCCTCGACGACAATGAGATCCATGACCAAAGCACCTGCTACCGCTACTACTACTGCAACTGCAGACGCCGTTGAATTCGAGCCGGAATTCGTTGCCAGCCTCAAAAACCTCTTCGAAGAAAAGATCGTTTTCAACAAGCTGCTCGGCCTCAAGATCACATCCATCAAGCCCGACCGCGTGATCGCCCGTATCGACATGCGCAACGAATTGATAGGCCACTATGCCCATAACCGCATCCACGGCGGCGTGATCAGCGCCGGGCTAGACGCGATGGGCGGTCTCGCGGTGATGGCGGCCATCGGGGCGCGCCACATGGATGAAGCGCCGCTGCAGCGGCTGCACCGCTTTTCCAAGCTGGGGACCATCGATCTGCGCATCGATTACCTGCGGCCCGGCATCAGTGAATTTTTTGAGTTGCGGGCCGAGGTGATGCGGCTGGGGTCGCGGGTGGCGAGTACGAGGATGGAGTTTTTGGGGGCTGACGGGAAGCTGTTTTCTACGGGCGCAGGGGCTTATATCGTCTCGTGAGTTTTTTGACGGGCAAGGCGATGTACAGTTTGGCTGCGCCCCGGCTGAGCCTTAGTCGAACAGGTTCGCCAAATTGCAATTCAAACGGAGCCAGAAAAGAATGATCGGAAACCTGCAACTGCTTCGTGGATTGGCGGCTTTGGCGGTCGTTTTTTATCACACGAACTATCGCTTCGCCGGCGGCGTGCACAGCGATTTCCAGGGTGTTGCCGTGTTCTTTGTGATCAGCGGCTTCATCATGACCTTCATATCGCGTGCCAACGCTGATTTTTTTATGGTCCGCCGCATCATCCGGGTTGCGCCCATTTACTGGGTAGCGACTCTGGCCTTTTTCTTTATCGAGATCTGTGCGTTCTCTACGGATCATGCCGTTGCCTGGTGGAATTACCAGTCGAACGCGAAACACCTCGTGAAGAGTCTCCTGTTTGTTCCGTATCAAAACGGGAACGGGGCGATGCAACCGCTGCTGCCGGTGGGCTGGACCTTGAATCTGGAGATCTTCTATTACTTCCTGTTTTTTGTCGCCCTGAAAATCAGCCACCGCTTTGCGCCGCTGATCACTTTTGGGGCGCTTTTTGTCTTGTGGGCTGTCAAGCCTCAAAGTGAATTGCTGGGGTTCTATTCAGGACAGTACACGCTGTTTTTTTGCTTCGGCATCCTGGCCTATTACGCATGGCAGTTTTTTGACTCCAGAGTCACTATGTCCTGGCGCAGGCCGCTGCTAATAGCCGCCGTCGTTTATGGAGGAATTTATGTTGCGATGAGTGCGAGTGAACAGGCTGTTGACCTGGCCGCCAAGGTGCCGGCGGGAGCCTATTTGCCGTGGCTGATGCCTCCTGGATTAATCTGCCTGGCTTTGTTGATGCACTCTGCGATGTTAAGAACATCCCAGAAGTTTTTTTTGGTGCTGGGCGATGCTTCATACTCACTCTATCTGACGCACCTGATCGTTCTGCAGCAACTGGCCCAGCTCGGCGGAGCCTTCCCCCTTCTGGACTTCAAAGCCAGCATCGTTGGTGTGTTGTTTGCCCTGGTAGCGGCCACGGTTGTGGCGGTGGCGGTTTTCTACCTCATAGAGCGGCCCTTGCACCGCCTGCTAACGATGCCATTTCGCAGGCCGGCCAACATGGGCGATCTGGGCGGCCTGCAGCACGGCGCCGTCACCAATCCCTTACCGCACCGGTGATCCGGTATTCAGGTTCGGCTGTTCGGCATTCGGCATTCGGTATTGGATATTGGTATTCTTGTTCCCCACCCCTTCTGGATGCGCCGAGGAGCACAGGTTCAGGCGGATCAGGGATCGCGTTGTTTGAGCCGAAGGCGAGTTTAGCGAGACCCCGCCTGAACCGAGCACCGCAGGTTGCCCGCAGCGAAGCGGAGGGACGCAGCAA
>JAJKJM010000022.1 GCA_021153985.1 Polaromonas sp.
GGAAGTCGATGTTGGGAAACTGGTCGACCTGCATGCGCTGGTAAGAGAACAGGCCCAGCACCACGATGGCCAGCATGACCATGGTGGCGAACACGGGATTCCTGAGGCTGACCTGCGTGAACCACATGCGCGTGCGGCCTCAGGGTGCGGGTTTGGCCGGCACGCTGGCCGCCTGGGCGGGCGCCGGCGAAGCCTGCTGCGTGAAGCGCACTTTGGTGCCTTCGCGCAGTGCGCCGATTTCGCCGCGGACCACCACGGCGCCGTCGGCCAGGCCCTTGACCGCTACCACGGCATCGCTGCCGGCCGTGCCGCGCTCGCCCAGCTCGACGCTCTTGTGCACCACCACGCCGTTTTCAACCGACTGCACATAGGGTGATGGCTTGTCGGTGCGCACAGCGCTCACGGGCACTGCCAGCAGCGACGCGCGCGCCGTGCCCAAAGTACCCTGGGCAAAGAGGCCCTGGCGCAAAGGCGGAGCGCTGCTTTCGCCTTTTGCTTCACCGACCCCGGCAACCCCGGGGTTGTCGATGCTGAGATAAGCCAGCACGCTGCGGCTGCCGGCTTGCGCGCTGGGGTTGATGCGTGCCACCACGGCCGTCACGGGCTGGCGGCTGCCTTCAATCTGCAACTGCGCGCTCTGGCCGACGCGCACGTCCATGGAGTCGGTGGCGCTCAGCGTGGCTTCCAGTTCAAGGCGGCTCAGGTCCACGATCTCGACGATTTTGGTGTCTATGCCCACGCGCTCGCCCGGCTGCGCCAGGCGCTGCGACACCTGGCCCGAAATCGGCGCCTTCAGCACGGTGTCGTCGAGCGACTTGGCCGCCACTTCGGTGGCTGCCAGCGCCGCCTTGTAGGTGGACTGCGCGGCGTTGAGGTTGGCCAGCGAGGTGTCCAGCGCGGTCTTTGAGATAAAGCCCTGGTCGACCAGCGCCTTGTTGTTGTCGTACTGGCGCTGCACCACGTCGACCTGCGCTTTGGCGGACTCGGCCTGCTCTTTGGCCTGGCGCACGCGCGACTGGTATTCGGTGGCGTCGATGCGCGCGATCACCTGGCCGGCTTTGACCACGTCGCCTTCGCGCACGGCCAGCCCCTGCAACTCACCGGCCACGCGGGCCTTGATGACGGCGGAGTTGATGGCCTTGAGCGATCCCGAGACCGGCAGGCCCTGGACGACTTCACGCACTTCGGCCTTGACCACATCGGTGGCCGCCAGCTCGACCTGGCCCATGTCGGGCGCGGCGCTGCTGGCCGCCAGCGCCTGCTGCTGGGCCTTGCGCGCGGACAACGCCCGCAGCACACCGCCTGCAATCAGCAGCACGACAACAAGAGCGACCGCCCACTTGATCCAGCGCTTCATGCGGTTTTCCGGGTTGGCTGCGCGGCGCTGGCTGCCGGCGCGCCTATGCCGTTCAGAATGGCGTCCACCTGGGTAGCGATGTATTGTTTCGGGTCCAGGTCGGCCTCCTTGCTCAGGCATATGCCGGCCGAGTGCCTGGAGAGGATCAGGAAGATCATGGGAGCGATCACCAGATAGACGGCGTAGTTCAGGTCCATGGGGCGGAACTCGCCGCGGTCTATGCCGCGCTGCAGGATGCAGCGGATCAGCGCCTGGCCGGGCTGGATGACCTCCTGCTGGTAGAAGGCCGCGAGGTCGGGGAAGTTCTTGGCCTCGCTCATCATCAGCTTGGTGATGCCCGAAGCGCGCGTGGCGCCTACCCGTTCCCACCAGCTGTTCATGCAATAGGCCAGCAACTCGGGAGAGGTGCCTTCAAAGGCGTCCAGTTCGGCGCGCCATTCGGTGAAGCGGCCCGAGATGTTTTCACGCACCACGGCTTTGAACAACTCTTCCTTGCTCTGAAAGTAAAGAAAAAGGGTGCCCTTGGAGACGCCGGCGCGGGCGGCGACTTCTTCGGCGCGGGTAGCGGCAAAGCCCTTCTCAACGAACAGGTCGAGCGCGGCGTCCAGCAGTTCGCCGGGGCGTGCCTCTTTGCGGCGCTCGCGTTTGGCGGCGACGCCAGAGGTTTTGTCGCAAAAGAGTTTGGAAAGAGACATAGTTACTGACTGACTGGTTAGTAATATATCTGCTTACTTTGCGACCGTCAACACAAAGCCCCGTAGGCTACACCGGGGGGCTCTAAGAGGGCGCGCCTTATCGGGTAAACCGACGGTAAAGCCAGGCCAACGCGGCTTTGGCGCCACGGAGTACGTGATGTCGAGAGCTTTATGTCGACAGCCAACGCCTGACGGCCAGCGCCAGCCATTCCCGCAGCACCTGGCGAGAGGCCTGCAGGCCGTGCGGGGAGGGCAGCCACTCCAGCAGTTCCTGTTGCACCGGCAACACGTAGCCCATCGGAGCGGGCGTCACCACCAGGCCGGCTTCTTCAAACGCGGCAACGGCGCGCGGCATGTGCGATGCGTGGGTGACCAAGGCGATGCGCTGCACGCCGTCCCGCTTGAGCAGTGGCGCCAGCAGGTGCGCATTGCCGCGGGTGTCGCGCGACGCGCCTTCGCTCCAGCGCAGCGCCATGCCGTAATCTTCACGCGCCACCCGCGACGCCACTTCGGCTTCCGAGGCTTTTTGCGTGTCAGCCGCAGACCAGCCCAAGCCTCCGGTGAAAGCCAGCGGCAGGCCGGACTGCCGGGCCAGCCAGACGCCGTAGCGCAGCCGCGCCGCAGTGGCCGCGCCAGGCTGGCTGTCGCCGTATTCAGGCGCTTGGGGCAGCACATCGCCGCCGAGAATCACGATGGCCTGTACCCGCTGGGCCTTGAGGCCGGCTGCATCTATCGGATTGAATTGCGGCAAGGCGTTGCGGGCCAGCCAGACCGCGCTGCCGTGGCAGCTGAGCAGGGCCAGCAGCAGCACCGACAGGCTGGCCAGCGCCAGCCCGCTTTTGGGGTAGTTGCCCCAAGCCAGCGCCAGGCCCAGCAAGGTCATCAGCAGCAGCGAAACCGGCGGCAGGGCCAGGCCGGCCAGGAAGGGTTTTATGGCGCCGAGTTCCATGGATGCTATCAAAAGTGGAGCATTCTACCCACGTCCTTCCTGGGCTGGAGGCATAAAAGGCTTATAAAACCGGAGACGGCCTCAATAAAACGCCTGCAGCCCGGTTTGCGCACGGCCCAGGATGAGCGCGTGCACATCGTGCGTGCCTTCGTAGGTGTTGACGGTTTCCAGGTTGATCATGTGGCGGATGACGTGGTATTCGTCATGGATACCGTTGCCGCCGTGCATGTCGCGCGCCAGGCGGGCGATGTCCAGCGCCTTGCCGCAGCTGTTGCGCTTGATCAGCGAAATCATTTCGGGCACGGACTTGTCCTCGTCCATCAGCCGGCCCACCCGCAGGCAGCCTTGCAGGCCCAGCGTGATTTCGGTTTGCATGTCGGCCAGCTTCTTCTGGATCAACTGGTTTTGCGCCAGAGGGCGGCCGAACTGCACGCGGTCCATGGTGTATTGGCGGGCGCGGAACCAGCAGTCTTCAGCCGCACCGAGTGCACCCCAGGCGATGCCATAGCGTGCCTTGTTGAGGCAACCGAATGGGCCCTTGAGGCCGCTCACGTTGGGCAGCAGGTTGGCTTCAGGCACAAACACGTCGTCCATCACGATCTCGCCGGTGATCGAGGCGCGCAAGCTCATCTTGCCTTCGATCTTGGGAGCGCTCAGGCCCTTCATGCCTTTCTCAAGCACAAAGCCGCGGATGCTTTCCTGGCCGCCGACCTTGCCGTCGGGGTCTTCCAGCTTGGCCCAGACGATGAACACGTCGGCGATCGGGCTGTTGGTGATCCACATCTTGGCGCCCTTGACGATAAAGCCGCCGTCTACCGGCTTGGCGCGCGTCAGCATACTGGCCGGGTCAGAGCCGTGGTTGGGTTCGGTCAGGCCAAAGCAGCCCACCCATTCGCCAGTAGCCAGCTTGGGCAGGTATTTTTGCTTTTGGGCTTCGCTGCCGTAAGCGTTGATGGGGTGCATGACGAGCGAGCTTTGCACGCTGATGGCGCTGCGGTAGCCGCTGTCGACGCGCTCGACTTCGCGGGCAACCAGGCCGTAGCTCACGTAATTGAGGCCGGCGCAGCCGTAGCCTTCAATCGTGGAGCCGAGGAAACCCATGGCGCCCGCCTCATTCATGATTTCGCGGTCGAATTTCTCGTGGCGCGCGGCCATCAGCACGCGGGGCTGCAGCTTTTCCTGGCAGAAGGCGTGGGCCGCTTCGCTGATGGCGCGCTCGTCGTCGCTCAGCTGGTCCATGAAGAAAAACGGGTCTTGCCAGTTGAATTGGGTTTTCATGGTGTTTGTCTCCGAAATAGATTGGGCGGGGCTTGTTTGCAGTGTAGGGCGCAGCTTGAAGAGCCGGGCCCGCTAGCCATGATTGTTTGACAAGCATGAATAGTTGTCTAATATCAAATAACGATTCAACGATATAAAAAACATATTGATGGGAAATCCATGGAATTCCGCCACCTCCGCTATTTCCTGGTCCTGGCTGAAGAGCTGCACTTTGGCCGGGCCGCCCGGCGTCTGTCGATTTCGCAGCCGCCGCTGTCGCTGAACATCCAGCAGCTTGAAGCGTCCGTCGGCGCCAAATTGCTGACCCGCAACAGCAAGTCCGTGCAGCTCACGGCGGCGGGCCAGGCCTTTGTACCGGCAGCACGTGCCCTGCTGGAGCAAGCCGCCCAGGCGGCAGGCCATGCGCGCGACGTGGGGCAGGGCATGGCCGGCAGCCTGGCCATCGGCTTCTCAGGGACCATGCTGTACAGCGGCCTGCCGCACATCCTGGAGCGCTTTCAGGCCGAACACCCGCTGCTGCGCCTCACACTTAAAGAGCTCAGTTCCAGCGAGCAGCTGATTGAGCTGGCGCACGACCGGCTGGACCTCGGCTTTGTACACACCACGCGCGTGCCGCCCGAGCTGTCGCAGGTGCTGGTCTCCAGCCAGGCTTTTGTGGGCTGCCTGCCGGCGGGCCATGCGCTGGCGCGCAAGCGCTCGCTTTCGCTTTCGGCCTTGCAGGGCGAACCCTTTGCCGTGGTCTCGCGCGCTGTGTCGCCTGACTACCACGACCGCATCCTGGCAATCTGCACCGAAGCCGGCTTTTACCCGGAGATCCGTTACGAACTGCGGCACTGGCTCAGCGTGGTGTCGCTGGTGTCACAAGGCATGGGCGTGGCGCTGGTGCCGGCGGCGCTCAGGCAGTCAGCCATGGCGGGCGTCGCCTTTGTGCCGCTGGACGTGAGCACCACGCCGTATGACACGCACTGCCTCTGGAAAACCGCGCGCGACCACCAAGCGCTGACGGCCTTTGTAGCGGCGGTACGGGCTGGGTCTCACGCCAATTCATGAAAAAAGCATGAAAGATTGCCGCACGCCGCGCGACTGAAGAACAGGCTACATTGAATTGAAATACACGCTGGCCGGCCCCATGTCATGGAGTCAACCCGCATCACCTTAAAGGAAACCAGGCTATGAGCGAATCGCAAACCATCACCCTCGGCGGCGGCTGTTTCTGGTGCACCGAGGCCGTGTACGTCAAGGTGCGCGGCGTCACCGACGTTGAGTCGGGCTACAGCAACGGCCAAGCCGCGCGGCCCAGCTATGAAGAAGTTTGCAGCGGCCGCACCGGCAGCAACGAAGTCGTCAAGCTCACCTACGACCCGGCCGAGATCACGCTCAGGGAAATCCTGGAGATATTTTTCGTCATCCACGACCCGACCAGCCTGAACCGCCAGGGCAACGACGCCGGCACGCAATACCGCAGCGGCATTTATTACTCAACGCCCGAGCAAAAGGCGGAGATCGACGATTTCATCCGCCAGGTCAGCCAGGACAAAACTTTTGGCAAGCCCATCGTGACCGAAGTGCTGCCGCTGCAGAACTACTGGCCCGCCGAAGACTACCACCAGGACTATTTCGAGAACAACCCCAACCAGGGTTACTGCGCGTTTGTGGTCGGTCCCAAGGTCGAGAAGTTCCGCAAGACGTTCGCGTCTCGGGTAAAGGACTGAGGGGTCGGGGGATTTATCCGCAGATTACGCAGATTTCCGCAGATTGAAAACCTGGAAAGTGGTGGTCGGGTTGAAACTGATCTTCACCCCGCCCCCCGCGCGGCACAAGCGATTTAAATCATCATCTCTTTAATCTGCGGAAATCTGCGTAATCTGCGGATAAAAATTCTTCAGCATGTGAGCTGAACCGCCCTCAAGCCCGCCGCTGCGCAAAATAAAACCACTCCTGGCCCGCCTCGCTGCGCGGATTGGGAAACACCACAAAGCCGTCCACCGGCGCAGTGATGGGCTCGCCGCCCTGGCGTGTGCCAATGACTTCGCCACGTTTCACCGGGTCAAAACTGCGCCATTCACGGGCAAAGGTATCGCCCGCATGGTCGCGGTCCACCACCTCCACCAGCCGCAGGATTTCGCGTTCTGCCGGCTCCGGCGCGGGCGGCTGCGCGATCAGGCCCAGCAATCCCAGTGTCTGCAAAATCGCATGCCGCGCCACGCCCACGGCTGCAGGGTCGTCGTGCTGGCCGCATTCCAGCGTCACGCCGTAGCCGCCGCGCGAACGCATGTATTCGGTCGTGCCCACGCCGTAGTTCGGATCGGTCACCAGGGATTGCGCTCGCTCGCTCCCGGCTGAAGTGCTTGCGGCCTGCGCACGCCGCTTCACGCCGCGCGAATAAGTGTCCAGCCAGCCTTCGACGATGCGGTGCGGCCCGGTGTGCAGCGCCAGCTGCATTTCCTCGGCCGCATGGGCAAAAGGCTCCAGCGGGCCGTGGTTGTTTTGCGGGCCGATCATCACAAACGGCGCACCGCCCGTGTGAAAGGAATGCAGGTCCAGCAGCACGTCATGCGCATCCAGCAGCGGGCACAACACATTGGCAATGCGGTCCTCAAAATCCTGCGGAATCGCGCTGGGCGCCATGTTGCGGTTGAGATTGCGCTCGCCCATGCGCTGCTTGAGGCGATAGGCCAGCGGGTTGGTGATGGGCACAAAAGTGACGGTGCCGCGTTCAATGGAAAGCTCGCCTCTGTCGATCTCATCAAGCAACTGTGTGATGGCCCGCGTGCCGCAGGTTTCGTTGCCGTGCACGGCGCCGGTGACCAGCAGGCGCGGGCCGGGCGCCAGGCCGTGGAAGGTGTGGCTGCGCAGGTAGGTGGGGTGTTGGGAAGGGGGGTTGGAGTGGGCGCTCATGGGATTGTTTATACCGCTAGCCGGCTGCGCCGGCTTGGCCGCGGCTGTCCTTTAATCAGAGGATACGTCCTGATACGTTTTCCCCCTATGATGAATCGCCTCTCAGCCATGGCCTCGTCACAGGCTTTGCCAAACCGCCTCAGCAACAGCGCAACGACAAGCGCGTTCCAATTTTCCAGTCTGTTTGCCCATGCTCTCTACCTTGTTTGTTATTTGTGCCGCATGCCTGTTCGGGTTGCTCTTTGCTTTTGAATCAGCCGGCGACGCCTCGCAGCCGAGGTTCAGGCCCGCCGGGCTCCTCACCTGGCTGGTGTCGGGCAACTGGCCCGCGAAGGTCGGAGCCGGCCTGCTCATCCTGGGTGTCGGCGCATTGCTGCGCTATGCCTTGCTCAACATCGACGTGCCGCCGGAGCTCAAGCTGGGAAGCGGTTTTTTCGCCGCCGCCGCACTGGGCGCCGTGGCGCTGCTGCTGAAGTCCCGGCCAGAGCGGCGCGCCATATACCTGGCGCTCGGCGGCACGGCCTTTGCCGTCGCCTATCTCACGGCATACGCAGCGTACGATTTTTTCCACTATCTCAACGACATCAACGGGCTGGCGCTGATGGTCATGGTGTCTTTGGCGGCGGGGCTGTTCGCAGTGTCCGCTCGCGCCATGTCGGTGGCGGTGCTGGCCATGGCGGGCGCTTACATCGCGCCCAAGTTTGCCATTCACGTGCCGGACCCCGGCGTGCTTTATGGCTATTACCTGGCCGCCAGCGCGGTGACTTTTGTCATGGTGCGCCTGCGCGGCTGGCGCCCGCTGATCCATCTGAGTTTTTTGTTCACGCTGGCCGGGGGGCTGTTTTTTGCGTGGACCCACCAGTTCTACCAGGCGGAACACTACCAGGTCATGCAACCTCTGCTGGTGGCGCTGGTAGCGTTGCACCTGGCGATGCCGATTGCGGAGCAACGCGGCACATCTTCACGCTGGCTGGCGCGTTTCGATACTGGGTATTTCGTGCTTTTGCCGCTGGTCGCTGCGGTGCTGACGCTGAAGATCGCGCCCCAGGTTTCCCGCGAGGGTGCGATGGGCCTGGGCTTGCTGGCGCTGCTATGGGGTGTGGCGGCGGTGGTAACCGGTTTTCTGCAGAGAGGCCAGGAGGCGGCAAAACATGCCTGTGTGGCCGGGCTGCTGGCGATTGCCGCGGGCGCGTTGACCGCCACGGATATTCCCTGGCTGATGCTGGGCCTGGCCCTGGCGGTCATGGGCTTGGCCATTGCCCCGCGACTGGGCGGGTCCCGGCGCGCGCAGGAGTTGCTGTGCGGAGCCGCCATGCTCGCCGGCGCGCTGCATGTGGTGTTTTCAATTTTCCAGCCGGTGGAGGGCCAGCCGTTTGCCAATGAAATCTTTGCGCAGCGTGCGCTGGCCGGGGCGTTGATGGGTTTGGGTGCGTGGCTTGCGAGCCGGGGAGGAGTGTCTTTCGGCCGCGTGCTGGGCGTTATGGCCGCAGCCTGGGCTTGCCTTGCGGTTGGGGCCGAATTTTTGCGCCTGCAAGTGGACTTCCTGCCGCAGCTGGCCTATGGCGCGCTGCTGGCCATCGCACTGGTGGCGTCGTTTCCGCGGCGGCTCCTGCACACGGCGCCGATCTGGGGCGCACTGCTGTTGGTGGTCGCCACGGGGGGCAGTTTTTGGGCTGCGAACGATGCTGCTTTCGATTTTTCCGTGGTGTTTGCCGCGGGCACGCCGCTGGTCTTCCTGTGGATTGCCTCCAACGTCCCGTCGGCCCGGGCAGGCAAGGCGCGCCAGGACGATGACCTGGCTTTCTCTTCGGCGCTGGGCTTGCTGCCGCTGGCGTGGGCCCCCTGGGTGTTCGCCCTTGCCCCCGAATTCGCAACAGCCGGCAACTGGCTGGAAATGTCGCTGCTAATGGGAAGTGCCTTCGCCGCGGTGCTGGCCGCCAGTGTATGGAGCCCGTCGGGCTCCGTCTGGCATCGCCAGATATGGCCTGTGCACTTTGGTGTGGCGAGCGCCGCGCTTCTTTTTGCCGTCCTGTTTCATATCGAGCGCGGGCTGTGGCCGGCCGCATTTGAAGTGCTGGCGCTGGCTTATATGGCGACGTTTGTCGGGCTGCGCAGGAACTCGGCCGGGATTGCGCAGGCAGGTGTGGTCGTGATCGTCGCCGCGTTCCTCGTCGTGCAGGCGATGCTGCTGCGAGCCTTCGGGCCCGACCGCATCATGAGTGCGGCAGACATTGTGCATATGGCCTTGCCTGCAGCCGTTTCCTTGCTGTGGGCCAGTCTCGGCGCCGGTCTGGCCCGGTGGGGTTCTCACGTCAAATCCCGTGGGCAGTGGAGTGCCGGTGTCGCACTGCTGGCGCTGACCGCCTTGAAGCTGGTGTTCAGGGATTTTGGCGCACTCGATCAGTTGGGCAACATCCTGGCGTTGATCGGTGCGGGGCTGCTCTTTCTGGCAGTGGCGTGGTTTGCGCCGATTCCCGCGGTGGTGCCGCGTGCGCAGCGAGAGGCCCACCGAGACCGCAGCAAGACAGAGCCTGCGGCAGCGCACAGAGAAGCGCCGCCTGCGCATGCTGACGAGGATTACCTGCGGACGCAGCCGAGCCCGCTAGAGAGCGGGCCCTCGGCCGTGAGTCCACTTGCAACATCCCCGGCAATCGCCACTGCCGCTGCTATCCCTGCCGCTTCCGCGTCGGTGAGCGCCTCAGCGCCCACTGCGGTGTCCGGCGTGATGGGCGCCGCCAACGGCCCTGCGGCACGGCCCCAAGCCGCCGCACCGGCGGGCGGTTTTAACTGGCTGCTGGTGTTGGTGATCGGCCTGCCCTTGGGGCTTGCCGTCCTCGGCCAGCAATGGCTGGCGCACCGCCATCGCGATACGCGCCATGCCGTTGAGATGAAACTTGCCGGCGATTCTGCCGCGCAAGCCGCAGAAGCAGCGCGGGTCGCAGCGGAAGCCATCAAAGACGGCCCGCTGGCCAAGCCGGCCGTAAAGGCATTGATGGAAAGCAGCAATCCGCCGGTCGTCGCGCCGCCGGCGAATCCGCCGCCGGCCGCTACCCCGGTGACTGTTACCCCGATGACCCCTGTGGTGCCGGTGAAAATCTCCGACGCCTGCACGGTGTTTGCCGGCCAGTTGCCAACCGACTATGTGCTGTATGCCGGTGGTGCGTACAGCGGAAGCAAGCTCGACTTTCAGATCGACCAATCAGGCCACGAAGCCACCCGATTTGACGTCTTCGTGAACGAACCCGGAAAGAAAGTGGTTCTTGCGCTGGGCGCCTATGAGCCTTCCGTCTGGAACATCCGCTGGTCAGCGGGAACGGTGGTGGCCGGGGTGTTTGTGTCGGGCTATCACCGCCAGGCCGTCGCAGGCTTGGGGAGTGAAGTGCCGGTGCTCAACGCCAGTTACGACAACAGGTCAAGCTGCGGATACTTTTACCTTGACCGAAACGATGTGGCCAAAAGCGATGCGATGGTGAGGAAGCTATTTGGCCGTTCCGCTCAAACCTATTTTGTCGCCTCGGGCGGTCAGGTCACGTTTGGCAACCAGGCCGCTTCCTATATTCAGGGCCAAGGCCCGGCCGTCGAGAGTTTTCGCGACAAGAATGCGCCGCTGGCCGGACAACCCGGGATTGAGCAATTGCTTCGCGAAGGCAAGTTGCGCATCGCGACGCAGCAGGATGTGTCTGCCTGGCAGAGCGCCGTAAGCAGGGCGAACAACCTGCCTCAACTCAATGTGGTGGGGGCCGGGCCGCAACGATCCTCTGGCGACATTTCAGCCGGGAACACGTATGTCGTCATCAAGCCCATGCGCTATCCCGCAGGGCTTTACGGCGCGCACTCCGTCACCTTTCTCGTGGCTGCGGGGGTGCCCCGGCCCGAAGGCAATCCCGGGCATTCGCCGGTGCACGACATGAATCAGCCCCGGTGAACAGGGCCTGACGGCGGGCCGGTTTTGAGGTGATTGATCCTCTTTCCTATGATGATGTCCGCTCATTCTGAACATTTGTGTTCGACAGGAGGCACCATGGACACAGACCTTGAAAGCCTGTCACGAGATCAGCTCATCGCCGAAGTTAAGAAACTTCGCCAGGGCATCCGCGAGCATCGCGACAGCACCGGCCATGAGCTGTGCTGGCACCACCCGGCGCTTTGGGCGCTGCTGCCGGAAAAGTCAGACCCGCAGCCCACTGTGCCTGACTGGCCCGAGTTCTTTCGCGGCTGCATCCGCTACCGGCAGTCGCTGGACGAGCAGTTGCCGGATGCACCGCGAAGTCATGAGCCGTTTCGCGACTGAAGAGACTTTACAAACTAAATCGAAGAAAAAGCCGGGAGGGGCCGGCGGTTGCGGTGATAATGCAACTCGATTGCGTTATGGCGTTGGCTTGACGCATTGATTCATTACTCCGTAACGCCATGGCTTCCTCCCATTCCCTCTCTGATCCCGCCGACCCCATCGACACCCTCTTGTCTGCCCACGGCCTGCGCCGCACGGCGGCTGCGCGGCTGGTGCTGGGCTGGCTGCTGGCGCACCCCGACACCAGCTACACCCACGCGCAGTTGCAGGCGGCGCTGGCCGACGATGCCGAATCGGCGCTGGACCGCGTGACGCTCTACCGCCTGATCGACCGGCTCACGCAGGTCGGTTTACTGCTGTGCCGGGTGGATGCCCACCGGGTGAGGCGCTACCAGGCCATGCCCAGCAGCGTGCATGCCATTCCCCACTTTGAATGCCAGAGCTGCCACCGCGACAGTCCGCTTGCCGGTGCGTTGTCAGGCAAAGGTTCGGGCGCGTTGAAGGCCAGCGCCAAAGACCTGGAGCGTGCCGCGCAGACCGCGCTGGAAGCTTTGAAAGCATTGGGTTACCAGGGAATGAGCATGGATTTCGCAGTGCGCGGCGTGTGCGCCGATTGCGCGACTGGCGCACACGCGGCGGCCTCTTCATGATCAGCACTCGCCAGCTGGCTTATCGCTATGTCAACGGCCCGCAACTGCGCTTTGCGGATGTGGATGCGCCGCAGGGCGGTACGCTGCTGCTGCGTGGTGCGTCGGGTTCAGGTAAATCGACCTGGCTGGCGCTGGCTGCCGGGTTGCTGGCGCCGAGTGAAGGTGACATCACGGTGGCGGGCCAATCCATCAAGGCGCTGGGCGCACGTGCGGGCGATGCCTGGCGGGCGAGCGCCATCGGCTTCCTGCCGCAAAAATTGCATTTGAGCGCGGCACTGACCGTGCATGGCAACTTGGCCATGGCGCAGTGGGCTGCCGGCCATGCAGCAGATGAGGGCCGCATCGCTGAAGCGCTGGATGCGCTGGACGTGCGTGCGCTGGCCGATCGCAAGCCCTCGCAACTCTCGGGCGGGCAGGCGCAGCGCGTGGCGCTGGCGCGGGCGGTGCTGCTCAAGCCGCGCGTGATTCTGGCCGACGAACCAACCGCCAGCCTGGACGACGATGCTGCTGCCGCATCGCTGGCCTTGCTGCAGGCCACGGCTGACCAGGAGCGGGCGACGCTGGTGATTGCCACCCACGATGCGCGGGTGGCGGAATTCTTTAAGGATAAAAAAGGCCTGCAGTCCATACAGATCATGGTCGGTAAGCTATGAAAACCATAGCATCCAACACTGTGGCATTCGCCTGGCGCTACCTGTGGTCGCGCCCGCTGGCTGCGGCGCTCAACCTGCTGCTGCTCACTTTGGGGCTGGCTTCCATCACCTTTTTGCTGCTGGTCAGCCACCAGATCAGCCAGGCCTTTGACCGCGACGTGGCCGGCATCGACGTGGTGGTGGGGGCCAAGGGCAGCCCGATGCAGCTGATCCTGTCGGGCGTGTTCCACCTCGACGTGCCGACGGGCAATGTGCCGCTGGCCGCGGTGAAGGCGCTGGAGGCGGATCCGCGGGTCGCCAAGATCATTCCGATCAGCCTGGGCGACAGTTTCCGGGGCTATCGCATCGTGGGCACCACGCCCGAATACATTCGCCATTACGACGCGCAACTCGCGCAAGGCACGCTGTGGGCCAAGCCCATGCAGGCCGTGGTCGGTGCGCAGGTGGCGCGGCAAACCGGCATGAAAGTGGGCGACAGCTTTGTCGGCACGCACGGCCTGGCCGGTGGGGGCGAAGAGCACAAGCTGAGCCCCTATGTGGTGTCGGGCATCCTGGCTGACAGCCACACCGTGCTGGATCGGCTGGTGCTGACAGCCACCGAGTCTGTCTGGCAGGTGCATGAGACCGACACCGCGCTGGACGATGACGACCGCAAGGTGCTTGAAGAAGACCGCGAAATCACCCTGGCGCTGATCCAGTACAAATCGCCGCTGGCGGCGGTGACCTTTCCGCGCTACATCAACAGCAGCACCGAGATGCAGGCCGCGGCGCCGGCGCTGGAGATCACGCGCCTGCTCAGCATGGTGGGCGTGGGCACCGATGTGCTGCGCGCGCTGGCCGGCGTGTTGCTGCTCACCGCGGGCCTGAGTGTTTTTATCGCGCTGTGGGGTGCCGTGCGCGAGCGGCGGGCCGACCTGGCGCTGTTGCGCATGCTGGGTGCGCCGCCAGCCAAGGTCGCCGGCCTGCTGCTGTGCGAAGCCTTGTGGCTGGCGCTGCTGGCCACCGTGCTGGGCGTGCTGGCGGGGCAGGGCCTGACGGCGCTGCTGGCCTGGGCCTTGCAGCTTGAAAAATCTGTTTTGATCGGCGCGCTGTCGTGGCCGGTCGAACTGGTCAGTGTGCCGGTGTTGGCTTTCGGGGTGGCGCTGGCGTCTGCGCTGCTGCCCGCCTGGGAGGCCTACCGGGTCAGTGTGTTTGAACTTCTCCAATCAAGGTAACCCTTTTATGACCAACCCTATGACAAGCGCCCGTTCCATCAAGACATTCCTCGCCGTGTCGCCCATCCTGGCCGCCATCGCCGCGGTGGCGCTCAGCGTCACCTTCTCGGTTGCCCATGCGCAGCACAACGACAAAGACAGCAAGGAAACCAAGGAAGACATCCAGCGCCACCGCGCCATGGCCGCCGCCCATGAAGGCGCGGCCAAATGCCTGGAATCGGGTAAAAAAGACGAGGTTTGCGAAAAAGAACTGCAAGCCGCTTGCAAAGGGCTGGCAGTCGGCAAATACTGCGGGATGAAACACGTCCACTGAGACGCCTTTCTTTTGCCTTCCTTTTCTGGAGCACCCCATGACGACACCGTATCACGCACATGCAGCATCTCTTCCTGGCCTGAAGCGGGTGCTGGCCTGCAGCGCCTTGCTGGCCGCGGCCAGCCTGTCTGCGCAGACCTTGTCGTCGCCCATTTCACCCGCGCCTGCCGGTGCGAAGCCGGCCGCAACCGCGCCAGGCTTTGACCTGCCGGTGGGCCAGGGCCCGGGTGTGCATGGCGCCAACAGCCCCTTCCCGCCACTGGCCGCGCGTACAGACGTGGTGCCCTGGTCGGTGCTGACGGCGGTGAAAACCAAAAACGAGAAAAACCGCATCCTGCCGGTCTTCAATCTCGACCAGATGGCGCTGAACCAGAAGACGCAGCGCATCCAGGGCTTCATGATGCCGCTGGACCCAGGCGAGAAGCAAAAGCACTTTTTGCTGTCGTCGGTGCCGTTGACCTGCGCCTTTTGCCTGCCGGGCGGGCCAGAGAGCATGGTCGAGGTCAAGACCAAAACGCCGGTGAAGTACAGCATGGAGCCAGTGGTGGTGGAGGGGCGCTTCCTGGTGCTTAACGACGACTCCTACGGGCTCTATTACCGGATTACGGATGCCTCCAGCGTCAGGTAAGAGGGGGCGTTCGCAAAACCCTCCTGGCCTAACCAGGACCGCTTCGCTGGGTTTTGCGAGCGTCCGCAAGCGCTGGGGCTTTGCGCCGGTCTGGCTGCTGGCTGCCGCGCTGCTGCTGGCGCAAGTGCTGGGCCTGATGCATGGCGTGGTGCATGGCCCGCAGGCGCATCTGCATTCACATGTGCATCACGATCTTGCCTTCGCGCATGCGTCGCACGACCATGATGATCGAGACCACTCAGCCATTGCGCAGGATGAGCGCGGCGGCGGTTGGCTGGAGTCCCTGTTTTCCTCGCACGAAGGCGATTCGGACTGCCGCCTGTTTGATCAGGCCAGCCACGGCCAGGCCGCGCCCACGTTTCCCATGCTGAGCCTGCCGCCGGTACTTTCCAGCGTGGCTTTTGACATCTCCCGCGGCGAAGCACTCGCCCGCTGGGCCGCGCTGTTCGACGCGCGCGGCCCGCCTTCCTCTCGCTGAATCCTCCCGTCTGTTGTGTGCCGGCCGTCAGGCCAGGGCGCAGCTTTGCTCTTTTTGTTTTCCCGATTCAGCGAGTCACCATGAAACCACCTTTTATCAGCCGCGCGCTCTGCGCAGCGGCAACGCTTTCCTGCGGCCTGGCGAGCGCCCAGACCACCGCGCCCGAACCCGCGCCCACCCCCAGCCTGAAAGAAATCACCGTTACCGGCAACCCGCTCGGCGCTACTGATTTGATAGCGCCTGCCGCACAGTACTCGGGGGCTGGACTGCTATTGCGATCAAAAACTACGCTGGGCGAGACGCTGGACGGCACGCCGGGCGTGAGCAGCACCTACTTTGGCCCCAACGCCAGCCGGCCCATCATTCGCGGGCTGGACGGCGACCGCATCCGCATCCTGGGCAACGGCGGCGCGACGCTGGACGCCTCCAGCCTGAGCTATGACCATGCGGTCACCAGTGACCCGATCAGCATCGAACGCATCGAGGTGCTGCGCGGCCCGGGCTCGCTGCTGTATGGCGGCAGCGCGGTGGGCGGTGTGGTCAACGTGATCGACAACCGCATCCCCCGCGAACCGCTGTTTGATGAAAAAGGCGGCGTCGGCGGCAAGGTCGACCTGGGCCTGGCCACCGGCAACCGCGAGAAAAGCAGCGGTGTTCTGCTGGAAGGCGGCAACAACCGCTACGCCCTGCACGTGGACGTGTTCAACCGCGAAACCGGCGATGTGAAGGTGCCCACAGACCTGGCCTGCAGCAAGGGCGGCGTCAACACGATTACCAACCGCATCTGCAATTCGGACAGCAAGGTGCGCGGCGGCGCGGCGGGCGGTTCGGTGTTTTTCGACCACGGCTACCTGGGCGCGTCTGTCAGCACTTACCGTAGCAACTACGGCACGGTGGCCGAAGACGATGTGACCATCGACATGAAGTCCAACCGCGCAGCGCTGGAAGGCGAGGTGCGCAACCTGGGCGGCTTTATCCAGAGCGTGAAGGGCCAGCTGAGCCACACCGATTACGAACACACCGAATTCGAAGGGCCCAAGCCCGGCACAGTGTTCAAGAACAAGGGCAGTGACTTCCGGCTGGAGGGGCGCCATGCGCGCATCGGCAATCTGGATGGCGTAATCGGCTTTCAGGCCGAGAACAACACCTTTTCTGCCGATGGCGCCGAGGCTTTCGCGCCCTACAGCAAAACATCGCAGAACGCGGTGTTTGCCTATGAGGAATACGCCACCAGCTGGGGCAAGCTGAGCTTCGGCGGGCGGCTGGAGTCGGTGAAAGTGGAGTCGCTGGGTAACCCGTTGGTGGCGCGATTTGCACCGCTGACACGCGACTTCACGCCGCACAGCTATGCACTGGGCGCCTTGTGGAACGCGGCGCCGGGCTGGCAAATCACCAGCAACCTGGCCTACACCGAGCGTGCGCCCAAAGACTACGAGCTCTTCGCCCAGGGCCCGCACGTGGCGACCAAGGCCTGGGAAACCGGCGACGCCACATTGGACAAGGAAAAGTCGACCAGCCTGGACGTAGGCGCGGCCTGGAAGTCGGGCGCCAACAGCTTCAGCGCCAATGCTTATGTGCACCGTTTTAAGAATTACATCGGGCTGCTGGCTACTGGTAACACCTATGGGCAAGAAAACGGCGCACTCAACCCGGCCGACCTGGACGGCGACGGTGCGGACGACAACGACCCGGACAACAAGCTGCTGCCGGAGTTTGCCTACACCGGCGTGCGGGCGCGCTTTGTGGGACTGGAAGCCAGCGGCAATATTCGCCTGGTTGAAGGCGCTTCGAACCTGGACCTGGCCTTGCGCGGGGACCTGGTGCGCGCTACCAACCTGAGCAATGGCCAGCCGCTGCCGCGCATTGCGCCAGCGCGTGTGGGCGCCAGCCTGATCTGGGCGAGCGGGCCGTGGGGCAGCAGCATCGGCTTTGACCATTCGATGGCGCAGAACCGGGTGGCGCCCGGGCAGCGCGCCACATCGGCCTACACGCTGTGGAACCTGGCGGCCACCTACCGCATGAAGGCGGGGGTGAGCAACATCCTCTGGTACGCGAAGGTGGACAACCTGACCAACCAACTGGCCTACAGCGCGGCCTCGGTGCTGACGACGACGGCGTTCCCGAAAGCGCCGCTGCCGGGGCGCAGCTTGAAGGTTGGCATGCAGCTCGCTTTTTAAGCTGGGTCACCACGCAAAGCGCGTAGGTCCGCCAGCGGCCTGCGCGCTAAGATCATGCGGATGAACCAGCTTGTCTTCGTGTCCCTGCTCCCGGTCGTGTTGTTGATTGCTACAGGTTTTATAGCGGGTAGAGCACAGTGGATAAGGGCTGGAGCCATAAAAGACCTTTCAAACCTGATCTTTTTGCTGCTCACGCCGGCCCTCTTGTTCCGCACTATGAGCAAGGTCCGCGTCGAGCAACTGGACTTCACACCGGTGCTGGCCTACTTCCTGGCGGTGATTATTTTGTTCGGCGGCACTTTGCTGCTGCAGGGTTTTAACCGCCGCGCGGCGGTGCTGGCGCTGGCCAATACCTTTTCCAACACCGTGATGATCGGCATCGCGCTCGTCGGCCTGATGTATGGGCCGCAGGGGTTGGTGACGCTGTTCACGCTGGTGTCGGTGCATTCACTGGTGCTGCTGACCAGCGCCACCGTGGTGCTGGAGCTGGCCGTGGCGCACGAGCAAAAGCTGGGCACTCATGATGAAGTCACGGCCGCGCCGCGGCATCCGGTGGCCACTGTGCTGATGGCCGTGAAGAACGCGCTGCTGCACCCGGTGCCCTTGCCCATCATTGCCGGCTTGCTGTTTGCGCAGACGAGCCTGGCAATTCCCGCCGTGATCGACAAGCCACTGGAATTGCTGGCCAACGCGTTTGGTCCGCTGGCGCTGGTGATGGTCGGGGTGACGCTGGCCAACACCCGCGTGGGCGAGCACTGGCGCCAGGCACTGGCGCTGGCCGGCGTGAAGAATTTGCTGCATCCGCTGCTGGTGTTTTTTCTGTGCCGCCTGCTGGGCGTAAGCGGCGTGCCCATGGCTGTGATGGTGGTGGCCTCGGCCCTGCCGATCGGCGCCAATGTGTTTTTGTTTTCCCAGCGCTACAAGGTGGCTGAAGAGCTCATCACCGCCAGCGTGGTGGTGTCGACCGCGCTGGCGCTGGTGACACTGACCGTCGTCCTGCTGCTGGTCGGGCGTTTTGCGTAAGTCAAAGAAAGGTTTAGTTGATGCAGTTCCTTCAATCACTGCCGGTCTCGGCGCAAACCATCGGGTTGCTGCTGCTGTCCAACGTCTTTATGACCTTTGCCTGGTACGGCCACCTGAAAAACCTGGCTACGTCACCCTGGTACGTCGCAGCGCTCATCAGCTGGGGCATCGCGCTGTTTGAATACCTGCTGCAGGTTCCGGGCAACCGCATCGGCTTCACCCAATACAGCGTGGGGCAACTCAAGATCATGCAGGAGGTCATCACGCTGAGCGTGTTTGTTCCCTTCGCGGTGTTCTACCTGAACGAGCCGCTCAAGCTTGACTACCTGTGGGCAGCGCTCTGCATGGTCGGCGCTGTCTACTTCATCTTCCGCAGCGCCTGAAATGGCCCCCACGGTCGCTCACTGCGTGTAACTTTCTGCCCCCCGAGGGGGCCGCCCGCCTGCGGCCCGGCAAAGCCGGTTCCGCGGCTTGAGCTGGTTCTTGGGAAGGGACGGCCAGACGGTTAAACTTCCCGCAGTCACAAATTTGACATATTTCCTGAGGAACCGACATGCTGTTTGGCAAATTGCTGCCCCGCGAAGGCAATTTTTTCGAGATGTTCAACCAGCATGCCGAACGGATTGTCGAAGCCGCCCATGCGTTTTCGAAGCTGGTCGCCAACTACGCGGACGTGCAAAAGCGCGAATCCTTCAACCGTGAAGTCGACCACGCCGAGCGCGCCGCCGACCGCATCACGCACGAAGTCAACCGCGCGCTGCACAAGACCTTCATCACGCCGATCGACCGTGAGCAGATCCACAAGCTCATCAACACCATGGATGATGTGGCCGACCTGATCCAGGATTCAGCCGAAACCATGGCGCTATACGACGTGCGCCACATGACCGAAGACATCGTGCGGCTGACCGACCTCAGCGTCAAATGCTGCGAGCGCCTGCAGGATGCCGTGGCACTGATCGAAAAGGTCAGCGACCCCGCGACCGCCGAGGCCGCGCTCAAGACCTGCGAGGAGATCGACAAGCTCGAGTCCGACGCCGACCGCGTGATGCGCTCGGCCATGAGCCGCCTGTTCCGCGAAGAACCCGACGTGCGCGAGGTCATCAAGCTCAAGGCGGTGTACGAACTGCTGGAGACCATCACCGACAAGTGCGAAGACGTGGCCAACCTGATCGAGGGCATCGTCCTCGAGAACTCCTGAGCACGGGCGGCTGAACCATGCAAACCGTACAGGCCGCCCTGTGGGTGGTGTTCCTGCTGGTCTTTCTGGCCATCGCTTTCGACTTCATGAACGGCTTTCATGACGCGGCCAACTCGATTGCCACCGTGGTGTCGACCGGCGTGCTCAAGCCGGGCCAGGCGGTGCTGTTCGCCGCCTTCTTCAACTTCCTGGCGTATTTCATCTTCCACCTGAGCGTGGCCGCGACCATCGGCAAGGGCATTGTGATGCCCGGCGTGGTGGATACCCACGTCGTGTTCGGCGCATTGATGGGCGCCATCACCTGGAACATCGTCACCTGGTTCTACGGTATCCCGAGCAGCTCTTCGCATGCGCTGATTGGCGGCATTGTGGGGGCGGTGATCGCCAAGGCTGGCGCGAGCGCGTTGATCGCGTCGGGCGTGTTCAAGGTCGTGGCATTTATCTTTGTTTCGCCCTTGCTTGGCTTCCTGCTCGGCTCGCTGATGATGGTGGCGGTGGCCTGGGTATGCCGCAGGACGACGCCGTCGAGGGCCGACCGATGGTTTCGCCGGCTTCAGCTGTTGTCCGCAGGCGCTTACAGCCTGGGCCACGGCGGCAACGACGCGCAGAAAACAGCCGGCATCATCTGGCTGTTGTTGATCGCCGCCACCACCAGCAATGTGCAGGGCTTGCCCGTGTGGATGATGGCGACCACGGAACACCTTCCGATCTGGGTGGTGATCGTCTGCTACATCGCCATCGGCTTTGGCACCATGTTCGGTGGCTGGCGCATCGTGAAAACCATGGGCCAGAAAATCACCAAACTCAAGCCCGTGGGCGGATTCTGCGCGGAAACCGGCGGTGCATTGACGCTGTTCCTCGCTACCGGACTGGGTATTCCTGTCTCGACCACGCACACCATCACCGGCGCCATCGTGGGCGTGGGCTCCACGCAGCGCGCGTCTGCTGTGCGTTGGGGTGTGGCCGGCAATATCGTCTGGGCCTGGATTTTCACGATTCCGGCCTCGGCCTTCGTGGCCGCGATTGCCTACTGGGTCAGCCTGCAGGTGTTCTGATCACTGTGAAATTTTGCGGGCTTCTTCAACTTGGTATTCGAAGTAGCGCTGAAAACTGAAGACGATGCTGGACATCAGTGAAATGGTGCCAAACAGCAGGGCAAACACCACTGCGCCTATGGTGAGCCAGTTGGTGTTGCCGGCTTGGGTCCCGGGAGCGCCTGTGTTGTGCAGCGCGTTCCACTTCTCGGTCGACATCAAGCCGTAGTAGATCGCAGTAAGCGCCGTGCCGGCCAGCGTGAAGCCCAGCAGCGGAATCAGCACCCAGGCCAGATGGTCGTCTTGCCCGTAGAGCCGTACGCGCTCGACACCCCACCAGCCCAATGCAGCCGCGATGGGATGCATCCAGGCCCAGACGTCGCCCAGGCCGAACAGGTAAAGGCGATGCACACCGAGTTGGCCGCCGATGAAGGCCAGCCAGGCGGCGAGGGTTTTGTTTTTGGGGGCTTTGGGGGCGTTGGAGGCGGTTGCTTGCATGCGGTGATTATGCGGCGGGCGCGTCCTGAGGCGGTTGCGTGTCTCCTGCGCCCAAGGTCTTTTCCATGATGACGATGTCGCGCCAGGCACCGAACTTCCAGCCGCAAGAGGCGATGGTGCCGACCTCGGTGAAGCCGAGCGAGCGGTGCACGCCGACTGAACCTGCATTGGCCGAGTCGCCAATCACCGCCATGGCCTTGCGGATTCCCACGGCCTCAAGGCGCGCCAGCAATTCGGCCAGCAAGGCGCGGCCCAGGCCTTTGCCGTGCTGGTCGGGCGCGAGGTAGATCGAATCTTCCACGGAAAACCGGTAGGCCGGGCGCGGCTTGAACCAGTTGCCGTATGCGAAACCCACAATTTTTCCGTCCTGCTCGGCAACGAGGTAGGGCAGGCCCTTGGACAGTACATCGGCCCGGCGGGCGGTCATGTCGGCCGAGCTGGGCGGCTCGGTTTCAAAGGTGCCTGTGCTGTGCAGCACGTGATGGCCATAGATGGCTGTAATGGCGGGAATGTCTTCTTCGCGGCTGGGGCGTATGAGGGGCATGGGTGTTTTGGTTTCCGGGGCAGGGGACAGGAAGGAGAAGGGTGCGCGGAGCGGCTTGGGAAGGCGGAAAGGGCGAATCTGGGGCAAAACCGTTCGGCAGGCTATAATCTCAGGCTTTGCAGCAATTCGCTGGCCGGGTGGCCATGTCGTGTGTCTCAAGCGCTGCAGAACATTGGGGTATCTACCTTACCGGTAAGCCCCACCACCCGAAGGATAAATCATGGTCGTCATTCGACTTGCACGCGGCGGTTCCAAGCACCGTCCTTTTTTCAATATTGTTGTGGCTGACAAACGCGTTCGCCGCGACGGCCGTTTCATCGAGCGCATCGGTTTTTACAACCCGATCGCCAAGGGTGGCGAAGAAGGCCTGCGCATTGCGCAAGACCGTCTGACCCACTGGATCGGTGTGGGCGCCCAGGCGTCTCCTACCGTTCTGCGCCTGGTCAAGCAAGGTGCTGCAGCTGCTGCCAAAACGGCCTGAATCCCTGGTCTGATCTAGAAGTTTGATGCAGCCCGGCCTTCAGCCGTCCGCAGGCTTGACACCCTCAAGCCTGCCGGGCGACGCCATCGAAGTCGGGCGCATCCTGGATGCCTGGGGCGTCAAGGGCTGGGTGAAAATCCTGCCGCACAGCACCGATCCAGAAGCCCTTTTTGCGGCTAAATCCTGGTTTCTGCAGGCGCCTGACGCCAAATTCCGCCCGGGGTTTACCGTGTTTTCCGGCACTGTCACGCTCAGCGTCGACGAAGCCAAAGTCCACTCCGATTCCGTCGTCGCCAAATTCAACGGCCTGGACGACCGCAATGCCGCCGAGGCTTTGCGTGGCGCCCGCATCTTCTTGCCGCGCAGCAGCTTTCCCGCCGCCTCCAAAGACGAGTATTACTGGGTCGACCTGATCGGCCTGAACGTGGTCAACCGCGAAGGCGTGGCCTTGGGGCTGGTCCGTGATTTGATGGCCACCGGCCCGCATTCTGTGCTGTGCGTGGAATACACCACCCAGCAGGAAGACGGCACGAGCGTGACCGCCGAACGCATGATCCCCTTTGTCTCTGTTTATGTCGACGCCGTCGACATTGCCGGCAAATGCATCACCGTTGACTGGCAGCCTGACTACTGACCTTTGGCGCCCGCCAGGCCTTTTTCGGCCTGATTTCCTTGGGCCGCCTGTCTCGCGCAAAATAGCCTTCCCATGCGCTTTGACGTCATCACCCTGTTTCCCGAGCTTTTCACCCCCTTTCTGGCCAGCGGTGTCACCCGCCGTGCCTACGAATCGGGCCTGGTAGACGTCAAGCTGTGGAACCCCCGCGAATTTGCCGACGGCAACTACCGCCGGGTCGATGACCGCCCCTTCGGCGGCGGCCCTGGCATGGTAATGATGGCTGAGCCGCTCACGCTCTGCCTCGAAAAAATCCAGGCTGACCGCGCTGCAACTGGCGCGCCCAAGGCACCCACAGTTCTCTTTTCTCCCGTCGGCAAGGCCCTGGACCATGCAAGCGTCGAAGGCTGGTCTGCCGGCGCTGGGGCTGTGCTGATTTGCGGCCGTTATGAAGGACTGGACCAGCGCTTCATCCAGGCCCATGTCGACCTTCAGATCAGTCTGGGCGACTTTGTCTTGTCGGGCGGCGAGATCGCCGCGATGGCCCTGCTGGACGCCGTAGCACGGTTGCAGCCCGGCGTGCTCAACGACGAGGGTAGCCACCAGCTGGACAGCTTCAACCCGGCGCTCGACGGCTTGCTTGACTGCCCCCATTACACGCGGCCCGAAAACTGGCGCGGCCAGCCTGTCCCTGCCACCCTGATGTCTGGAAACCATGCCCACATCGAGCGGTGGCGGCGGGAGCAACGTCTCGCCCTGACTCAGCGCCAGCGCCCGGAATTGGTGCAAAAGGCGCGGCAGAGTGGGCATTTGAGCAAAAGCGACGAGGCTTTTCTGGCCGATTTGGTCGAAAACCCGGACAAAGACGCTTGAAAAAGCCCTGACTTGCTATAATCAAAGGCTTTTCGATCCTCTGGCGGCCACTGCAACCATCCGAGTCATCTCCGGATGAATCCATGGATTTGCGGTCTTTAGCGTAGCGCGTGAATGAACGAAGAAGTTAGATGGAAAAATCATGAATCTGATCCAGACCCTCGAGCAGGAAGAAATTTCCCGCCTCAACAAAACCATCCCCACCTACGCACCCGGCGACACCGTTATCGTGAGCGTGAACGTGGTTGAAGGTACCCGCAAGCGTGTGCAGGCTTTTGAAGGCGTTGTGATTGCCAAGCGCAATCGCGGCCTCAACTCCAGCTTCATCGTCCGCAAGATCTCCAATGGCGAAGGCGTCGAGCGCACCTTCCAGGTGTACAGCCCGCTGATTGCCAAGATTGAAGTCAAGCGCCGCGGTGATGTGCGCCGTGCCAAGCTGTACTACCTGCGTAGCCGCAGCGGCAAATCCGCACGTATCAAGGAAAAGCTGGGCGCCTGATCTGCCAGTCCGGCTTAGCCGGAATGCAGGGCAGCCCGAACAGCCCCTTGAAAAAGCCGCTCCCCGAGCGGCTTTTTTTATGCTCGCGGCGCAGCCCGTCACTATGGCTTTCGTCTACGCCTCTTCCGATGAACTACAAACCCCTGCCCAAGTTTGACCCGCGCAGCATTCCGGTGCTGGGTATTGACGACCACCTGGCCGGCGTGCCGCTTGAGCGCCTTTCGCCCGAGACGCTGCGCGAACGCTTCAGGCACCCGCCCGTCTGGACACCCGAGCACAGTGTCGAGAAAAAATTTACCGACCGCGCACCCGCGCTGGCGGCGGTGCTGGTACCGCTGGTCATGCGTGATGAAGTGACTTTGCTGTTGACCGAACGCACAACCAACCTGTCCACGCATTCGGGCCAGGTCGCCTTGCCGGGCGGCCGCACGGACGAGACGGACCGCGATGCGGTGCACACCGCCTTGCGGGAGGCGCATGAGGAAATCGGTTTGCCCGAGACGCATGTCGAGGTGCTGGGCACGCTGCCCACCTACGTCACCGGCACCGCTTTCATCATCACGCCGGTCGTGGCGCTGGTTAAACCAGGCTTCGTGCTGCAGCCCAATCCCGGCGAGGTCGCGGATGTTTTCGAAGTGCCGCTGGGCTACTTGATGAACCCTGCCAACCACCAGCGCCACGAAATGGAATTCGACGGCGCCGTCCGCCGGTGGATATCCATGCCTTATTCCGACCCATCCCCAGAGGGCGAAGGCAACGAAGCCAGGGAACGCTATATCTGGGGCGCCACCGCCGGCATGTTGCGCAATCTCTACCGCTTCCTCGTGGCCTAGACCTACCGTTTGCCGAGGGCAGTCTTAAACCAGCATGAGCCGTGGGAACCGGCTTTGCCGGGCCACAGGCGGGCGGCCCCCTCGGGGGCAGCGCATTACACGAAGTGAAAAGCGTGGGGGCCAAGTTATGATTCCTGCATGAGCTTTTTTGCCGTTTTGTTTGCCCTCATCATCGAACAGGCCCGGCCGCTGGCTCGCGGCAACTGGATCCACGCCGGCTTTCGCGGATGGGCGCGCTGGACCAATCGCAGCCTGGACGCCGGCAAGCCCCACCACGGCTGGATCGCCTGGGTCGTCGCTGTCATCGTGCCGGCGCTGGTTACCATGCTGATTCACTGGCTGCTCTGGAGCATCAACATCGTGCTGGCCTTCGCCTGGAGCGTGGCGATTTTGTATGTCACCCTCGGCTTTCGGCAATTCAGCCACTACTTCACCGACATACGCGACGCGCTGGACGACGGCGATGAAACCACGGCGCGGGAGCTGCTGGCGCAGTGGCGCCAGGTCGATGCGAGCGAACTGCCGCGCAGCGAAATCGTGCGGCACGTCATTGAGTATTCGGTGCTGGCTGCCCATCGCCATGTGTTTGGCGTGTTGGGTTGGTTCTCGGTGCTGGCCGCTTTGGGGCTGGGCCCCGCAGGCGCGGTGCTCTACCGCATGAGCGAGTTTGTCTCGCGCTATTGGGCCTACAAAAGAAAGACCGCCGCCGCAGCAGGCGAGGGTGCCAGCATGGCTTTGCAGCTCGCCGCCAGCCGTGCCTGGGGGGTCATCGATTTCGTGCCGGCCCGGGTCACGTCGCTGGGCTTTGCTGTGGTCGGCAGTTTTGAAGACGCAATCGACGCGTGGCGCAATTACACGCAACGGTTTCCGGCCAACGCACCTGTGGCCGCCGAGAACCGCAATGACGGCATCATCCTGGCCGCTACGTCAGGCGCCGTGAATGTGCGCCTCGGTGGAGAGGCGCTCAAGACGACCTTCTCGCCGAACACATCCCAAAGTTTTCAGGCGGGCGGACTCGACGCTGAAGACAGCATTGCCACCGAGGCCACGCCGGGCCGGGAGCCCGAAGTCGCGCACCTGCGCAGCATCGTGGGGCTCGTATGGCGCTCTGTAGTGTTATGGATGGTGCTTCTCGCGCTGCTGACCCTGGCCCGCTTGTTGGGTTGAGCAGCGCGCGCCACTCCAGCGCCTTAAGACCTCAATAGCGGGTTTGCGACAGTTCCGCAAACAGCTCGCTATACAAACGATAGCGGCTAGCACTGATGCTGCTTGGGTGATCCGTTGAATTGACTTCTGAAATCACACCGCAGCCCGGCTCGTGCAGATGGGTGCAGTTGTAAAACTTGCAGTCCTGCGCATGGATTTTGAAGTCGGGCATGTAACTTGCCAGCCGCATCGGGTCGATATGGTGCAGCCCAAATTCCTGGAAACCGGGCGAATCGATCAAGGCCGTGCCCCGGGCATTTCCATCGCCGGTGTCTACCCAATACAGCGTGGTGCTGGTCGTGGTGTGCTTGCCTGAGTTGAGCGCCTGGGAGATCTCCGCCGTCAGCACCCGCGCATCAGGCACCAGCAGGTTGGTCAGGCTACTTTTCCCGGCGCCTGAAGGTCCCAGCACCAGCGTTTTCTTCCCGCGCAGCAGTTCGACCAGCTCCTGCAGCTCCGCTGGCTGGGTGCTTGCATGGCCGGCGTTCGCGGTCTTGGGTTTGATTGCCAGCGAAAGCATGCGGTAGCCCATGGCGCGATAGGGGGCCAGCTTGGCCCAGGCGCGGCCGAAAGGTTCGGCCAGGTCGCTTTTGTTCAGTGCGATGACGGGTGTGATGCCTTCGGCTTCAGCCGCGATCAGCGCGCGGGTCAGCTGGCTTTCCGAGAACTCGGGCTCAGCGGCAATCAGGATCAGCACCTGGTCCAGATTGGCCGCAAAGGACTTGGTGCGCATCTCGTCCTGGCGGTAAAAGAGATTGCTGCGCTCCTCGATTTTTTCAATGGTGCCTTCGTCTTGAGACGGCAGCCAGCGGATGCGGTCGCCGACCACGGCCTGGCTTTTCTTGCCGCGCGGGTGGCAGATGACGCGCTCGCCGCTGTCGGTCTCCACCAGCACGTGGCGGCCAAAGCCTGCCACCACCAAGCCCGGCTGCGTCCCCGCCGTGGGGGGCGCCGCGGGGCGCGAAGGTTTGCTCAAGCCAGCAAGGCGTCAACCTTCGACGCGCAAAAGAAGTCGCTGACGGAAATGCCGTTCACATCGTGCGTGTTGAATCGCACGGTGCATTTGCCGTAGCTCACCGCCAGATCGGGGTGGTGGTCTTCGGCATTGGCAATAAAGGCCAGCGCGTTCACAAACGCGATGGTCTCGTAGTAATTTTTGAAGGTATAGGTTTTCTCGAGCGAGCCGTCGATCAGGCGCCAGCCCAGGGCCTGTTCGCCATTGACTTTGCTCAACTGGGTGACGATTTCGGTGGCGCTCAGCGCCCGGCGGTTCTGGTGGATGGGATTGCTCATACTGCGGGGCTTTCGGCGGAGGGGATCATGCGGCCCAGCCGCTCGGAGGCGGGCGGGTGCGAATAGTAAAACTTCACGAACACCGGGTCAGGTGTCAAGGTGCTGGCGTTGTCCTGGTAGAGCTTGAGCAGTGCGCTTTGCAAATCCTTGCCGTCCGTTTGCGCCACCGCATAGGCGTCAGCCTCGAACTCATGCTTGCGCGAGAACTGGGCGAACACCGGCGAGACAAAGAAACTGAAGAGCGGCACCACCAGCAAAAACAGCAGTAGCGCGAGCGCGTCGTTGGCGCCAGTGAGATTGGGGCGAACGCCCAAGCCGGTATAGAACCATACTTGCGACGACAGCCAGCCCAGCAGCGCAAAACCGGCCAGGCTCATGGCGAACATCGAGACGATGCGCTTGATGATGTGTTTGTGCTTGAAATGGCCCAGCTCATGTGCCAGCACGGCATCGACCTCGCCGGGGCTCAGCTGCTTGAGCAGGGTGTCGTAAAACACCACGCGCTTGGCCGCGCCGAAACCGGTGAAGTAGGCATTGGCATGGGCGGAACGCTTGCTGCCGTCCATCACAAACAGGCCCTTCGCAGCGAAACCGCAGCGCTGCATCAGCGCGGTGACGCGTGCTTTCAGTGCCTCGTCTTCCAGCGGCTTGAATTTGTTGAACATCGGTGCAATGACAGTGGGGTACAGCACCAGCACCAGAAGGTTAAAACCCATCCATACGCCCCAGGCCGAAAGCCACCACAGGCTTCCCGCGCTGCCCATCAGCCAGAGGATGAGCGCCACGATGGGCAGGCCGATGACGAGGCCCACGAGTGTGGACTTCACGAGGTCGCCCAGCCAGAGCTTGAAAGTCATCTTGTTAAAACCAAAACGCTCTTCAATGCGAAAGGTGCTGTAGAGCGTGAACGGTAAATCCAGCAAACCGCTGATCAAGCCAAAAGCCGCCAGTAGGGCGAGTTGCGGCAACAGCGCACTCCAACTCGCCAGGCTCGAGCCGGCAAGCGCCTGGTTTAGCGCATCGATGCCGCCCAGCAGCGTCCAGCCCAGCAGCATGGCGGCGCCAAACGCCATCTCGAGCATGCCGAAGCGCGCTTTGGCGATGGTGTAGTCGGCTGCCTTCTGGTGCGCTTGCAATGAAATGGTTGCGGCGAATGCGGCTGGCACGGCGCCGCGGTTGCGCGCCACATGGCGGATCTGCCGCGAAGCCAGGTAGAACTTCGTCAGCAGGCCCAGCACCAGCACGGCGCAAAACACCAAGGTGAAAACAAGCGAATGGTCGGTCATGGGTGGCAGTTTAGGCGATCAACGAGAATAGCAAGATGCCTGAAACTGAACCCCTACTCAAAAAATCAGACCAAAACCTCGTCTGGCTCGACTGCGAAATGACCGGGCTGGACCCGGAAAAAGAACGCATCATCGAAATCGCCGTGATCGTGACCGGTCCGCAGCTCACGCCGCGCATTGAAGGCCCCGTCCTGGCGATCCACCAGACCGACGAGCTGCTGGATCAGATGGACGCGTGGAACAAGGGCACCCACGGGCGTAGCGGCCTGATCGACAAGGTCAAGGCCAGCACCGTGAGCGAGGCGGACGCCGAGTTGCAAATCCTGGCCTTCCTGGCCCAGTACGTGCCCAAGGGCGTCTCGCCCCTGTGTGGCAACACCATCAGCCAGGACAGGCGCTTTTTGGTCAAGTACATGCCCAAACTGGAGGCTTTCCTGCATTACCGCAACGTCGACGTGAGCACCTTCAAGGAGCTCGCCAAGCGTTGGCGGCCCGAGGTTTACAGTGCTTTCAAGAAGCGCCAAAGCCATACGGCGCTGGCCGATGTGCACGAATCCATCGACGAACTGGAGCATTACCGGGAACACTTCCTGAAAGCTTCTTGAGCTAGATTTCAGAGCCTTTTCGGCCGCTAGCCAATACGGTATATTGGGAAGCTGCTACTGAATTGATAGCATAATGCCGGAAATGCAGCCCTAAGCAACAGGGCGGTCAATCCGCCGCAAGCCCCGCGATGGACAGGGGGCTAGTAGAAACCCGTAAAGCACGCTATAATCGTGGGCTTGCGGTTGCACAGGGTGCACTGCATTTGTACATCTACCTCACACTTTTGGACTCCACAACGGAGTCACCGCTTCGGATACGGCATCAAACCAGTTTTTGATTGCTCGCTAACCAAGCTGCATATTCGTTTGATGGTTGATGTTTTATTAACCATGAACGAATCCTTCTGCATCGCAGGAGGTGAAGTTTCCTGTTCCCTCGCCAAAAGCGTTGCGGACAGGTGATTAGTGAGAAAACACATGACTGACTCTTTTGAGGCTCGTGGCGACTTTTTGCCTGAAGCCATTGCCGCCGACACCATCGACACCGGTTTCAATGCCGCTCCGGACTTTTCCGATGCGCTTGAAGCAACGCCAACTTCGCTCGACGCCATCGTGGCCGAGCCCAACGGTTTTGTAGCGCTTGGCCTGGCCAAGGAACTGCTGCAGGCTGTCGCCGACATGGGTTTCACCAAGCCCACCGCCGTGCAGATGGCCACCATCCCCAAGGCCATGCAGGCCCTGGACGCTGACCCCAAAGCCACCAAGTTCACCGACTTGCTGGTCTCCAGCCAGACCGGTAGCGGCAAGACGGCTGCTTTCCTGTTGCCCGTGCTGCACACCCTGCTCAAACAGCAAGAAGACGCCGAGCGCTTTGAGCGTTCCGAGTTCGAACGCCTGAGCGCAGAAGCTGTCGCCCGTGGCGAAGCCCCCCTGAAAAAGCCCAAGCGCAAAGACCCGACCAGCCCCCGCAACTTCAAGGCCGCCACCCCCGGCGCGCTGATTTTGTGCCCCACGCGCGAGCTGGCGCAGCAGGTCTGCGCCGACGCGATCGACCTGGTTCGCCATTGCCGCGGCCTGCGCGTTGCCAACGTCGTTGGCGGTATTCCCTATCAACTGCAAATTGCCAAGCTGCAGAACGCCAACCTCGTGGTCGCCACGCCCGGACGCCTGCTTGACTTGCAGCGCAGCATGCAGATCAAGCTGGACCAGGTGCAGTTCCTCGTCGTTGACGAAGCCGACCGCATGCTGGACCTCGGCTTTGCCGACGACCTGACCGAAGTCAACCAGCTCACGATTGAGCGCAAGCAGACCATGATGTTCAGCGCCACCTTCGCGCCCCGCATCATGCAACTGGCTACCCGCGTCATGCGTGAGCCACAACGCGTGCAGATCGATTCGCCGCATGAAAAGCATGCGTCCATCACGCAGTCTTTGCTGTGGGCCGACAACATGACCCACAAGCGCAAGCTGCTGGATCACCTGCTGCGCGACACCACCATCAACCAGGCCATCGTGTTTGCGAGCACCCAGGTTGAATGTGACGGCCTGGCCAATGACCTGGTGCAAGAAGGCTTCAGCGCCGTGGCGCTGCACGGTGCCCTGGGCCAGGGCCTGCGCAACCGCCGCTTGATGGCTTTCCGTGACGGCCGCGTGCAAATCCTGGTGGCAACCGACGTGGCCGCCCGCGGCTTGGACGTTCCCACCATCACCCACGTGATCAACTACGGCCTGCCAATGAAAGCCGAAGACTACGTGCACCGTATCGGCCGCACCGGCCGTGCCGGCCGCGAAGGCGTGGCTGTGACGATCGCCGAGTTCCGTGATCGCCGCAAGATCCAGGACATCGAACACTACATGCAGCAAAACTTGAAGCCCAGCGTGATCGCCGGCCTCGAGCCACAGCAGCGCTTTGCCCCGACGTCCGAGCGCCCACGCGGCAACTTCGGCGGTGATCGCGGCCGCAGCTTCGGCGGCGGTGGTGACCGCGGCGGTTACGGCCGCAAGCCGGCAGGTGGTTTTGGCAACGGCGGCTTTGCCGGCTTTGGCAACAACCGCGATGACCGTGGTGGCGATCGCGGCGGTGACCGTGGTTCCTTCCAGGGCCGTCCTCCCGCGCCGCATGGCGGCAACAACTACGCAGACCGTTCGGGCTTCAATGACCGCGGCCCGCGCCGCCAGGACGACCGCGGCTTCGGCGGCGGCAACAACGGCGGCGGCTTCGCCCAGCGCGACGACCGCAACTTCGCGCCGCGCAATGAGGGCTTTGCTCCCCGCAACGAAGGTTTCGCACCGCGCCCTGACTTCGCCAACCGCAAGCCTGGTTTTGCCAAGCCTGCCGGCAAGGTATTTGTGCCTCGCGATGCGGCCAAGAAGCCAGGTAAATTCTCCAAGCCTTTCCGCGATTGATTTTTAGCTAATCAGCGCACTGCGAAAGCAAAAGCGAAAAGCCGCTGCAGGCATCAAGTCTGCAGCGGCTTTTTTTATTGGTGCAATTAATTGGCCTCGCGAGCAAGGGACTTATTCGACCTTGATGCCGATGTCCTTCACCACTTTCCCCCATCGGTCCATTTCCTTGACCATGTAGTCAGCCATCGCCTCGGGGCTAGACGGCGTGGGCTCCACACCCGCGTCATACAAAGCCTTCTTCGTGTCCGGGGTGGCCATCAGCTTGGCGATCTCCGCATTGAGCTTGTTCACGATGTCCTTGGGCGTGCCGGCTGGCGCCAGCAGGGCCAGCCACACTGAGGCCTCATAACCCGGAACACCCGCTTCCTGCATGGTCGGCACATCGGGCAGCTGCGGAATGCGCTTGGCCGTCGTCACCGCAAAGGCCTTGAGCCGGCCCTGCGGCACTTGCGACAGCGCATTGGGCACGCCGGCAAAGCTGGTTTCCACCACGCCCGCCACCAGGTCAGTGGCCGCGCCGCTGCTGCCGCGGTAAGGCACATGCTTGAGCGGCGCACCCGTCATCGACACAAACAGTCCGCCCATTAAATGTTGCGAGCTGCCGTTGCCAGACGATGCGTAGTGAATCGTATCGGGTGCAGCCTTGGCCAGCGCCACCAGTTCCTTCACATTGTTGGCCTGCACTTTGGGGTTGACGAGCAGCACGTAAGGCGAGTCGACCAGCTTGGAGACTACCGTGAAGCTCTTGATCGGGTCATACGGCATGGTTTTGTAGATCCACGGGCTGATCACATGCGTGGTCGAGATCATCACCAGCGTGTAGCCGTCGGGCGCCGCCTTGGCGACGAAGTCAGTGCCTATGGTCGAGCCCGCGCCGGCCTTGTTCTCGATGACGAACTGCTGGCCCATGGCCATCGACAGCTTCTGGCCCAGGATGCGCGCGACTACGTCGGTAAAGCCGCCGGGCGCAAACGGCACGATAAGCCGCACCGGCTTGTTCGGATAGCCCTGTGCAGACGCCATGCCCGACGCGGTGCCAAGGGCCAGCGCCAGCGCAGCAACCAGCATCGCAGATTTGTGGATTGCTTTCATGGGGCTACCCCTTGTAGGACGGCTCGGGCATGGTGAAGAAGCTGTGCAGGATCTGGTAGACCATCATGTAGTTCTTCTGCTGAAAGCTGGCGTGTGAAATGCCGCGCATCACGCTGAACTGCTTGTTCATATTGGGCAGCAGCCTGAAGTAGTCGATCAGGTCGTCCATGCCGGCGATGCCGTCGTATTCGCCGCGCAGGATGAGGGTGGGCACGGTGAGCTTCTTCGGGTCCAGCAGCGGCAGCTTCGAGCACATGTCGACATAGGTGCCGGTCGGCATCGAGTCGTCGAGTGTCAGGATGGCATCGGCAAATGCCTCGACCACGCGCTGCTCCACCGTGTCGGGATGGTCGCGCTGGAAGATGCTGTGCACAAAAGGCCGGTCGATGGCACGGCGGTTTTTGGCGAGGAACTCCGGCAGCTTTTTCTTGCGCTGCTCCAGGGTGTGGCTGCCTTCGCCGGTCCAGACAAAGGCATCGAGTGCGATCTTGCCCACGCGCTCGGGATGGCGCTCGGCAAAGAGGCCCGCCTTCAGCGCGCCCGAAGAAATGCCGTACAGCAGCAGCGACGGCGCGCCGGTTTTCTTCATGATGTATTCGCTGCCGGCGGCCAGGTCATCGGCGCCGTTGCTGATGTCGAAGTTAATGTCGCGGTGTTTGTCAGAGCGGCCGTAGCCTTCGTTGTCCATGGTCCAGGTGTCAAAGCCGTGCTCTGAAAACCAGTCCATGGCCGACGAGTAAGCGCGGCCCGGCACATGCAGGTCAAACGTCGGCTGCGACGCCATTGATGAGCCGTGCACAAAAAAGATGGTGCCTGCATGCGGCACTTTGGTCGACGCTTTTTTCTCCCAGAGAAAAAGCTTGATATCGCCCTCGGGCGTTTTCTTGTGGGTCCAATGCTCTACACCGCCCGTCCACTTCACGTTGCTCATCTATGTCTCCTTTTTATGGCGCGTCATGCGCTGTCAGTCATTGAATAAATCAGTCAATCAATCCATGCCCGCAGGGGCTTACACAAAACGGTTTTCAATCACGCCCAAGCCGTCGATCTCGACCCGCACCACGTCGCCCGCCTTCAGGTACTGCGGCGGGTTCATGCCCATGCCCACACCGGCCGGTGAGCCGGTGGCGATGAGGTCGCCGGGATAGAGCGTGATGCCGCGCGAGCAGGTCTCAATCAGCGTCGGCAGGTCGAAAATCAGGTCGGTGGTCTGCGCGTCCTGGCGCAGCTCGCCGTTGACCCAGCCGCGTACGCGCGTGTTGTTGCCGTCGAGCTCGTCGGCCGTGACGATCCACGGGCCCATGGGGCAAAAGGTGTCAAACGACTTGCCCAGGTCCCACTGCTGGTGGCGCATCTGCACGTCGCGGGCGGTCACGTCGTTGATGATGGTGTAGCCGAACACATGCTGCATCGCGTCGGCGCGCGAGATATTGCGCCCGCCCTTGCCGATGACGATGGTGAGTTCGGACTCATAGTCGATCTGCTCCGACACGCCCACTGGCAGCACCACGTCGTCATGCGGCCCGACCACGCTCTCGGGCACCTTGGTAAAGACGATGGGCCAGGACTCGGGGTTGGCCGTGTTGTTTTTGAAGACCGATGCCTGCAGCTCCTTGGCATGCGCGTGGTAGTTGCGGCCTACGCAGAACACATTGCGGCGCGGCACCGGCAGCGGCGCCTCCAGCTTGACGGAGCCGATAGCAACGGAAGCACCCTGCAAAGGAATCTTTTTGGGGTCACCCGCTTCGATGAGCGCCTGGGCGCCCCTTTGCATTTGTTCCGGCGCAAGGTCAAACGGCGTGATGCTCTGGCCGTCAGCAGAGACCAGGCCGACCAGCCGTCGGCCCTTGAGTTGAAAAGTCGCGATGCGCAAATCCTGTCTCCTGTTGATGTGGGCTGTAACAGCCTGGTTAGGCCTTCCGGGGCTTTTTGAACGCCGGATCATCCTAGAACCAAGCTGGCCCAATAAGCAACCGCTTCAGACAAGATTGCGGAAGTGTTTGGGGGAAACACCTATGAATAACGACTAAAAATGGTGAAAATGCGTATAAACCAATTGAAACCAATTCAGGTTATATTTCAAACCACTGCCACCGGCCGGCATCATCGGCGCCTATTCTTCATTTCACCTGGGTCACCCCCGAATCACTCTATGGACAGCGCAGCGACCTTGCAGGAAACCATCCTGGACAACCTGAAATCGCGCAAATGGCGCGCCGGCCACCGCATTCCGACAGAGCGCAGTTTTAGCGAACAAAGCGGCCTGAGCCGCGCCACGGTGCGGCGCGTGCTGGCGGGCCTGAAGGAGCGCGGCCTCATCACGCAGACGGTGGGCAGCGGCACCTATGTCAGCGCGCACATCGCCGAGGCCCTGGCCACCACCGCCGAGGGCGGGCCGGTGCGATCAGCCAGCCCGTCTGAATTGATGAGCGCCCGGCTGGCGCTGGAGCCCGCCATCATCGACATGGTGATAGGCAACGCCAACTCCGCCGACTTCGAGCGCATGCACGAATGCTGCAACAAGGCCGAAGCGGCCACCACACTCGAAGACTTCGAGCGCTGGGACAGCCTGCTGCATGAGGTCATCGCCGATTCGGCGCACAACAGTTTTATATCGGGGGTTTTTCGCCTGATGAACCAGGCGCGCTCCGACGCCGAGTGGGGCATGCTCAAACGCCGCAGCGCCACGCCCGAGCGCCGGCTGGAGTACCAGCACGAACACCGCAGCCTCGTTGAAGCCCTGCAGCAGCGCGACGCGATTCGCGCCCGTGAGCTCTGCATCGACCATCTGGTGCATGTGCGCGTCAACATGCTGGGGTCCTGAGCTTTCGTTTGCTATTGATTCAATAGCGGCTTGCCAAGGCGGGTGTTGGGCTAGAGGCCTTTTTTCTCAAAAAATCAAACTCGCTCGGCTCCATCTCATCTCACGCCATCCCGGCCGCCGGTGCTCCGCCGATGCCGGCGCTATGATGCGACGGTGGTGCCGGCAATCCGGCGCCTCCCAAAAAAAACACCGATATGCACGCAGCCGCCTGGCCTCCTCTTTAAAGAACTGAACCTTTGCCTTGCATCGGGACGTCCGTCCTCGCGCAAGGCCGACGTACTGCCCCTACCCGCCGGACTAACCCGGCCGGGTGCCTGATCCCGACCGCCTTTTCGATTCACGACGATCCCCTGTCGTGCGCGCGGTCCGTTCATTTCTTTTTTTTTGGAGGACTGTCATGTCCCTGTTGAATACTTTGGTGGCTTCAGCCATTCCGCTGGCGCCCCGCGCGCTGATCCGTAAAGTTTCGCGCCGTTATATCGCCGGTGACACCGTTGCCGACGTCATAAAGCGCGTCGCGGCGCTCAACGCTGCCGGCTTTTCAGCAACGGTCGATGTCCTCGGAGAAACCGTCGAATCGCTGTCCCAAGCCGACAACACAGCCAGCGAATACCTCAAGGTGCTCGAAGCCATTGCGCGTGATGGGTTGCGCGCGAATATCTCGGTCAAGCCCACTGCACTCGGCCTGCTCCTGGGCGCCACCCATTGCGAGCGCAACCTGGAGTGCTTGCTCAATGCAGCCAAGGGCCATTCAACCTTTGTGCGCATTGATATGGAGGATTCGAGTTGCACGCAGCGCGAAATCGATCTGCTGCTGCGCATTAAGAGCCGCGGATATGGCAATGTCGGTCTCGTTGTGCAGGCCTATCTCAAGCGCACCGACAACGACATCACCCCACTGCTGGGGACGCATGAAAACCTGCGCATTTGCAAAGGCATCTATGTCGAGGGCCGCGAACATCTGGTGGAGGACGCCTGGCGCGACCGTCGCGCGATCAACCCGCACTTTTTGCGCCAGGTCGCGCGTTGCTTTGGCAGCGGCACTTTCGTTGGTGTTGCCACGCATGACGAGGATCTCATCGACCAGGTGATTGCCCTGGCCGGCGGCCAGGGTATCGCGAAAACGGCGTTTGAGTTCCAGATGCTGCTGGGCGTGCGCGAAAGCCTGCGCGACCGCCTGCTGGCTGCGGGTTATGCGGTCCGCATCTACGTGCCCTATGGCAAGGACTGGTACGGCTACAGCATGCGGCGGATCAAAGAGAACCCACGCATCGCAGACCACCTGCTGCGTGCCTTGTTGACGCGCTGAGCGGTTCAGCTCATGCCGTTGCGGCTGGCCAGCTCGACAAACAGCGCAGACTGGTCGAGGTCGGTCAGGCCGTTCTCAACGCCTGCAGCGTAGAGCCGTTCAAACAGCGCGGTGATCGGCGCTTCGAAGCCGATCTCCTGCGCGGTGGCCAATGCATTGCGCATGTCCTTGAGCTGGATGTCCATGCGGGCGCGCGGCGCGAAGTCGCGTTCCAGCATGCGCTGGCCGTGCAGCTGCAACACGCGGCTGTCGGCAAAGCCGCCGGTGATGGCTTCTTTGACCTTGGCCATGTCGGCGCCGCCGCGTGCGGTAAACAGCAAAGCCTCGGCCACTGCGCCGATGGTGATGCCCACAATCATCTGGTTGGCCAGCTTGGTGAGCTGGCCGCTGCCGTGCGGGCCCACATGCACCGCATGGCCGAGGTGGCTGAGCACAGGCAGGGCGCGGGCGAAGCCTTCCGCCTTGCCACCGGCCATGATGGCCAGCGTGCCGCTTTCTGCGCCGCCAGGGCCGCCTGAGACCGGCGCATCCACATGGGCGATGCCCAGCGCACCCAGGCGCGCCGCATGGTCGCGCGCCTCGCGAGGCTGGATCGACGCCATGTCCAGAAAAAGCGCACCCGGTTTCATCGCGGCGGCCACACCTTGCGCGAACAGCACGTTCTCCACCACCGGGCCGCTTTCGAGCACGCTGATGACGATGTCGGCTGCGGCCACTGCTGCGCTGGCTTGCGGGTGGGCTGTAGCGCCTAGCGCCGTGAGCGGGCCGGTCTTGCGCAGCGTACGGTTCCATACCTCCAGTGCGTAGCCTGCTTTGCACAGGCGAGCGGCCATGCGCAGCCCCATGACGCCTGTACCCAGGAAGGCGATGCGGGGAAGGGCAGTGGTGCTGGCGGTGATCATTTTCAGTGTCCTCAGGATGGCTAAGAGCCATCATGAAGCACCCCACGCGAGAAGGCTGTCAGCGAGCTTTCTAGCGTGGCGTTCCGTACAACTTTTACACCGTTTTTTACGCGGCCTTTCTCAGCGCCGGTGCAAACATGCTTTCCATTTCCTGCCGCACTTTGTATGCGTGGGTCGATGTGTCCATCGCTACATCGGCCCAGCTCAGGCTCTGGCCCTTTTTGACGGCACGTACCACCTTGACGTTGTGCGCCAGGCCCAGCGGCAGCCCGCCCATCTTCATGGACGTGTCGGCCGGCAGCAGCTTGCCCCACACGGTGTAGCCGCCTTCACCGTCCAGCATGTCACCCGGCTTCAGGTCGCGTTTGGCTGTGGCCACCACATCGGCGTTCCAGCAGGTGGCCACGCCGGTTGGCTCGCCCCGCAGCGCCACGCTGGCTACCGACACGCCGACTTCCAGCCCGATCAGGTGCCAGCGCTTGTACAGGGTGAAGTAGCGCCCGCTCGGGTCGGTGTGGGCGTTGTATTCCTCAAAACAATTCTTGATGTAGTCGGTCTCGGCCTCCACGGTGACCCAGACCCCCATGCGGATGTCGTACGGAATCTTGCGGCCGTTCGCTTCGAGTGACGAGATCACCTCGACCATGCCCTTGCGTTCGAGCACGCCCCCTTCGCTGATGGGCCGTGTCACATAGGGAATGTCTTCCACGCTGGCCGGCGGGTAGAGCAGGCCGTTGCTGGGCACGGTAAGGCCGGTGGCGTTGGCTACCGCAGTGGATTCAATTGAAGGTTTGGAACCGTCGAGAAAACTGTTGAACATCTTCGGGTTCAGCCCGCCGCGCTCGGCTTGCTCGGGCGTGAGGCCGTAATTGCCCCACACGGTTTCGGGCGTTGATTCGCAAAAATGCGGCAGCCACTTGTGGCCACGGCCCGCCGCCACCACCGGGAAGCCGCAGGTGCGCGCCCAGTCCACCAGGTCGCAGATCAGCGCCGGCTGGTCGCCAAAGGCCAGTGAATACACCACGCCGGCCTCGGCAGCCTTGCGCGCCAGCAACGGCCCGCAAAAGGCATCGGCTTCCACCGTCACGTTGACCACGTGCTTGCCGTGTTCAAAGGCTTTCAGGCAATGGTCCACCGCCGCGATCGGGTTGCCGGTGCATTCCACAATGATGTCGATCTGCGGATGCGTCACCACCGCCTGCCAGTCGTCGGTGATCCAGGTTGCTCCTGTTTTGATAGCTGCTTGTGCAGATGGTGCCTGGGCTAGAGCCGAATTCCATCCTACACGCGCAAGGTTGGCGCGCGCCGCGTCAGGCGACAGGTCGGCAATCGCCACCAAGTGCACTCCCGGTGTTCGCGGCACTTGCGCCAGGTACATGGAGCCGAATTTGCCCGCGCCTATCAGGCCGATGCGGACGGGTTTTCCTTCGGCCGCGCGTTGCTGGAGTTTGGTGTAAAGGTTCATGGTGCTTTGGTTCCACAGATGAGTGAACTGGATGAGCTACTGGCTTTTCAGGCACTGGTCGTAGAAGCTCTTTTCATCCTGGATAAAAGTGCTTCTTTCATCCGCGTCGGGGCGTGATTCGTAAAAGTAGCGGGTGTCGTCAGATCCGACCAGGCGCTTGCCTGACATTCGATAGGTACCCGCCGGTCCCCAGCTGATATTTGGCAGCTCCGCCGAGCGTTCGCCGTCGCGCAGGCTGACGCCCCAGCTTTTTTGAATGCTTGCGATGCCATTCGGCGAAACCGAACCCATGACATAACCTCCGGAAAAACCGGTGTCACTCGCCCGCTTGCTCTCCCAGTGGCCGCACAGGCGATCCTTAAAGGCGTAAAGCGTGATGGAGTCAGTCTCAACCACCTTCTCTTTCTCTTTGCAATCGGCATTCAGGTTTTGACGCAGATCACACCCCATCTCAATCCATGACCAGGTGCCTTCAATATTCCTGGGTTCTGGCAGCGATTTCGGCAAGGGAGGGAAGGCCGGCCGGTATTCTTCGCCGTCCTCCTCCGGTTCTTTGCTTGCGCGCTCAAATTCCGTCTTGAGCCGGATGCAGTTTCCCGAGCGCCGTCCCTCATAGGTCGCGAACCATTCGTCGGCAGGGGTGTAAAGGCGTATCTGTATACCCCCGCGGTTCAGGGCTGCAGTTCTGACCTTCGCATGTCCCAGCGATGCGTGGCGTAAACCGGATTGCTCGAGTGCCGCGATCTTCTCCGCGACCGCTTCTTTGCTTAAGGTTCCTACATAGCTGACCTGGCTGTTGATGCCCGGAGCGGGCTGCGATTTTGTCGGGCGATCTGGTTCTGCTTTTGAATCCGCACTTGTGGTCTTCAAGGAGGGCAGGTCTACATAGGCCGCATACTCTGTCGGGAAGCAAGTGTTGCCCGGCTTCCCTCCGGTGGGGCAATAAAAATACCCAGTGTTGAATGGAAGATCGATGCGGTCTGCCAGCTGGATTGAACCGTTGGTCAGCCCCTCCAGAAATTGGTTTACGGTTTCAGGCGCCGCTTTGTCGCAGGGCGGCGCCGCCAATGCGCTCTGACCGATGACTCCCATGAAAACTGCGAGTGTGGCGGCGAAGGCCCACCCCATTGAATGCCTTGACATCATTGTTGGTGTCGCCCTGTCAAGCCGCCTTGCGCTCAGGCGCAATTTCTTCCATCGAAGTTTGCAACGCGCTGGCGGGGATGCCGTCTTTCCACGGCAAGTCCACCGGGTAGTTTTTCAGCAGGCAGTCGTCAGGCAGGCATTCAATCGGCGTGAAGTCGCGGTGCGCGATGTATTCGGGGCGTTTGTGGCGGCGGATGTGGTTGCTGACGGCGCAGAGGCTCAGGTAAACGCTCACGCGGTTGAAGGGCGAGAGATTGCTGCCCGAGGCATGCACCAGGCAAGAATGAAAGAGGATCATCGAGCCGGCCGGGCCCTTGGGGCTGACGATGCCGCCTTCTTTGCCACCGGCGCGCTGCACCAGCTGGCGGATCAGGTCGTTGTCCACCGTCCAGAGCGGGTAGCTGGTGGTGGTCAGGTCGTGCTTTGCATCGACCACGCCTTTCTTGTGGCTGCCGGGGATGAACATCAGCGGGCCGTTGTGCTCGGTCACGTCGTCCATAAAGATGGCCACGTTCATCGCGCGCTCGGTCGGCATCATGTCGTCGTTCAGCCAGGTGCCGTAGTCCTGGTGCCACTGCCACACGTCGCCTTCAAAGGCCATCTTGCCGTTGATCTTGAA
>JAJKJM010000023.1 GCA_021153985.1 Polaromonas sp.
CCGGCGCGGCGGTTGTCACGCGCTTAAGCTGACGCCATGGATTCGCTGATTACCGCTTCTGCCCGCGCACTGGCCGCCGGCGATGCGCTGGGAGCCCTCAAACGCGTTGCGCTGCGCAAGGACCCGCCCGCGCTGGCCCTGCGCGGCATCGCCATGGCCCAGCTGGGTGATCACCCTCGCGCCCGCGAACTGCTCAAGCGCGCTGCCCGGGCCTTCGGCGCACATGAAGAACTCGCGCAAGCGCGCTGCGTGGTGGCAGAAGCCGAGGTGGCCATGGCCATGCGTGACTTCGCAGGTTCACCACGCGCGCTGGCGGCCGCAGCGGCCACGCTTGAAGCGCATGCCGACACGGCCAACGCGCTGCAGGCGTGGCTCATCACCGCGCGGCGGCTGTTGCTGCTGGGACGGCTTGATGAGGCGGCGGCGGTGCTGGCGAAGCTGGATGCGCGCGGACTGCCGCCTTCGCTGCGGGCTGTTGCCGAACTCACGTCAGCCGAGCTTGCCTTGCGCTCGCTGCGCGTCGGCGAGGCGCGCATGGCGCTGGCGCGTGCGCACGCTGCGGCCGAGCGTGCGCAAGTGCCTGCACTGATGGCCGAGGTGACAGAGGCGCGCGCTGCGCTCGACCGGCCCGCCGCCCGGCGTCTCACCGCAGGCGGCGAGCAGGCGCTGCGCCTTGATGAAGTCTCGGCACTTCTGGCCTCGGACGCATTGGTGGTCGACGCCTGCCGCCGGGGGCTGGGCGCCGGCGAGCAATGGCGCCCGTTGGCGCGCCGGCCTGTGTTGTTTTCCCTTGCACGTTCGCTCGCCGAAGCATGGCCGGGTGATATCAGCCGCGAGGCCTTGATCGAATCCGCCTTTCGCACCACGCGCCCCGACGAGACGCACAGGGCGCGGCTGAGGGTCGAAATCGGCCGCCTGCGCGCACTGGTCAAAACCCTCGCCACCCTCGAGGCGACAGAGCGGGGTTTTATCCTGAAGCCGCTGGCCGGGCGCGACGTGGCCGTGCTCGCGCCGCCCATTGACGGCGAGCAGGCCTCGCTGGTGGCGCTGCTGTCGGACGGTGCGGCCTGGTCCACTTCCGCTCTGTCCCTGGCCCTGGGCGCAAGCCAGCGCACCGTGCAGCGGGCGCTGGCCGATCTGGAAGCCGAGGGGCGGGTGCGCTCCATAGGGCGGGCGCGGGTGCAGCGCTGGCTGGCGCCCCCGTTGGCCGGATTCACGACGATCTTGTTACTCCCCGCTTCGCTGCCGATTGGATAGAGTTGACTCCATCGCATCACGAATGGTGCAGCACAAGGAGCAACGATGAGCAGCAAGACACTCAACAGCAAAAGCAAGCCCGAGCCCAAGGCGCGCCCCGCCGAGATCGTGCGCGAATACAGCTTCCCCGGCGTCGATGACGTCGCCGGTGTCACCCACGACGGCCAGCGCGTCTGGGCCGCCACCGGCGCCCGGATCATTGCTTTCGATCCCGCCAGCGGCGACAAGACGCGCACGCTGGATTGCGCCGGCGACGCCGGCACTGCCTTTGACGGCAAACACCTGTACCAGATCGCCGAAACACGCATCGACAAGATAGACCCGGCCACCGGCAAGGTGGTGGCCTCCATACCGGCGCCCGGCAGCGGCAGCGACTCGGGCCTGACCTGGGCGGAAGGCAGCCTGTGGGTAGGCCAGTACCGCGACCGCCGGATTCACCAGGTCGACCCGAAAACCGGCGCCATCCAGCGCACGATTGAATCGAACCGCTTCGTCACCGGTGTGACCTGGGTAGACGGCGAGCTGTGGCACGGCACCTGGGAAGGCGACGCGAGCGAGATCCGCCGCATCGACCCCAAGACTGGCGCCGTGATCGAGCGGCTCGAAATGCCGCAGGGCACAGGCGTCAGCGGGCTCGAGTCCGACGGCGCGGACCTGTTTTATGCGGGCGGCGGCAAGAGCGGCAAAGTCCGCGCCGTGCGGCGCCCTAAAGCCGCATAGAACACCGAACACCGCGCAAGGCCTAGCACCCTTGCGCTGACAACCCCATCCGGTCATTGGACCGACCCCCAGCGCACCCGTTTCCAGCACGGGCCGGGCAGCGCTTTGACCCAAGCAACCCAAACCATCCACAAGGAGCCAACCATGAAGCTGTATTACTCTCCCTCCGCCTGTTCGCTATCGCCACATATCGTGGCCAATGAGCTCGGCCTGCCCATTGAACTCGTGAAGGTCGACGTGGTCGCCAAGCGCACCGAACACGGCGAAGACTTTCTCGCCATCAATCCCAAAGGCCTGGTGCCCGTGCTCCAGCTGGACGACGGCGCCTTGCTGACGGAAGGCCCTGCCCTTGTGCAGTACCTGGCCGACCTGAAGCCCGATGCGCAGCTGGCACCAGCCAACGGCAGCATGGCGCGCTACCGCCTGCAGGAGATGCTGGGCTACATCAACTCGGAACTGCACCAGGGTTACATGCCGCTCTTCAACCCGGCCTGCAGCGAGGAGGTTCGCAGCGACCGCATGGCGCATCTGGCAAAACGGTACGCCGTGGTGGACGCCGCGCTGGGCCGCACGCCATTCCTGCTGGGCGACCGCTTCACGGTGACTGACGCCTACCTGTTTGTCGTCACGCGCTGGGCGGAGTTCGTCAAGCTGGACCTGTCGGCTTTCCCGAATTTGCTGGCCTTCCAGGCGCGCATCGCGGCCCGGCCTGCCGTTCAGGCGGCGATGCGCCGTGAACAGCCGGCAAACGCCTGAGCGCAACCGTTGCTACCTGCCCCTTCATCACCCAAGGAGAACACCATGCAAAGCACCCTGACCGAAACATCCATTGAGAACCATCCCGTCGTGCCCAGAGACAAATGGCTGGCCGAACGCAAGACGCTGCTGGCGCAAGAGAAAGAACTGACCCGCCTGCGCGACCAGATCGCCAGGGAGCGCCGCGCCCTGCCCTGGGTCCTCGTCGATAAAAACTATATCTTCGACGCGCCCGAAGGCAAGCGCTCGCTCAGCGACCTGTTTGAAGGCCGCCGCCAGTTGATGGTCCAGCACTTCATGTTCGGCCCCGGCTGGGAACAAGGCTGCCCCAGTTGCTCCTTCATGGCCGACCACACCGACGGCATGAAGATCCACCTGGCGCACCGCGACATCAGCTTCGTGGCCGTCTCACGCGCCACGCTTCCCGAGATTGAAAACTTTCGCCAGCGCATGGGCTGGCAGTTCAAGTGGGTGTCATCCAACGCCAACGACTTCAACTACGACTTCCACGTGAGCTTCACACCTGAAGAGCGCGCCAAGGGCGACGTGCCCTACAACTACACCCTGCAGCACTTCCCCGCCGACGAAGCGCCCGGCATCAGCCTGTTCTACAAAGACAGCGCAGGCCAGGTCTTCCACACCTATTCAACCTATGGCCGCGGTGTGGAAGTGATGATCGGCACGTACCACATGCTCGACCTCGCCCCCAAGGGCCGCGACGAGCAGGATGTGTTCTACAAGATGGAGTGGATGCGCCACCATGACCGCTATGAGACGCAGGCGGTGTTTACCCCTGCGCCTGTCGCCGAGGCAACCCAGCCGGGCCCTACAGCCCATTCCTGCTGCAGCGACAAGGCCTGAGCAGCCTGGGCCGGCGAACATCATGTCCAACCTTTGGCCGTGGCTGGTGGTTGCGGGGATGGGCGCCCTGCATGGGCTGAACCCGGCAGGCGGCTGGCCGCTCGCCGCCGCCTGGGGCATGCGTTCAGGGGGTCGCGTCCAGGCCCTGCATGCCTTGTTGCCGATTGCTGCAGGACACCTGGCCTCCGTGGCGCTGGTGGCCGGCGCCGTGGTGTGGGGCCTCACGATGGACCGCTTCACGCTGCAAGTCCTGGCGGGCGGGCTGTTCGCTGTTGCCGTGACCGCCCACTTGTCGGGGCACCTGCCCAAGGCGGCGCGGGCGCCGGCAGGGCATGCCGGGCTGGCGCTTTGGTCTTTCATGGTGTCCACCGCGCATGGCGCGGGCCTGATGCTGGTGCCGGCGCTGGTCCCGCTGTGCGCAGGGGACGCATCGGCTTTGGAGATGGCGGGATCGGGACCGCTGACGCTGGCGATCGCGGCGGCAGGCATTCATACGGCTGCGATGCTTGCCGTCACCGGCCTCTTGGCTACGGTGGGTTACGGCCGCCTGGATGCGGGTGCCCGCTGGCTTGCCGCCAGAAAGCGGGAGTAAGCCTAAGCCGCGATGCAGCGCTCAAGGTGATGCATCGCTGCGTCAGGCCTGTATCACAGCGCCCGCCAATGCCCTGCCAACTGCGCGGCTCCTCACGAATTCCCGGTGCGTAGCAAACCCGCTGCATACCGCGACCTTTCGCACGACCCCTTCTGGAGGCGGTTAATAGCCTCGTGAGCCGTGACGTACTCCTGCAACCGGATAGCCGCGGCCCAACGGCCCACCTGCGCGTTGCACTTTCGGGCAACACACCACCGCGCACCCAAGGCTCCTCGCTTGGGAGATTTTTCCCGGCCGCCGCAGCATTTTGTTACATACAAATCAGCTACGCTCTGGCTTCCCGAAGGAGAAGGAAACGTGAGCCCAAATATGAAAAAAGCCGCTCTGGCACTGATCGCGGCTGTCTCGCTGCATGCCCATGCCCTGCAAATCGTCAGTCTCTCGCCCCAGGGCGAAATCGCCCGCGTACGGCAACTGGTGGCCAAATTTGACGAGGGCGCTGTCAATTTTGGCGACCCCAAGGCGCCTGCCCCGCTCTCGCTGAGTTGCAGCGACGCGCAAGCCACCAAGGGCTCGGGCCGCTGGATCAGCGAGCGCGAATGGGCCTTTGAATTTGAAAACGACCTGCCGCCCGGCGTGAGCTGCACGGTCAATGTGGTCAGCACCTTCCAGTCGCCCAAGAGCCTGCCCATCAACGGCAAGGCCAGCTACAAGTTCAACACCGGCGGGCCCTTCATCCAGAACCTGCGCCCCGGCGCCTCCCGCAACATCGATGAGGAACAGTACTTCGTGCTGCAGTTCAACGGCGCGGCCACGCTGGCCAGCATCCGTGAGAACGTCTGGTGCAATGTGGAAGGCCTGGGCGAGCGTGTGCCTGTCAAGCTCATCGAAGGTAAAGAGCGCAACGATCTGCTCGAGTCGCTGGGCCTGGAGAAGGATGCCGCCAGAGAGCCGCTGCGCTACGCCACCCTGACCTGCAACCGCCGCCTGGCATCGGCCGCCAAGGTGCAACTGGTGTACGGCAAGGGTGTCAGCACGCCGAGCGGCATACCCAATTCGGTGGAAAAACGCTACAACTTCCAGGTGCGCGAGCCGTTTTCCGCCAGCTTTAGCTGCGAACGGGAAAACGCCCAGTCGGCCTGCCTGCCGATGCGGCCCATGACGCTCAACTTCAACGCGCCGGTGCCGCGCAAGATGGCCGAAGCGATTCGCCTGAAGGGTGACAAAGACACCTTCAAACCCGTATTCGACAGCGAAAGCAGCGATGGCGACAGCGTGGTCACCAACATCAGCTTCAAGCCGCTGTTTCCGGAACAGGCGCAGTTCACCCTCGAGCTTCCCAAGGGTTTCAAAGACGCCTCGAACCGCCCGCTGCGCAATGCCGACAGCTTTCCGCTCAAGGTGGCGACCGGCTCCATGCCGCCGCTGGCGAAATTCGCCGCCGCCCCCTTCGGTATCGTCGAACGTTTTGCCGAACCCAACACCAAACCGGGCGACCCGGCCCTGCTGCCCGTCACGCTGCGCAATGTAGAAGCCGCCCTGCAGGTCAAGGGGCTGACCCCGGCCGGCAAGGTCAGCGACCTGCAGCCCCGCACCGACGCCGACATCATTGCCTGGTTCCGCAAGGTGCAGCGCTATGACGAGTACCAGGTCTCGCGCAAGTCGGCCGCGGCCGACGTCAAGGGCGCCCTGCCCAAGGTGCTGGAGGCACAAGACAAGGACTATGTGCAGTCGCGCATGGTGTCGCTGCTGGGCGGCCAGCCCGGTGTGAAGACACTGGACCTGCCCAAACCCGTGGGCGGCGACCCACGCCCCTTTGAGGTCGTCGGCATTCCGCTGGCGCCCGGCTTTCACGTGGTCGAGATCGCCTCGCAGAAACTCGGCGCGTCCTTGCTGGACGAGCGCCACGGCAGCAGCCGGACCATGTACGTGCGCACCTCGGCCCTGGTGACCAACCTGGGCGTGCATTTCAAGCTGGGCCGCGAGAACTCGCTGGCCTGGGTGACCACGCTCGACAAAGGCACGCCCGTGGCAGGCGCCACCGTGCGTGTGTCCAGCTGCAGCGGCGCCGAAGTGGCCAAAGCCGTGACCAATGCGCAGGGCATTGCCAACTTCGCCGGGCTTTCGTCAGAGCCTCCGCGCTGCTCGGGTGAGGACTACCGCAACGCCTACTTTGTCAGCGCGCGCAGCACGGTGGCCGGCGTGGAAGACCTGGCGTTTGCCTGGAGCGACTGGCACAAGGGCATTGAACCCTGGCGCTTTAACGTACCGACCAGCCGCGACCCCATGCCCGATGCGGTCGCCCATACGATTTTTGACCGCACGCTGTTCCGCGCCGGTGAAACCGTGTCGATGAAGCACATTCTGCGCACCGAAACCAGCAAGGGTTTCGGCCTGTCTGAAACCGCACCTGCAACCCTCGTCGTCACGCACGTGGGCAGCGGCCAGCAATACACCCAGCCCATCGCCTGGCGCAAGACCGCCACCGGCGGGCAAAGCGCCGAGAACACCTTTTCCATTCCACCGGCTGCCAAGCTGGGCGTGTATGAGGTACAGCTCAAAGGCGGCGGCGATGCCGGCAACGGTGGAAGAGGCAGCCGCAACCGCAGCTTCAGCAGCGGGCAGTTCCGTGTGGAGGAGTTCCGCCTGCCGGTGCTCGAAGGCCGCATCACCCCCGCCGAAAAGAAGGCGCTGGTGAATGTGCAGTCGGTGCCCACCGATGTGCAGATCAATTACGTTTCAGGCGGCGGCGCCGTCAACCTGCCGGTGCGCGTGTCGGCCCTGGTGCGCGCCAAAAACCTGAGCTACAGCGACTACGAAGAATTCAACTTCAACCCTCCGCGCATCAACCGCGACCAGGCCGCCAGGTCTGACGACGAAGAGGCCACCTCCTCGCAAGACCAGCGCGTCATCGCCGACAAACTGCCGCTGACGCTGGACCGCAATGGCGCGGGCAAGCTCACCATCAATGACATCCCCCGGCACCGGCAGCCGCAGGAGCTGCTGATGGAAGCCACCTATGCCGACCCGAACGGCGAAGTGCAGACCATCCGCAGCACCTCCACCGTCTGGCCCGCGGCTGTGGTCGCCGGCATCAAAACCGAAGGCTGGGTGTCGAGCAGCCAGAAGATCAAGTTCCAGGCGCTGGCGCTTGACCTGGCCGGCAAGATTGCCCCCGGCGTGTCGCTGGAGGTGAAGGCCATCGCGCGCATCACCACCACCAGCCGCAAGCGCATGGTGGGCGGCTTCTACACCTACGACAACAAGACTGAAGTCAAAGACCTCGGCAGCGTCTGCAGCGGCAGGAGCGACTCGCGCGGCCTGCTGCTGTGCGAAACCAAACTCGGCGAGCCCGGTGAGGTCGAACTCATCGTGACGGCCAAAGACAAAGACGGCAATACCATCCAGGCCGCCAGCAATGTATACGTCACCCGCCAGGGCGAGCTATGGTTTGGCGGTGAAGACCACGACCGCATGGACGTGCTGCCCGAGAAGAAGAGCTACCAACCCGGCGAGATGGCCAAGTTCCAGGTGCGCATGCCCTTCCGCTTTGCCACCGCGCTGGTGGCGATTGAACGCGAAGGCATCATCGAAACGCAGGTGGTGCAACTCAACGGCCAGGACCCGACGGTGAACCTGCAGATCAAGGAAGGCTGGGGCCCGAATGTGTACGTGAGCGTGCTGGCCCTGCGCGGCCGCCTGCGTGAAGTGCCCTGGTACAGCTTCTTCACCTGGGGCTTCAAGGCACCTCGTGAATGGTGGACCTCCTTCTGGTACGAAGGCCGCGAATACGTGGCGCCCACCGCGCTGGTCGATTTGAGCAAGCCCGCCTTCCGCCTGGGCGTGGCTGAGATTCGTGTGGGCACCAAGGCGCATCAGCTTGATGTGACCGTGAAGGCCGACAAAGAAAGCTACGCCGTGCGCGGCCAGGCCAAGGTGACCATCACCGCCAAGCTGCCCAACGGCCAGCCTGCCACCAATGCCGAGGTGGCCCTGGCTGCGGTCGACCAGGCCCTGCTGGAGCTGATGCCCAACGACAGCTGGAACCTGCTGGATGCCATGCTGCGGCGCCGATCATGGGGTGTAGAAACCTCGACCGCGCAGATGGAAATCATCGGCCGCAGGCACTATGGCCGCAAGGCCGTGGCGGCCGGCGGCGGCGGCGGGCGCAGCAACACCCGTGAGTTGCTTGAGACCCTGCTGCTGTGGAACCCCAACATCGTGCTGGACGTCAACGGCCAGGCGGTGGTGACCGTGCC
>JAJKJM010000024.1 GCA_021153985.1 Polaromonas sp.
TGCTTGACGTCGAACTTCTCGGGCTCAGGCACCAGCGCGGGCGCGCCTTCTGCCGGACGCGGGACATGGGCGCGTTTGATGGGATGCGCGTTGCGCACTTTCTCGCGCATGGCGACGATTTCGTCGCGCAACGCCGCCGTGTCGCGCGGGGCGGTGATCACCGACTCCCGGACCTGGTCAAAGCGCTGGCGCAGGGTGTCGCCGCCCAGAACGCACCGGGCGCGCGTCATCGCCTGGTGTTCCCAGGTCCAGGCGGTGTTGCTGCCGCGCTGCTGCTGGTAGCGGGTATAGGCGTCAAAACTGGTGACCAGCAGGCCCGAGTTGCCATTGGGGCGCAAGGCCGTATCGATTTCGAACAGGTCGCCTTCGCTGGTCTTGATGGTCAGCCAGTTGATGAGCTTGCGCACAAAGGCCGCGTAGACCTCGGGCGCCCGCTCATCCTCGTCTTCGTAGACGAACACGATGTCCAGGTCGCTGCCGTAGCCCAGCTCCTTGCCGCCCAGCTTGCCGTAGGCAATGATGGCGAACTGCGGCGTGTCACGGTGCCTGGTTTTCAGGCGCTGCCAGCACCAGTCTGTCGTGATGCTCAAGACCGCTTCTGCCAGCGCGCTCAGGTCATCGGCCACCTGCTCGACGGTCAGCACGCCTTCCAGGTCGCGCGCCAGCGTGCGAAACACTTCGGCGTGGTGCGCGCGGCGCAGCAGGTTCAGGCAGGTTTCCTCATCGTCCTCGCCGGTGCTCCTCAACGCGGCCAGCCGCTGCCGCAAATCGCGCGCAAAAGCCGTTCCGTCAAAGCGTTCCTTCAGCAATTCGTCACTGGCCAGCTCGTCGATCACGCCGGGGTGCTGCAGCAGGTAGCGCGCCGGCCATTTGGCAGCGCCCAGCAGGCGCAGCAGGCGTTCGTGCACGGCGGGCCGCTCCAGCAGCAGCGCCAGGTAGCTTTCGCGCCTGAGAAGCGGCTCAATCCAGTCGATGATCCGTATGGCCGCTTCTTCGGTCACCGCGCCTTCGGCCAGCCATGCGGCGGTGCGTTGCACCAGCCGTGCCAGGCGTGCGCGCGAATCTTCTTTCAGTGCCAGCACGCGGGGGTGCTGGCGCCACAGGGTGAGGCGCTCGCGGAATTTCTCCGGCCATTGCTCCGACAGCTGCGCCAGCAGGTCGTCGAGCTGCTGCGGTGCGGCCTTGGCCGCCTTGCCGCCGCAGCCTTTGCAGTCCTTTTTGCCGCCCAGCAATTTGTCAAATTCGCCGGCCACAAGCTCACGATGGGCGTCCAGCTCGCTGAGGAAAGGGCAGCAGTTGCCGTAGCCCAGCGTCCCGGCAATCCAGCCCAGGTCGTCGTCACGCGTGGGCAGCACATGCGTCTGCTGGTCGTCCAGGTACTGGATGCGGTGCTCTACCTTGCGAAGGAAATCGTAGGCACGTGCCAGCGCATCGGCGGTCTCCTGTGGCATCAGGCCCGCGCGGGCCACGCGCTGCAGGGCGTCGACGGTCGGGCGTGTGCGCAGTTCCGGGAATTGCCCGCCGCGCACGACTTGCAGCAGCTGCACGGTGAATTCAATCTCACGTATGCCGCCGCGTGACATCTTGACGTCGTTGGCGCGCTCGGGGTGGCCCGCGCAGCGTTTGGCCGCGTGCTCGCGAATCTGCTTGTGCAGGATGCGCAAGGCATCAAACACGTTGTAGTCGAGGTACTTTCTGAACACAAAGGGCAGCACCGGTCCGCGTAGGGCCTGCGCGGCGCCGCTTTGCACGCATTCCAGCGGGGCCACCACCCGGCTCTTGAGCCAGGCAAAGCGCTCCCACTCGCGCCCCTGGGCCTGGAAGTATTCCTCCAGCGCGCTGAGCGAGACGGCGGCCGGGCCGGAGTTGCCATTGGGCCGTAGCGCCAGATCCACCCGGAAGACAAAACCGTGCTCGGTGGCGTCGCCAATCAGGCTGAAGACGGCTTTGACCTGGTGGGCGAAGTATTCGTGGTTCGTGATCTGCCCGCGGCCGTCGCTGCGCCCCGCGGTTTCGCCGTCGTGGTCATAGACATAAATCAGGTCGATGTCACTGGAGACATTGAGCTCGCGGGCGCCCAGCTTGCCCATGCCCACCACCCACATCTGGGCGCGCGATCCGTCGGGAGCCTGCGGCGCGCCGTGCAAGGCATCGAGCGCCCGGCCGGACTCCAGCATGGCGACATCGAGTGCCAGTTCCGCCAGCTCGGTCATGGCCCGCGTCACCACCACCAGCGGCGCCTGGCTTTCACAAGCGCCATCGCAATCGAGCACCACCAGGCGCTCCATCACCAGCTGGCGCACCACTCGCAATGCGGCCCCGATTTCAAGACCTTGCTTCAAAAGCGCATCAAGGGCGGCCTGCATGGTGGCGCGGACGGGCGCACCTGCGGGTAACAGAGGGAGATGGCCGGCATAGCGGCGGCGAACCCGCTGGACGAACCGTGAATAGTCCGATGCGGCCGGCCCGGTGGCGGGTAGGGTCTCAAGGCGGGCGTTTGGGACGACTGTCATCACACTACTTCACAAAACTTCATGGTCTCCCGCCGGGCGGACACTGGCCCCGGCGGTCATAATTCTCAGGTCAATGGAGCCAACGATTCCCAGCCCGATCCCTCTGCCCGCCTTGTCGCCGCTCAAGCTGCATCGGCTGGCTTTCGCCGTACGCATATTGCTGTGGCTCGTCGCCGGGGCCTGGCTGCTCGTTGGCCTGAGCTGGATCGTGCTGCATGGCTGGATTGTGCCGCGAATCGGGGAATTCCGTCCGCGCCTTGAAATAGAGGCCAGCAAGGCCTTGGGGGTGCCTGTTCGCATCGGTGAAATCACCGCGCACTCCCAAGGGATGATTCCCTCCTTCGAGCTGCGTGATGTGACCCTGCTCGATCCCCAGGGCCGTGAGGCATTGCGCTTGCCGCGCCTTCTGGGCGCGCTGTCCCCGTCCTCCATCTGGGGCCTGGGCTTTGAGCAGCTCTACATCGACAAGCCCGAACTCGATATCCGCCGCGCCGCAGATGGAAAGATCTACGTGGGCGGACTGGACGTGTCGCAGGACCGGGCCGCCGGCCAGAGCGCCGCAGCCGACTGGTTTTTCTCCCAGACCGAATTCGTCATACGCGGCGGCACCGTGCGCTGGACCGACGAATTGCAGAAGGCGCCGCCGCTGGCGCTGACGCAGGTCGACTGGGTCATGCGCAATGCACGGCGGCGCCACCTCATGCGGCTGGACGCCACACCGCCTCCGGAGTGGGGTGACCGGTTTACCTTCAGGGGCATCTTCCGCCAGTCCCTGCTGTCCGGCGATGCGGGTGATTTTGAAGGCTGGACGGGCCAGTTGTTTGCCGACTTCGGCCGTGTGGATGCCTCCCGCGTCAGGCAATACCTCAACATGGACACGCTGGGCGTGGAACTGATCCGCGGCAATGGCGCGCTACGCGCCTGGGCCGACATCAGCCAGGGGCAAATCACCGGCGGAACGGCCGACGTGGCATTGCAGGACGTGGACGCCAGGCTGGGTGCGAAGCTTCAGCCTCTGGCGTTTGAATCTGTCGCCGGGCGTATCGGCGGCGGGCAACGCGCGAACGGTTTTGACTTCAATACCGAAGGCTTGCGTTTTCGAACGCGCGACGGCTTGCAGTGGCCCGGCGGCAATGTGGCGCTGGTTCATACAGGCGACGAAGCCGGCGTACCGCAGCACACCCAATTCAAAGCCGACAGGCTCGATCTTGCCGCGCTGGCACAGATCGCCAATCGCTTGCCGCTTGATGCCCCCACTCACGCGCTCATTGCCTCTTTTGCGCCTAAGGGACTGGTCGAAACCGTGGAGGCCCGCTGGCAAGGGCCCATGGATGCACCCTCCACCTACGCCGCAAAAGGACGCGTGGTCGGCCTGAATGTCGCCGCATTGCCGGCGCCGCCCCAGCTGGCCGCTTCCAGTCCGGCCCAGGCGCATCCCAGGCCCGGAAGGCCCGGAATCAGCGGCGCAGCGATCGATTTCGATTTGACGCAGGACGGCGGGCAGGCCAAGGTCAAAATAAGCAACGGTGCGCTGGCCGTCCCTGGTGTCTTCGAAGATCCGGTTGTGCCGTTCGACCAGCTGTCGACGGACGCCCAGTGGAAATTCTCGGGGCGAAAGATAGAGGCGCAACTGCGCAACCTGCAGTTTTCCAACGCCGATGCACAGGGTGACGCCCAGGTCAGCTGGCACACGGCGGATGTGGGTTCCGGCCCGGCTCCCGCCGCAGGCGCGCCGGACGCCCGCTTCCCGGGCGTGCTGGATTTGCAAGGCGCCTTGAGCCGGGGCGACGGCGAGCGGGTTCACCGCTACCTGCCGCTGGTGCTGCCGGACCAGGTGCGCCACTATGTGCGCGATGCGGTGGTGCAGGGGCAGGTCAGCGAGGTGAAGTTCAAGGTCAAGGGCCCGATGGAGCACCTGCCCTTTACCAATCCGGCGCAAGGGGACTTCCGGGTGTCCGCCAGAATCCGCAACGGCCATTTCGCCTATGTGCCCAAAACCATACAGCCGGCCGGCGCGGCGCCATGGCCGGCCCTGACCGAGCTCAGCGGCGAACTGGTCTTCAACCGCGCTGCGCTGGAGGTGAACGGCGCCACCGGCAAAGTTGCCGGCCTGCCGGGCCTGCAACTGGTCAAGGCCGACGCACGCATTCCGGATCTGACCCACGACTCCACGGTCGACGTCACCATGGACATCAAGGGCGCGCTTTCCGACGCGCTGGGGTTTGTCAACCAGTCTCCAGTGGGCAACATGACCAACCATGTGCTGGCCAAGGCCATCGCAACCGGCACGGGTGAATACCGCTTCCGCCTGGGGCTCCCCATCCATTCCATTGACAAGTCCCGGGTGGAAGGAACCGTCACGCTGTCCGGCAACGACGTACAGTTCGCACCCGCCGTCCCTGCCCTGACCCGGCTCAAGGGCGTGGTCACCGTGAGTGAGCGCGGCTTTTCCGTGGCGGGCGGGCAGGCGCGGCTGCTCGGCGGCGACATCCGTTTTGACGGCGGCCTGCGCGCGCAGCCGCGTGCGCCCGGCAGCGTCGAGACGGAAACCGTCGCGACATTCAAAGGGCAGGGAACCGTCACTGCGGAAGGCTTGCGGCAGGCCAAAGAGCTGGGGCCGCTGTCACGCATGGCTCAGGGCGCCAGCGGCAGCACCGCCTATACGGCGACCCTGGGTTTTCGCCGCGGCCGGCCTGAAGTCGCGATCTCCAGCACCCTGCAGGGCATGGCTTTGAGCCTGCCCGCACCGTTGTCGAAAACCGCTGAAGCGGCGCTGCCGTTGAGGTTTGAAAACACCCTGCTGCAGGCTTCCATGGCTCCCGGGCAAAAACTGGAAGACCAGCTCTCCGTCACCGTCGGGCGTATTGCGTCCATCCAGTATGTGCGCGATGTGAGTGGCGAGGAGCCCCGGGTGATACGAGGCGGCATCGGCGTCGGGCTGGAGCCGGGTGAGACGCCGCCCCTGCAGGAAACGGGCGTCGCGGCCAATATCAATCTGGCCCACGTGGACCTGGATGCCTGGCAGAAGTTGCTGACGGACTCCTCCGGCAGCAGCGCGTTTTCTGCGCCTCCGCCGGCGGCCGCCACCGCGGCAACCAACCGCGCAACAGCCATTGCCTCGCTGACTTATATGCCCACCGTGATGGCCATACGCGCGAAGGAACTGGTGATTGAAGGGCGCAAGCTCAACAATGTCGTGGTTGGCGGCTCCCGCGAAGGTCTCGCCTGGCGCGCGAATATCGACGCCTCTGAACTCAACGGGTATGTCGAGTTTCGCCAGCCCGGCGGCATTGGCGCGGGGCGTGTGTATGCGCGGCTCTCGCGCCTGAGCCTGGAGCCGGGAACCGCCAGTGAGGTTGAGGCCATCCTGAACGAGCAGCCCGCCAGCATTCCCGCCCTGGATATCGTTGTGGAAGACCTGGAGCTGCGCGGCAAGAAGCTGGGGCGTATCGAGATCGACGCCATCAATCGCGGCGCGTCGGCGGTGGCGCGTGAAGGCGTTCGTGAATGGCGCCTGAACAAATTCAATGTGATTCTTCCGGAGGCCGTGTTGACCGCCACCGGCAACTGGGTGGCCTTGAATGCGCAGGTGGGCGCAGCCGCCGCGGCGGGCGGCCCACGCGCTGCGCGCGTACCGGCCGAGCGCCGCCGCACCGTGATGAACTTCAAGCTCGACATCGCCGATTCGGGCGGCTTGCTCAAACGCTTTGGCATGGGCGACGTGATCCGCCGCGGCAAGGGCAAGCTCGAGGGCCAGGTGGCCTGGATGGGATCGCCCCTCAGCCTGGACTATCCGACCATGAGCGGGCAGTTCAACGTCAACGTCGAGTCCGGGCAGTTCGTCAAGGCGGATCCGGGTATCGCCAAGCTGCTGGGCGTGCTGAGCCTGCAATCCCTGCCCCGGCGGCTGGCGCTCGATTTCCGCGATGTTTTCTCCGAAGGATTCGCTTTTGATTTTGTTCGCGGTGATGTCAACATCAACCAGGGAGTGGCCTACACCAACAACCTGCAGATGCGCGGTGTCAACGCCGCCGTCCTGATGGAGGGCTCAGCCGACATTGCCAAAGAGACGCAAAATATCAAGGTGGTGGTGGTGCCTGAAATCAACGCCGGTACAGCCTCGCTGATCGCGACGGCGATCAACCCGGCCATCGGCCTGGGCAGCTTCCTGGCGCAGATGTTTTTGCGCCGCCCGCTGATGCAGGCGGCCACCCAGGAATTCCATATCGATGGCGCCTGGTCCGACCCCAAGGTCACCAAGCTGGACCGCAAGGCCCAGGCCGACGCCAGGCCGGCTGAAACATCCACGGAGACGCGCTGATCATGAAAATAGCCGCTATTCAAATGGTGTCGGGCACCCGCATCGAGGACAACCTTGAAGTGGCGCATCAGTTGCTCGGGCAGGCCGCGGCGCAGGGCGCGGAGCTGGCGGTGTTGCCCGAATACTTTTGCATCATGGGCCGCAAAGACACCGACAAGCTGCAATTCCAGGAGAGCCCGGGCCAGGGGACTATCCAGGACTTCCTGAGCCGGTCGGCGCGCGAACTGGGGATCTGGATCGTCGGCGGCACATTGCCGATGGCCACGGCCGATCCGGCCCGCGCCCGCAACTGCTCACTTGCGTATGCGCCTTCCGGCGAGTGCGTCGCCCGCTACGACAAGATTCACCTTTTCCGCTTTGCGCAGGGCCAGGAAGACTACGACGAAAGGCGCGTGCTCGAAGCGGGAACGCAACCCGTGCGTTTCGAGCTGGCCTCGCGTGACGGCAACGTCTACACCGTCGGCATGAGTGTTTGCTACGACCTGCGCTTTCCTGAGCTGTACCGCGCCCTGAAGGCCGACGTGCTGCTGGTGCCCAGCGCGTTCACTTACACCACAGGCCAGGCGCATTGGGAGGTCCTGCTGCGCGCGCGGGCCATCGAAAACCTGGCCTACGTGCTGGCGGCGGCCCAAGGCGGCACGCACGAGAACGGCCGCCACACCTGGGGCCACAGCATGGTGGTTGACCCCTGGGGCCAGATTCTGGCGGAGCGTGCCGAAGAGGCAGGGGTGGTGATGGCCGAGGTCCAGAGCGCCAACCTTCAGGGCGTGCGCAGCCGCCTGCCTGCCCTGACGCATTGCGTCCTGTGAGGCTGGCGGCGTGAAGCGTTGGTTCACCAGGAATGTCGGCCGGGATAGCCGGCGATGGTCTCTTTGGGTCTTGCTGGTGGCGCTGGTTGTGGCCTTGCTGGGATTGCTGATCTGGCTCGCAGGGCGTTACGAGTCCAGCATGGTGCAAAGCCGGCTGGAGCATGACGCGGGCGAAGCGGTCACGGATATCCGGTCGGGGCTCACGCGAAACATCCAGACCTTTCAGGCCCTGCAGGCCAGCGAGCGCACGGCCTCTTCGTGGCACATATCAGCCGCCGAGCTGCTTCGCGAACACCGCGAAATCATGCGGCTCGAATGGCGCAATGAGCCCCTGGACGTACTGGCTTTCGCCGAAACACCTTACCGCACCTCCGTATTCGAGCGGCTGGGGCGCCTGAGCATGCAGGCCGATGTGGGCCTGACCTGCACCACGGCGCGGCGCCTGAGCGGCTCGGCGTATTCCACCAGCTACTTCATGCCGCAAGCCAACGGCCTCGGCCTGGAAGTGCTGGACATGTGCCTGCCCATCGTGGTGGCCGGGCGCATCACAGGTTTTACGGTGGTCACCTATTCGCTGCAGGACATCCTGAGCGAGCTGGTGGGCAAGCAGCTTTCCCGCGGCGTCGGCCTGTCGTTCACGGAGGCCGACGGCACGCGCCTGGCGCTGCACGGCATACCTTCCAAAGGCAACCGCATCTATATTGCGCAGCAGTTGCTGGACCTGCCCGGCAACACCATGGTCGTCAGGATGGAAAGCCGGCTGGGCACACCCGCCCTTTTCCCCAACGTGCTGACCGCGCTGGTGACCGCCATGGCGCTGGGATTGATGGCCGTGCTATTCCTGCTCGCCAGGGACATGCGGCGCCGCCTGAAGGTGGAGCATGACCTGGGCGAGGCCCTGGCCTTTCGCAAGGCCATGGAGGACTCGGTGCTCACCGGCCTGCGCGCGCGCGACCTGCAGGGGCGCATCACTTACGTGAACGCGGCGTTTTGCAAGATGGTGGGCGTGGAAGCCAAAGACCTGCTCAATCACAGCTTTCCCTCCCCCTATTGGCCCCCCGAGCTGGCGAATGTCTACCAGCAGCGCCAGGAAATCCGCCTGGCGGGCAGCAACCTGCCGCGGGAGGGCCACGAATCGGTATTCATGCGGCGCGACGGCACGCGCTTTCCGGTGCTGATCATGGAGGCCCCGTTGATCAATGCCGTGGGCAAGCACACCGGCTGGATGAGCGCCATCCTGGACGTGAGCGAGCAGCGCCGGGTCGAGGAGCTGTCGCGCGCCAGCCAGGACCGGCTGCAGGCCACCGCCCGGCTCGCGATGGTGGGCGAAATGGCGTCGCTGCTCAGCCACGAACTCAACCAGCCGCTGGCCGCGATCTCCAGCTATGCGACCGGTTCGCTCAATCTGCTGCAAGGCGAAACGGCTGGTGAGAAGCCTGCCGCCGCCGCGCCCGCGCCGCCTCTGTCTGAAGACCTGCAGCTGGCCATGCGCCGCATTGCCGAGCAGGCGGAGCGCGCCGGCAAGGTCATCAAAAGCGTGCATGACTTTGTCCGCCGGCGCGACCAGGTGCGGGAGGCGGTCCAGCCGCGCGACTTGCTGGACGCCATCATGCCGCTGGTCAGCCTGCAGGCGCGCAAGCTCGGCGTGCGTGTGGTGATTGAAGTGGACGAGGCGTGTGAGCCGGTGCTGTGTGACCGCACCATGGTCGAGCAGGTGCTGCTCAACCTGTCGCGCAACGGCATGCAGGCCATGCAAGGCGCAGGCGACGGCGCACAGCCCGCTCGCGGCGCGGCGCCCCAGCCCGAGAAAGTGCTGACGCTGCGCATCCGCCCGGCCGCCTCCAACGCACACAGCCGGTGGGTTGAATTTGCGGTGATCGATTGCGGTGAAGGCATTACCGAGGATGTGGCGCAACGGCTTTTTACGCCCTTCTTCACCACCAAAGAAGAAGGCATGGGCCTGGGGCTCAGCCTGTGCCGAACCGTGATAGAACAGCATGGCGGCTTTCTGGGATTTGAGCCGGCTGTGCCGAAAGGTACGATTTTCAGTTTTACCCTGCCTGCGGCGCTAGCGCTGGCGCTGGCGCAGGATGCCGGATCAGAGCGACCCTGAAGGACCCCATGGAACCCATTCACGATGCCACGGTTTATATCGTCGATGACGACGCCAGCGTGCGCGATGCGCTCGCCTGGCTGCTGCGCTCACGGCGGCTGCTGAGCGAGACTTTCGACAGCGCCGAAGCGTTCGACGCCCGGGTTTCGGGCCAGTTCAAGGTTCAGGTGCCGTCTTGTGTATTGCTGGATGTGCGGATGGCGGGGCTCAGCGGCCTGGCCATGTTCGAGAAACTGATTGGCTACGGCCTGCTGCCCACGCTGCCGGTGATTTTCCTGACCGGCCATGCCGACGTGCCTACTGCCGTCGACGCCGTCAAGCGCGGCGCCTTTGATTTCTGCGAAAAACCTTTTTCCGATAACGCCCTGGTAGACCGTATCGAGCAGGCGCTCAACCTTTCCGCCGCGGCGCTCTCCCAGCACAGCGAAACCACCGGCCTGCAGGCCCGGCTTGACGGCCTCACCGAGCGTGAACGCGATGTCATGCGGCTGGTGGTGGGCGGCCTGCCCAACAAGCTGGTCGCGGACCAGCTGGACATCAGCGTGCGGACGGTGGAAGTTCACCGTGCCCGCGTTTTCGACAAAATGGGCGTCAAGTCGGCGGTGGAACTGGCCAACTTGCTGCGAAATTTATAGCGGGGAGTGTGTCGCCGTTTTTCGCGTTTGCATTATTTCCTGTCTGATTCCGTATCCGGCGCCGGGTGCGCCGAATCTTTCAGCTCGCCATTCTTGCGGCCTGAAAACATCGTCCACCACACAATGAACACTAGCAGCAGCAACGCCCCCAGGGCTTCGAGCAAAAGTAAGGCCATGACATTTCCTTGGATAGCGATGAAGTTTGCAATACCTTCGCCGGGATCAATCCGATCAATCCGATCAATCCGATCAATACCGCCAGCGTGGCCGGTGCGTTTTGCGTCGATTATCGCCATGGTGCTGCTCGCCTCTTGCGCCAGCCCGCCCCTGCCGCCGTCATCGGGCCCTTCAGGGGCGCCCGCAGGCAGCCGCCCCGGCGACTCCGGGCCCCTGCCCGCGCCCATGCTGCAGGGTAAAAGCCGCTGGGTGCCGGTTCGCTGGGCCGAGTTGCCTGGGTTTGAAGAAGACCAGCTCTTCGAGGCCTGGAATGCCTGGCTCAAAAGCTGCGAGCGGCCCGGCCCGGTCTTTGCGCCGCTGTGCGGCGAGGTCCGGCGCCTGAGCATTGCTTCGGCCGAAGAGCAGCGCAACTGGATGGTGAGCCGCCTGCAGCCCTACCGGGTCGAAAGCCCGCAGGGCGTGGCCGACGGCTTGCTGACCAGCTATTTCGAGCCGGTGCTCAAGGCCAGCCGGCAGCCCGGCGCCGGCTATGAGGTGCCGCTGTACCGAACGCCGGCATCGCTGGGCAGCCGCAAGCCCTGGTTTTCGCGGCAGGAAATCGACACGTCGCCTGAGGCCAAAGCTGCACTGAAGGGCCGCGAAATCGCCTGGTTGGCGGACCCGGTCGAGGCGATGTCGCTGCACATCCAGGGCTCCGGCCGGCTGAGCATCACCGAGCCCGACGGCGCGCAGCGCACGATCCGGGTGGCCTATGCCGGCTCCAACGAGCAACCGTTTCGCAGCGTCACTCAGTGGCTGCTGGAGCAGGGCGAAGGCCGCATGACCACGCCCTGGGTAGAGTCCACCAAGGCCTGGGCTGCCAGGAATCCACCCCAGCGCGTGCAGCAGATGCTCTGGAGCAACCCGCGCTACACCTTCTTCCAGGAGCAGCCACTGAATGAGCTGGATGCCGCATTCGGCCCCAAAGGCGCGCAGGGCGTGGCCCTCACGCCTGGGCGCTCCATCGCGGTGGACCCGGGCAGCATTCCGTACGGCACGCCGGTGTGGCTGGCCTCGCGCGGCGGCGCAGGCAGCCTGCAAAAGCTGGTGCTGGCGCAAGACACGGGCAGCGCCATCGTGGGTGCCGTGCGGGCCGACTACTTTGCCGGCACCGGGCCTGAGGCTGGCCAGTTCGCCGCGCGCATGAACCAGCCGCTCAGGCTTTGGGTGCTTTGGCCCCGGTAGGCGTGCATTCACCCCAAAGAAAGCTGTCCTGAAGGTTTTATAAGCTTTTGAGGCCTCTAGCCCAGTAGGCGCATGGGCGAGCAGCTACTAAATTAATAGCAAGTTGCCCGCCAATCAAATGAAAGCTGCTCCGCCTAACGCACGGAAAGGCGAACCTCTACCCGCAACCCATCCCGCCGGGTGGACTGCCGGCTGTCAGTGATGCCGTTGCTGCTGCCGGCGCTGGCGTCGTCCGACTCCGCGACGGTGACCCATTCCCCCAGGCGCACGGACAGCGAGGTGCTGACGGATGAGGAGGACAAGGGCGCCGCCGGCGATGCGCCCGAGCGGCTGGCCTGCCCTGCGGCCAGTTCCAGTTCCACGCTGTCGCCGCCGGACCAGAGAGGCCGGGCTGAAAAGCCGCTGTTGGCATCGATGAATACAGTGGTGGCCTGACGCGCCTGCACCAGCCGCAGGGGCTGGCTGTTGCCCAGGTTGATGTTCACGTTGCGGCCGTTGAGCACCAGCACACGCTGGACCAGGTCGCGTGAGTCGTTGCGCTGGTTGTCCTGGGCCGTGATGTTGACGTTGGCCCCGGAGCGGCCGGGTTGCAGGGTGACGCCGCCCTGCGCGCCCAGCGCACTTTGCGACAGCGCGCTGTTGCGCACCTGGCGCACCTCGATCTGCAGGTTACGCATCGGTACTGCCTCCTGCGCTGCTATTGAATTCATAGCTGGCTGGGCACGCAAGTCAGGGACCGTAGCCATTATTGGCATCAATAGCAGGGCGAA
>JAJKJM010000025.1 GCA_021153985.1 Polaromonas sp.
AGCGTAGGGACGCAGCAAGTAGGGTCGCCTTTTCTTTTGCTTACTTTGCTTTTGGCGAAGCAAAAGAAAAGTGAGTAGCTGCCGGGCTACCCCCGGCCAGCCGCACTCAGCAGAGAGCGCGCCGGCCAAACCAAGCACCGGAAAAAACAAACTCAACCCACCACCATCCCCCTCCGGTGCCCCTGCGTAAACGCCTCCTCAAACACCGAGTACCCCGACAAATCACTGTGCGCAAAATGCACCCGCTGCCACGGCGCCTGCAAAGGACCCTGTAGCGCACGCAATGCAGCGTGGCTGCGGATGCCAGGCACAGGCGTGCTCATGGCGTGGCCGTAGCGCATGGCGTCCATGCGTGTGACTTTTCCGGGCAGGTCGGGGTGCGGCACGGAGAGCTCGGCCAACACGGTGTCGCGCCAGTGCGTCCACGGCTTTTCATAAAGGGCTTTGCGCTGCGCCGCTTCAATGCCGAAGGCGCGGTAATACGTCAGCACGGTTTGGCCCGGCACGGATTGCAGGCTCTGGTGTTTGGCATCGACGTATCCCAGCCCGAGGTAACTGCCGGCTTTGCCATCACCATAAAGCACGTTGTCCCAGCTGGGCGCCGCGCCGGGGCGGTCGTGCAGCGCGGCATCGATATGCAGGTTGGCCACCAGCCAGGGCGCGTAGCGCAGTGCCCCGGCGGCCTGCTGCAAGGCGGTCGGCGGGTTTTCCACCACGCGGGCGGCCACAAAGAGCGGCAGCGCCACGATGCACTGGTCGGCCTGCCAGCGCTCCACCGCCTGGGTGGCCGTATTGAAGGCGTCAACGTCCACACCATGGCGTCCCGCGGCCACGCGCACGACGACGCGACCTGTGCGCAGGCGCTCGCCCAGCGGCGCGGCCAGCTGCCGCGTCAGCCAGCCGTTGCCTTCGGGCCAGGTGAGAACGCCGGCGTCGCGTTCCACGCCAGCGGCCTCACCGGGCGCGTGAAAGCCGTGGCGGCTGGCGAAGTAATGGATGCCGGCCCAGGCCGACACGGTGTCTAGGCCCGCGCCGTAGTCATCCCGGCAGCAATAGTCGAGGTACCAGCGCAGAGGCGCGCGGGTCAGCTGCTGCTGGTCCAGCCAGTCTTCAAAGGTCAAGGCATCCAGCGCCCGATGAGACGGCGCAGGCGGCGTGTTTGAAACAGGCATTGAGAAAGGTGCGGCCACCGAGGCCTCTTGCACCAGCCGGGCAAAGCGCTGGTAGTCGGTGAGCAAACCCGCATCCATGTCCGGCAAAGGCAGCAGGCCTTCCTGCCATTGTCCGTTGATGAAGAGGCGCTCCTGTGGGCTGTGGCACAGATGGCGCTCGTCGTACTCCCAACGGCCGGCCACGCGCCGGCGCAGCGAGAGCTCTTCCAGCAAGTCCTGCACGTCCCGCGCGCCGTCGCCGGGCACCGGCAGGTAGTGCGCGCCCAGCGGGCAAGGGACACCGCTGACCACGCCGCCGCGGCTGTTGCCGCCGGCGCTGTCTTCCAGTTCCAGCATCACAAAATCGTGGATGCCGCGCAGGCGCAGCGCGCGGGCGGCTGCCAGGCCGGCCACGCCGCCGCCGGCAATCAGCACGCGGGTGCGTTGGGTGGTGGAAGGGGTGGGCCAGACGCGGGCCTTTCCGGGCTCGCCGGGTCGCAGCAGGTGGCCGCGCTCGTGGTTCGCCCCCAAGAAGCCGCCTTCGATGTGCCGTGTTTCTTTGCAGCCCAGCAGCGGCAGCGCGGACGCCGCCAGAAAGTCGCGCCGCTTCATGGTCTTGCTCCTTCCCCCGCTGGGGGAAGGTGGGGATGGGGGCCGGCGGCGATGGTCACGCCGTCAGCCCTCACCCCTGCCCTCTCCCAGAGGGAGAGGGAGTTAAACCCGAAACACCGAGCCATTCCTCCGGCTCCTTTCCCTGCGGGAAGAAGGTTGGGATGGGGGCTGCTGGCGTTGGCGAAGCCGTCAGCCCTGTCTTGCAGACCGCAGCCCAGCCGGAGTCTAGGCTTCTTCGCACTGTCCAGATGCGCGCAGGCGCATCTGGAGCCGCAGCGCTCAGCCCCCACCCTCTCCCAGGGGGAGAGGGAGTGAAACCCGGAGTACAGGCTCAACGCAGCACCTTGCCCCATTCCTGCTCGTAGCTGTGCACCAGTTCCTGATTAGAGAGCCGGTTGACAGGCGCCGGCACGCGCGCCATGTCGACGGGGAAATCGAACAACAGCGGCAGGATTTGCGCATCCAGAAACCGCAACCCGGCGGGCAGGGCGCCCGTCTGCATCGTGGGGCTGAAAGGCCGCCGGCCGGCGACCACAAAACCCCATTCGCCGAAGCTGGGCACGTTGGCGTGATAAGGCGCGGTTTTCAGGCCCACGGATTCCAGCGTGCTGACCACCGTCCAGTAGCTGCGGCGCGCCACCAGCGGCGACGTGGTCTGGATGACCGCATAACCGCTGGCGGACAGGTGCTGGTCTAGCAGCGCGTAAAACGAGTTGGTGTAGAGCTTGCCGATGGAGAAATTGGTCGGGTCGGGGAAGTCCACGATGATGATGTCGAACATGTCCGTGCTTTTGTCCAGCCACTGGAAAGCGTCGGCGTTGACGACATGCACTTTGGGCGACAGGAGCGCGTCGCCATTGAGGCGCTTCAAGGCGGGCTGCTGGCTGAAGAGATTCGTCATGGCCGGGTCCAGCTCGACCAGGGTGACGCTTTCCACGCCGGGATATTTAAGGATCTCACGCACCGCCATACCGTCGCCCCCGCCCAGCACCGCGACTTTCTTCGGGGCGCCATGCGCGCTCATCACCGGATGCACGAGCGCCTCGTGATAGCGGTATTCATCGCGTTCGGCAAACTGCAGGTTGCCATTGAGGAACAGCCGGTGGCCGCCACGCCCGTTCGTCACCACGATGCGCTGGTAGGGTGTGGTGGCGGTGAAGACCACGCGGTCCTGGTAGAAATGGTCTTCGGCCAGGGTGGTGATCTGCTCGGCGCCCACAAAGCCTGCGCCCAGCGTGCACATGACCACCAGGCAGGCAGTGACGTGCGCCTTGAGATGCCGCAGCTCATGGCGGAACAGCCACAGCGCCCACACGGCGACGGCTGCATTCATCAGCCCGAACAACAGGCCGGTGCGGATCAGGCCCAGGTGCGGCACCAGCACCAGCGGAAACGCCAGCGACACGGCCAGCGCGCCCAGGTAGTCAAACGTGAGCACCTGCGACACCAGCTCCTTGAGCGCCACATTGCGCCGCAGGATGCGCATGACCAGCGGGATCTCAAGCCCGACCAGCGTGCCCACCAGCAGCACCACGGCATACAGCAGAAACCGGAAGGCACCCGGCACATAGGCATTTGCTATAAAAAGCGTAGCAGGAAGCAAGCCACCAATAAGGGCTACGAGCAGTTCTATACGTAAAAAATGCGCCGGCAACTGCCGCTCGAAAAACCGCGACAGCCACGACCCGATACCCATCGCAAACAGGTAGCTGCCGATGATGGTGGAGAACTGCAGCACCGAATCACCCAGCAGGTAAGACGCCAGCGCACCCGCCGCCAGCTCATACACCAGCCCGCATGCCGCCACGACGAAGACACTGGCGAGCAGCGCGACTTCGAGAGGGCGCGGCGCGGCAACGGTAGAGGAGGAGTCAGTGTTCAAAACAGAGGTGTCGATGAAGGGAACAAATCATGCGATGCGAAGCGAGCCGGATCACAACGGCGTCAAGGGCGTAGCGAGCGGGCCGCGGGCAAGGCGGACGGAGCGGACGAACCGGAACGTACTTGCGGTACGTGAGGATTCGGAGCACCGGACCAACGCCGCCCCCGGTCCGCGCAGTAGCCGCGAAAGAAACTAACCGTGGATGGCGGCGGCTACGATGATGCAGATGCCTAGCGCCATCGCAGCGACAACCAGCGCCAGCGCCACGTTCTGCTTCTCGACAATTTCCAGCCACAGGTCATAAGGCGTGATCTTGTCGATGATGACAAAGCTCAGCCAGAAAATGACCACGCCGATCAGCGCGAAGAGGATAGAGCCGAGGAATGCGGCGGGTTTAAGCCATTCAAGTCCCATGATGTTCTCCAGAAAAAATCTGCCAGGTTGAACAGAAAAAGCACAAAGGGGCGGCCTTCATTTGTGGCCGCCTCCGCCGGAAAATCCACCGAAGGAGCCGCCCGAACTGCGCGAGCTGCTGGACGAAGAGCAATTTTCGACGTTCGGGTTGCAGCTCGAGCAGCGGCCGATCAGAAACAGAAACAGCAGTATCAGCAGCACGATCACAATGATGGTGACGCAGCCCATGCCTGACGCGCTGCTCAGGGGCTTGGCGTCCTCGCGCTTGAAGAGGTCTTTTTTGCCGTCAAGCTTGAAGGCCCTGGCGACCAGGTCGCCGTCGAGCTTGCTGCCGCTGGACCAGGTAATTTCATTCGGTGCTTCCTCCTGCGACAGCAAGGCGCTGCCGCTGGCAAAGTCCCGGTTAAACGTCTTTTGCCCGCGCTCGACCTGCCAGTAAAACTCGCCAGCCACATAGCTGGTTTCGGCGCGGTAGCTGCTTTGCAAGCGGTACGTTGTTTTGAGATAGCTGGCGCTGTCGCTGCCGGGCTTGAAGGCGGGAGCGCCGGTGACGGGCTTGACCAGGCTCCAGCCGTCCTGGGCATCGACCAGGAAGGTAAAACCGCGTTTCTGGTTGTAGAGCAGGTATTCATCCCAGCCGAACTGCTCGTCGGGATCATCGGGTTCATAGCCCATGCGGTGCTGAAAGCCCACCACCTGCCACTGCGCGCCCACCAGCTGGCCCACCGTGCCCAATGCGATCAGCGGGCTGACGGGTTCGTCCTGGATGGCGTGTTTCAGCGCAGCGCCTGTGCCCTGCGTGAGGTCGATGATGCTGTTGCATGAGCGGCAAGTGATGCTCTTGCTGCCGGCCAGCGTGACCTCTACCGCGGCACCGCAGTTGGGGCAGCTGAACTGCCTGCCGCTTTCGTCCTTGGCGGATTCGTCCTTCAGGCCCGTGAGTTTGAGTTCGTCCAGCAGCACGGAGCGGCCCAGGGACAGCGCGGGTGCGCCGCTGGCCGCCGCCGTGCCATAGTCGACGCTGAGCACATCGCCGTCGGGGCTGCGCAGCTCCACCATCGCAAAAGGCATACCCAGCGCGGGCAGGCGCGGCAACTCGCCTTGCGCCGACAGCAGCGACACCTGCTCGTTGGAGGCCACACTGAAAGGCTTGGCGTTAATGGCGGTGGTGGCACCGACGCGAAAGTTTTCCGCGGGCGGCACGGCCCGCTGCAAACTGGTGGGCAAACCGAAAACGTAGGCGCCGTTGTCCTCGCTCAGGAAGGCCGGGCTTCCATCGTCCAGCACGGCATACCACTCGGTCCAGGTACCCTGCGCATACTTGTATTGCAACCGGCCGACCAACGTGAAATTGCGGCCCTGCCAAACCCCTGAGGCCTGCAGCTGAAGAGGGCTGAAGTCGTTGAACAGCTCGGCCATCTTGCCGATGCGGGACAGCGTGTCGCCGTCGCGCACGACGGTGCTCTGGCAATAGCCGCACACCGCGTGCGTGGACTGGGCGCTGCGAAATTCAACGGGCGCGCCGCAGCCGGGGCACGGCGCGCGGTAGGCGCGTTGCTGGGGCTCGGATGCCAAGTGGGGCAGTCAGTGAACGATGCGCGGCGAAACCGGCATCAGACCAGCTTCTTCAGCAGCTCGGCCTTCTTCGCATCGAACTCTTCCTGCGTGAGAATGCCCTTGGCTTTGAGCTCACCGAGTTTCTCAAGCGTGGCCATGACATCGTCGGGCTTGACTGCTGCAGCTGCAGCTGCAGCGGCGGCAGCCGGCGACGCCTGGGCCGCATTGCCCTGAAGGCCCTGCTGCAGGTTTTGCGCCAGCACCTGGCCCAGCGCCACACCAGCGCCCAGGCCCATGGCGTCACCGGCAATGCCGCCGCCCCCGCCGCCGCCTTCGGCGAACTTCGGGATCGCCTGCGCTGTCTGGTACTGCATGAATTTGCCCATGTCGTTGCCGACCATGCCCATGCCGATTTTCTGGTCGAGGATTTTTTGCAGCTCTTCCGGCAGCGAGAGGTTCTGCACCGTCATGCCTTCGAGCTTGAGGCCTATTTTTGCAAACTCGGGCACAAGTTGCGCCGCCAGCGCCTGCGCAAATACGAGCTGGTTCGCGGCCAGGTCCAGAAAGGCGATGTTGCTGGAAGCGATGGCGGCGGAAATGTTCTGCAGCACCAGGCCGCGCAACTGGCCGTCAAGCTCGTCAGTGGTGTAGCGGTCGCGCGTGCCGGAGATTTCGGTGTGGAACAACTTGGGGTCGGCGACGCGGAAGTTGTAGTTGCCGAAAGCGCGCAGGCGCACCGCACCGAAGTCCTTGTCGCGGATGGTGATGGGCTGGGGCGTGCCCCACTTCTGGTCGATCTGCTGGCGGGTGCTGAAGAAATAGACGTCGCTCTTGAAGGGCGACTCAAACAGCTTGTCCCAGTTCTTGAGGTAGGTCAGCACCGGGATGGTCTGCGTCGTCAGCTTGTACATGCCGGGGCCGAACACGTCGGCGACCTTGCCTTCATTGACAAACACCGCCATCTGCGACTCGCGCACGGTGAGCGAGGCACCGTACTGAATCTCCATGTCAGCCATCGGGAAACGCCAGGCCAGTGTGCCGTCATCGGCCTCGGTCCACTGGATGATGTCGATGAACTGTTTCTTGATGAAGTCCATTAAGGCCATGGCGCGCTCCCTTTGAAGTGAGTTGTCGGCCACATGATACCCGCCGGAAATGGCGCTTGGGGCCTGTTCACCGGTGCCGGCGGCTGTTTGCGCCTACTGACCTTCTCCCAGGCAGCTTGGGCCGCGGCCCGCGGCGGTGCACTCGTCCGCGGCGGCACTGGGCACATCAGGAAAACCCGCCAAACGGAAGGCGGGCGTTTCCGTGGTGACGGCCTGTTCTTCCGCCCGCCGTATGCCGGCCGCGCGGCGGAATGCCTGCTCGCGCCGGTCGTCAGCCTCCAGCACCGGCAACGCGGTGCCGTTAACGATGCGCACATCACCGGTGCGCTCGGCCATATTGGCCGGCGCCGGCGTGATATTGGCGGTGGTGGCGGCGGTGGTGTTCAGCAGGACATAGTTGCCGGCGTCCGCGCCCGACAGCGTAATGCCGGTGATGCTGACGGGCTTGCCGCTGCCGACGGCGGGGGTGTCGAAGTTGCCGGCCGCGGCGCCAACGGTCAGCACGTCCGCACCTATGCGGCCGGTAAACGCCGCGCCGCCTGAGGCCAGGGTGGCCGCTGTGGTTCCGTCCTGCATCTTGTTGGCCGCGGTGATGCCGCTGACATTGGCAATAGAGGCGGGTGTGATGTTGGCGGTGGTGACGGCCGTGGCGTTGACGCTGTAATTGGCTGCGTCCGTGCCGGTGATGCCGATGCCGCCGACGTTGACGGTTTTGCCTGTACCGGCATTCTTGTCGACAAAATTAGCCGAGGTGTTGCTGGTCGCGAGCACGTCGCCGGCGACCCGGTTGTCGCCCAGCGTCACGGTCGCGGCCGTGCCGCCGTCATACACCTTGTTTTGCGCCGAAGCGCTGACCGTGAGGGCGCGCTGCGTGATGCTGGCGGTGGTGGCCGCCGCGGTGTTGAAGCTGTAATTACCCGCGTCAGTGCCAGTGACGGCGATGCCGCCGACGCTGATCGCCTTGCCGGCGCCGACGTTCTTGTCGCCAAAGCTGGCCGAAGTATTGGTGGCCGTCAGTACATCGCCGGCAACCCGGTTGTCTGTGAGCGTGACAGTGGCGCCGGTGCTGCCGTCATACACCCGGTTCTGCCCTGTTGCGCCGACCGTGAGCGCGCGCTGTGTGATGTTGGCGGTGGTGGCTGCCGTGGCGTTGGCGCTGTAGTTGCCCGCATCGGTGCCGGTGAGGGCGATACCGCTGACGTTCACGGTCTTGCCGGCGCCGACGTTCTTATCGGTAAAGTTCGCGGCTGTGTTGCTGGCGGTGAGTACGTCACCTGCGACGCGGTTGTCAGCCAGCGTAACGCCGGCCGTCGTCCCGCCGTCGTAAACCTTGTTGCTTCCAGTGGCGCTGACCGTGAGGGCGCGTTGTGTGATGTTGGCGGTGGTGGCTGCCGTGGTGTTGAAGCTGTAGTTGCCGGCGTCGGTGCCGGTGACGGCGATGCCGCTCACGTTCACGGTCTTGCCAACGCCGACGTTTTTGTCGAGAAAACTGGCCGCCGTATTGTTGGTGGTGAGCACGTCGCCGGCGACCCGGTTGTCGGCGAGCGTCACCGTGGCGACGGTACCGCCGTCATACACCCGGTTCTGGCCCGTGGCACTGACGGTGAGCGCGCGCTGTGTGATGTCGGCAGTGGTGGCCGCTGTGGTGTTAACACTGTAGTTAGCCGCGTCAGTGCCGGTGAGGGCGATGCCGCTGACGCTGACTGCCTTGCCGGCGCCGACATTCTTGTCGCCAAAGCTGGCCGCTGTATTGGTAGCCGTCAGCACGTCGCCGGCGACACGGTTGTCGGTCAGCGTGACAGTGGCTGTGGTGCCGCCGTCATACACCCGGTTCTGTCCGGTGGCGCCGACGGTGAGTGCGCGCTGCGTGATGTTGGCGGTGGTCGCCGCCGTGGTGTTGACGTTGTAGTTGCCCGCATCAGTGCCGGTGAGGGCGATGCCGCTGACGTTCACGGTCTTGCCAGTGCCAACGTTTTTGTCGAGGAAGGTGGCGGCCGTGTTGCTGGCGGTGAGTACGTCACCGGCAACGCGGTTGTCGGCCAAGGTCACGCCGGCAGTGGTGTTGCCGTCATACACCTTGTTGGTTCCGGTGGCGCTGACCGTCAAGCTGCGCGCCGTGATGGTGCCGACGTTTCCAGTGGCGGTGCCACCGCCTGACACTTGATAACCGTACACCGTGGTAGCGCCGTTGGAGGCGGTGGCGGTAATGCCGGATACGGTGACCGTCTTGCCTGCGCCGACATTTTTGTTGTCGTAACTGCCGCTGGTCGGGTTGTTAAAGGCGATCACGTCGCCGTCGATGGCCCCGGAATTGGTGTAGTTGCCGGCCGTCAGCGTGGCCGTCACGTTCCCGTCATACACCTTGCTCACCGGGCCGGTGATCCCGGCGGTAATGGTAGGCGCAATGGAATGGACGAAGCCATTGCCGGTGCCCAGGAGGGCGCTGCCATACGTTGCGTTGTACTGTTTGAACGCGGCAACCAGCCCACCTTTTGTATCCAGGGCGGGCGTGGTTGAATAAACCAGCCAGCGCCCGCTTGGCGTTGCCAGCGCTCCGGCGCCCGCATTGTTGGTGAAGTTGCCGCTGGTCACCAGCACGATGGCATCGCCGGTGGCGGAAGAACTTACCGCATTGTTCAGCGTGAGGTTGCCGGCTGTGGTTTGGATTTTGGCCGTGCCGCTGGCCGTCACGCCGGCCGTTGCACCGACAGTTCCCACGGTTAGTGCGGTCGCCTGTTTGTAGTCGAGGCTGCCGGTATTGGCAGCCAGCGTGGTGACGGCGTTGGCCGCGTTGGTGAGCGTGTAGGCGCCGCCTGCGCCGGTTAGCGCAAGCCCGGAAGCAAGGATGGCACCGGACTGGCTGACGGCGCCACCCGCGGACAGGGTGGCGTTGGCGGTCGTGGCAAGTGCCGCTACATCAAACCCGACAGCACTGCCGTACTGGATGGCTCCCGCCGCATCGGCTGTGTCTGTGGCATTGCGTGCCTGCAGGTTGATGGCGGTGCTGGCGTTGCCGCTGTTGTTCAGTGTGATGGCGCCGCCGGCATTAACCAGAGTCTTGACCTTCAACGTGCCGGCTGTGACATTGCCGGTACCGGCTGTCTGGGTCACTGCGCCCAGCGCCGTCAGGTCCAGCGTGCCGCTGCCGACGTTTGACCCCGTGCCGCCCGCACCCAGGTTAATGGCCCCCGTGCTGCGCACAAAGGCGTTGGCATTGCCGGTGGTGTTGACGCTGAGGTTGGTGGCCGCCACATCAATGCCGTTGCTGGCGTCGGTGCCAATCTGGCCGTTGGCGTTGAGCGTGATGTTCTGCGCGGTGATGGTTTGCTGGCCCACATCGTTGATGGAGCCGGCGTTGAGTGTCAGCGTTTTGCCGGCCAGGTTGACGGCGGCGCCAATCGTCATGGCGGCGGTGCTGGCCGTGTCGCCGATGACGATGGGGCCGGTGGCGCCGGTGGCAAAGGCTGTGAGTTCCGCTGCCGTCAGGTCAAACCCGGCGGCGCCGGCCAGCGACATGGCGCGGCTGGCGCTTTTGGCCTTGAGCGTCAGCACGCCGCTGGTGGTCAGCGCGTTATTGCCGGTGTTCACGCCTATGGCCACCGTATCGGCGGTGATGGTGATCGGTCCGGCTCCGGCATTCACGTCAAAATCGTTCTGCGTATAACTGCCCGTGCCGGTGTCTATGGCGACCGCGCTGTTGGTGGTGCTGATGTTGCCCGCCACCGTGGTGTTGTTGTTGCCGTTGTTCAGCGCGAAGCCTCCCCCCGCCGTGATCGCGTTGAGGGTGGTGATGTTGTTGGCCGAAACGCCGAAGTTCAGCGAACCGGCGCCGGTGCCGGCCACCGCCAGCGAGGCGGCCGCCACAGCGCCTGACTGCGTGATATTGCCGTTGGACTGCAAGGTCAGCGCGCCCGTTGTATTGATAGCGGCCACGTTAAAGCCCGTAGCGTCGCGGTAGAAAATCGCACCGGCGGCATTGTTGTTATCGAGAAGATCGCGGGCCTGCAAGTTCACCGTGGAGGCGTCGTTGCCGGCGTCTGCCAGCGTGATGTTTGCCGTGGCCGCGGAAAGTGTCTTGGCACTGAGCGTAGCCGCCTTGATGGCGCCCGTCTGGGTGATGTTGCCGCCGGCGACGAGCGTCACGTCGCCTCCGGCGCCCGTGCCGGTGTTGATGCCCGAGATGGCCACGGCGCCGGTGCCGCGGTAGCTGATCGCGCCAGGCGCATTGGCGGTGCCCGGCGCCGCAGCGGTGCCGTCCCTGGCCTGGAGATTTACCGCCAGAACGTCATTGCCCGCATTTGCCAGGGTGATGGCCGCCCCCGCGGTATTGGCGGTTGTAGCCGTCAGGTTGCGCGCCAGGATCGCACCGGTCTGGCTGATCGCGCCACCGGCCAGCAGCGTCACATCGCCGCGGGCAGTGCCGCCAGCACCCACGTTGGCGGTGACGCCGCCCACGGCCAGCGTCCCTTGCGAGGTGATGCCGGCATTGCCGACATTGGCCCGGTTACCGCCCGAAGTGGTCAATGCGCCCGTGCTCACAGCGCTGCCATTCAAGGTGATAGAACCCACCGTGCCGCCGGCACCCGTCCCTGTGGCCCCGCCGGTCGATGCCGTGATGGTGTTGGTGTTCAGTGTTCCCGTACCCGTGATGGACACCACGCCGGCATTGCCGCCGGCCTGGTTGGTGCCGTTGGCCAAACTGCCATTGGCGGTAATGGCGCCAGTAACGCTTCGGTTCACGCCGGTGATCGTGACGTTGCCCGCATTGCTGCCGGCGCGCGTGCCAGCTGCCAGAGCCGTGCCGCTGGTGTTAAGCGTGGTCGTGACCGTCACATCGCCCTGCGAGGACAGGGTGACTGCACCGCCGTTGCCGCCTGCGGCGCCCGAAATGTCAATCGCTCCGGTTCCCAGTGCCAGCCCTGCGGCGTTGTTGGTCACGTTGATGCTGCCCGCGGTGCCGCCCACTCCTGTGCCCAGCGCTGCGCCGGTTTTGGCCGTCAAAGCACCCAGGGCAATGGCGCCTGCCGTCGTTGAGTTGTTGACCACGGTGACAGAGCCTGCCGCGCCGCCCGCACCGTTGGTGGCCGAGCCCGAGCCGCCGCTAGCCGCCAGGGCCCCTGCGGTGATGGCGCCGTTGCTGCTCAAGCTGATCGCGCCGCCGGCCCCGCCTGCAAAGTTGGCGCCGTTGCCCGCCCCGCCTGTGGCCGTCAAGGTGCTGGCCCCTAAGGTGACTGTGCCGCCGCTTAAGGTGATGTTGCCTGCGTTGGCGCCTGCGCTGTTCAGACCTGCGCCGCCGCTGGTGGTGATGCTGGTGCCGCCGGTTGACAGCGTGCCGGTGTTGGTGACGTTGAGCACCACGTTGCCACCTGCCGCTTTGGTGCCGCCCGCGGTGGTGATGGCGGCGGTGGTGATGTTGCCGCCCGCTGCGCTGTTGTCTACCTGCACGCTGCTGGTGGCGTTGAAGCTGCCCGCTGCGCCTGTGCCCGGCGCATTGCCGGTCTGTACCGTCAGCGCCCCCAGCGTGAGGTTGCCTGTGCCCGAGTTGGCCACCACCACGCGACCGGCGTTGCCGCCGTTGCCTGTGCCGACTGCCGCGCCGCCGCTGGCCGTCATGGCCGGCGCTCCGGTAATGCCGCCGACTGTGGTGACGCTGACTTGTCCGCCAGCGCCGCCGTTCTGGTTGGTGCCTACGCCGGCGCTGCCGCTGGCGGTGATGGCGCCCAGCGCGGTGATGGCTGCACCCGTGTTGATCGTGACGTTGCCTGCGTCGCGCCCGTCCAGGGTGCTCAGGGCGTTGACCGTGCCGGCGCCCGTGGCGACGGTGCTCGCGCCCAGTGTGCCTGTCGTGGTGATGCTGACCAGTCCGCCGGCTCCGTTGGCCTGGCCGCTGGTGTTCAGCGCGGCCAGGGCCGCTGTGGTGCCTGTCGATGCGCCCGTGCGGGCGTTGAGCCCGCCGGTGCCTGCCAGGCTGACCGTG
>JAJKJM010000026.1 GCA_021153985.1 Polaromonas sp.
AAAACCGGCCTCTACAGCTTCTTCATCATGTTCACCATCGGCATCACCAAGGGCCGCTGGAACACGCTGCTGACGGCGCTGCAGCAGTTCAAGGACGACTATGACAAGAACCAGCCGATGTGGCGCATCCTGCCCGAGTTTTGCCAGAAGTACCCCAAATACGAGCGCATGGGCCTGGCCGACTTGTGCCAGCATATCCATACGCTGTATGCCAAGTACGACATCGCGCGCCTGACGACCGAGGTGTATTTGAGCGACCTGGCCCCGGCCATGAAGCCCAGCGACGCCTATGCCCACATCGCTCATCGTACGACTGAGCGGGTCGAGATTGACCACCTGGAGGGCCGCATCACCGTGGGCCTGGTCACGCCTTACCCGCCGGGCATTCCGCTGCTGATTCCGGGCGAGGTGTTCAACAAGCGCATCGTGGACTACCTGAAGTTTTCGCGCGAGTTCAATGCGCAATGCCCCGGTTTCGAAACCGACATCCACGGCCTGGTGGAAGAGGTGGATGCCAAAGGCAAAGCACGTTACTACGCCGACTGCGTGAAGAAATAAGCCACCCCAGGCCCGCCACGGCAGAAAAAAGCCGGTGCATTTGCATCGGCTTTTTTCATGGCGTTTTTGTCAATGGGTCAATGGGTCAATGGGTTCTAAAGGGCGGCGTCTTCGCGCGTGCGCATGAAGCTGGCAAAGCGCGGAATGCCGCTGTCGTTCAGCCCCCGAAAACGGTAAGTGACGGTGCTGCCGATGGGCGGCGGGTTGCGGCGCTGCTCGTCGCTGAGCCCGCTGCCCAGCTTGAAGCGCTGGGCCGCTTTGCCATCCTGGCCCGGCATTTCAACCAGCAACGCGCCCATGACGCCGGCGTACTTTCCTTTGCCCGGAATATGAGCGACCACGCGGGCTTCCGTGTCTTCATGGGTTTTGAACTTGAGCAGGTCGTCATTGCGCCCGCTTTTGTAGAGCGATGCGCCCCGGTGCAACATCAGCCCTTCACCGCCCTGTTTGACAGTTGTGGCCAGCAGTGCCTGTAGGGCAGGGCGGCTTGCCACTTTTGACTGCGCCACAGCCTGCACCCAAGGCTGGTCGATTCGGCTCACCAGCCCGCCCAGCGCCGGAATGCGGTCACTGAACGGGCCGCCCTGCGCGGGCAGGTCAAACACCATAAAGCGCATTGCCCGCCAGGCTGTGTCGTTCGGTGTTTGCTGACGTATGGTCGACACGGCCCTGGCGAATTGGCCGCGGCCTGCCCACAGCTCGCCATCCATCGCGACCTTGGGCCAGCCTGCGGTGAACCAGCCGGGTGCGGCAATGCGCTCACCACCTCTGGTCAGCAGCTTTTCACCGTCCCAGTAGCCGCGCACACCGTCGTATTTTTCGCTGACCCAGTAGTCGGGCAGGGAAATGCCGGCCTGGTAAGCCTTGGCCAGCATCAGGGGTGGGACACCCTGAATGGAGGAAGCGACAGGGGCGACTGCGGCAGATACGGAGGATACGGCGGGCAAAGCCGGTGTCAGAAGACCGGCGAAAACCAGCAGCAGGTGCAGGGTTTTCAAGCGAAAGCGTGGGGAGGGCGCTGGCACGCGGAAGGTCGAAACTTGAAGCCGGGGCTGGTTGTTCATGGGTTGAATCACTTGGGCTGTATGAACATACAGTTTAGGTTTCAACCCGCGATGGCACAAGCATCGGTGAGCCCTATTTGGGCCATTCGTTAGCGATCCGTTGCGGGCCCAATCGCCCATCCTATTTGGGTCTCCAGTGACCACAAAGGCGGACCCAAGTTGCAAGCGGATGGGCGCCATTAATGTGCGCTCCTGGAAGGCCTGAACCTTGCTCCCTTTCTGTTCAGCATTTCAACGGGCGGGACGCCTGGTTTCCTACCTCAAAAAGCGCTAGCGGTGTTCCCCGCGGAAGTCAGGCTTAGTCAGGTTTTCCCTCTGGCGGGCATCCTCGACTACGCCCATAATGGTGTCGTCCGACAACTGACGTCCTGCTGTGCTTGGTGCCGTGGGGCTTTTCCCTGAAACCATGACTTCGAGCGACATCGAAACTATTGAGCGAGCCACCATTGCGGCTGTGTCGCCCGAAATCGTTGAAGAATTTGACGGCTGGCTGTTGCCTTTTGACAGTGGAACGGTCGGCAGGGCCCGCAGTGCCGTGCCCTTGCGTCATGAACCGGTTGAACTCGCCATCGTCGACCGGATTGAAGCTCGCTACCAGGCGCACGGCTTGCGCACGATGTTCCGCCTGGCGACTGAAGCCTGTTTTGATGACCTGCGGCGTGAGTTGACACGGCGCGGTTACCAGTCTGGGCGGCCGATGCTGGTCCAGATCGCGCCGGTCGAAACCATGCGTGGCGTCTGCGAGGCGACCCTGGCCGAAACAGCGGACACCCCTGATCCGGCCTGGACCGACCTCTTTCTGGCGGAAGGCTTTGACCCGGTTGACGGCGCCAGCCGGGCCAAGGCCCTGAGCCGTGCCGATAACTCGGTGTTTGCCAGTGTTCGCGAGAACGGCAAAACCGTGGCGGCGGGCGCTGGCGCGTTCAGCCATGGATGGTCCAGCGTGCACGGCATGCGCACCGACCAGGCGTTCAGGGGCAAGGGGCTGGCCGGGCGGGTGCTGGCGAGTGTCGCCGCCGCTGCATCGCAACGGGGCATTGAACGGGCATTCCTGCAGGTCGAAGATATCAACGCTTCCGCGCTGTCCTTGTACCGGCGCGCGGGCTTTGAGACCGCCTGGAGCTACGACTACTGGACGCAGCCGGAGCCCCAACCGACAAACACAGAAACCCCGTGACGGGCTGAGTTGCTACCTTTTTAATAGCGCACTGCCAATTCTCCATATGGGCTGGAGGCCGTTTTCCCTCCGAACTTAAGGCCACCCGTATTCAGGCTGGCAGGCGTTTCAGGCGCGTGGGTTCCAGCCGCAATTTAGTGATGTTTTATGCCGCCAGGCCATACGCTGCATGGACTTGACGCTATCAATTAAGTAGCAAATCAGCTAAACCAGGCGCCAGACTCACAGCCCGAAAACAGCGCGACCAAGCGCTTCAGCCAGCTTCCGCCGGCTCGGCAATGCCGCCCACCACATGGCTGAAACCGCCATCGACATAGGTGATCTCGGCGCTCACGCCGCCGGCCAGGTCGCTCAGCAGGAAGGCGGCGACGTTGCCGACGTCTTCAATCGTCACATTGCGGCGGATCGGCGAGGCTTCGGCGACCACGCTCAAAATCTTGCCGAAGCCCTTGATGCCGCTGGCAGCCAGGGTCTTGATGGGGCCGGCGCTGATGCCGTTGACGCGCATGCCTTTCGGGCCCAGCGATTCGGCCAGGTAGCGCACCGAGGCCTCAAGGCTGGCCTTGGCCAGGCCCATGGTGTTGTAGTTGGGCACGGTGCGCACCGCCCCCAGGTAGGTCAGCGTGAGCAGGGCAGATTTTTTGTTCAGGTAAGGCAGGGCAGCCTTGGCCATCGCCGGGAAGCTGTAAGCGCTGATGTCGTGGGCAATCTTGAAACCCTCGCGCGAGAGGCCTTCCAGAAAATCACCGGCAATCGCCTCGCGCGGTGCAAAGCCGATGCTGTGTACAAAGCCGTCAAAGGTCGGCCAGGTTTTGGAGAGGTCGGCAAACATCTTTTCGATCTGCGCGTCGTCGCCCACGTCGCAGTCAAAAATCAGCTTGGAGTCGAAGTCGGCGGCGAACTCGGTGATGCGGTCCTTGAAGCGCTCGCCGACGTAGCCGAAAGCCAGCTCGGCGCCCTGCGCATGGCAGGCCTTGGCGATGCCGTAGGCGATGGAGCGGTTGGACAGCACGCCCGTGATCAACAGTTTTTTGCCGGTGAGGAATCCAGTGTGGGTGGCCATGCGGGTGCTCCAGTAAGTGCTTAGGGTTTAAACGGGTGATCGGGCAGGGGTGCAGCATTGGCACACCGAATTTTGCCGACTCAAGTAGTGCAGAATTGTCGCATGCGAAGTTTGCTGGTTTGGGTCCTGCTGGGTCTTTCATCACCGTCATGGGCTGCGCACGGCTATGCACTCTGGGGAGACCTCAAGTACCCCCCGGGGTTTGCCCACTTTGATTACGTCAACCCCGCAGCGCCCAAGGGCGGAGACCTGCGCCTGGTCAGCAACCTGCGTTACTCCACCTTCGACAAATACAACCCCTTCACGATCAAAGGCTCGGCGCCCGCTTATCTGGCAACGCTGATGTTTGATTCGCTGCTGGCCGGCTCCATGGACGAAACCGCCGCCGGTTATGGCCTGCTGGCCGAGGACGTACAAGTGGCGCCCGACCGGCTGAGTGTGGTGTTTCGCCTGCGGCCGCAGGCGAAATTTCATAACGGAGCGCCGGTCGAGGCCGCGGACGTCAAGCATAGCTATGACACGCTGACAGGCCCTTACACCTCGCCCGGTTACAAGACCGCGCTGGAGGACGTGGCAGGCTGCGACGTGATCGACGCTTACACCGTGCGCTACCGGTTCAAGAAGCCCAACCGCGAACTGCCCCTGACCGTGGGCGGCCTGCCGGTGTTCAGCCGTGCCTGGGGCGTGATGGACGGCAAGCCCAAGCGCTTCGATGACGTCGTGATGGACGTTCCCATCGGCAGCGGCCCGTACAAGATAGGCCCGGTGCGTTTCGGCAAGGACATTACCTATGTGCGTGATCCCAACTACTGGGCCCGCGATCTGAACGTGCGGCGTGGCGGCTACAACTTCGATCGCATCACCGTGAAGATCTACAAGGACAACACGGCGCGGCTGGAAGCGCTGAAGGCGGCCGAGTTCGACATGATGAGTTTTTATTCGGCCGGCGACTGGGCGCGCCGTGTGACAGGCAAGCGCTTCGATTCGGGCGAACTGGTCAAGCAGGATTTCCCGCATCGCCAGCCGGCCGGTTTCCAGAGCTATGTGCTCAACAGCCGCAAGCCCATGCTGTCCGACCCGCGTGTGCGCGAGGCTTTGGACCTGGCGTTGGACTATGAGTGGATGAACCGGCAGATGTTCTACAACGGCTATCCCCGCGTGATGGACCTGTTCGGCAATACGGACTGCGCCGCCACCGGTCAGCCGTCACCGGAGGAACTGGCCTTGTTGGAGCCCTTGCGCGCCAAAGTGCCCGCCGCGGTCTTCGGGCCCATGTACCAGCCGCCCAGGACGACCGGCGAAGGCCAGTCGCTACGCAACAACCTGCGCAAGGCACAGGCCCTGCTGAAGGACGCCGGCTGGACTTTCCGCGACGGCGCGCTACGCAACGCCAAGGGCGAGGCCATGGTGCTCGACTACCTGGACAGCCGCGACACGGGGGTGCGCACGGTCGCGCCCTGGATGCGCAACCTGGAAAAGCTGGGCATCACGCTGCGCTTCTCGCCGGTGGACTTCGCGCTCTACCAGCAGCGCCTGGATAAATTCGAGTTCGATATCACGACTATCAACTTTCCGGGCACGCACGACCCGGGCCAGCAGCTCAGCGACATCTTCGGCAGCAAGGCGGCCGACACCGAAAGCTCGGGCAATTACTTCGGCGTCAAGAGCCCGGCCGTGGACGTACGGGTCAGCGCGGCAGTCAGCGCCAGGACCAAGGCCGAACTGATCCCGGCCTGCCGGGCGCTGGACCGCGTGATCATGCACAGCCATTACCTGATCCCCCAGTGGACGCTGACGTCGCACCGCGTCGCCTACAACGCCTGGCGGCTGGGTTTCAAACCGCCGATGCCGCCTTATGCCGGGGCGGAAGACTGGGTCATGATGGCCTGGTGGGCCAAGCCCGCGCTCCAAGGAAAGTAAGCCAGATGTTCGCCTACGTCCTTAAACGCCTGCTGCTGATGATCCCCACTTTGCTGGGCGTCCTGCTGATCACCTTCGCCGTGATCCAGTTTGTGCCCGGCGGACCGGTGGAGCAGTACCTGTCGGACGCCAAAGGCGGCTTCGGCGGCGTGGAGTCGGGCGGCTCCAGTTACCGCGGCAACCAGGGTGTGGATCCCAAGCGGCTGGAGGCGATCAAGGCCTTGTACGGTTTCGACAAGCCGGTCCATGAGCGGCTGGTGCAGATGCTGGGCCAGTTCGCGCGCTTCGATCTGGGCAAGAGCTTTTTCCAGAACAAGGACGTTTGGACGCTGATCCTGGAGAAGCTGCCTGTGTCCATCAGCCTGGGACTGTGGACCTTTTTTATCAGTTACGGCGTGGCCGTTCCCCTGGGCGTGGCCAAGGCGGTGAGGGCGGGGAGCAAGTTCGATCTGGTCACCACCTTGCTGATCCTGGTGGGCTATGCCATTCCGGGCTTTGTGCTGGGCGTTGTGTTGCTGGTGATCTTCGGCGGGCAGCTGCAATGGTTTCCGTTGCGCGGGCTGACTTCTCCCAACTGGGACGAGCTCAACTGGGGCGCGAGGATTGTGGACTACCTCTGGCACATCACACTGCCGGTGACGGCCATGGTGTTCGGTAGTTTTGCGGTCACGGCCATGCTGACCAAAAACTCGTTCCTCGAAGAGATTCGCAAGCAGTATGTGCTGACCGCGCGCGCCAAGGGCTTGGCCGAAAACCGCGTGCTCTGGAAGCATGTGTTCCGCAATGCGCTGATGCCCATCATCACCGGGTTTCCCGGCGCGTTCATTGGGGCGTTCTTCACTGGGTCGCTATTGATCGAGACGCTGTTTTCGCTGGACGGCCTGGGCCTTCTCAGCTACGAGAGCGTGATCCGGCGCGACTATCCCGTGGTGCTTGGAACGCTCTATCTGTTCACATTGATAGGGCTTGTCACCAAGCTGATCAGCGACCTCTCTTACGTACTGGTGGATCCACGTGTCAAATTCGACTAGCGATGGCGCCTTCGTGCCTGCGGCCGGCGCCGTAGCACTCCACATCAGCCCGGCCCGCCGGGGCTGGCGGCGTTTTCGTCGCAACCCGCTGGGTTTCTGGAGCCTGGTGCTTTTCTGTGCGATGGTGGTAGTCAGCCTGTCCGCAGAAGTTGTCTCCAACGACCGGCCGCTGGTCGTGCGCTACGAGGGCACTTTTTATTTCCCCATCGTCAAGGATTACTCGGAGCAGACCTTCGGCGGCGACTTCCCCACGCCCGCCGACTACCTGGATCCCTTTATCCGCGGCCGCATCACTGCCGGAGGCAACTGGGCGATCTATGCACTCAACCCTTACGGCCCCAAAACACTGAACTACTTCGCCAAGTCCCCGAGCCCGGCCGCGCCCACGCGCGACAACTGGTTCGGCACCGACGACCGGGGGCGTGACCTGCTGGCGCAACTGATCTACGGATTCCGCGTCAGTGTCCTCTTCGGCCTGGCGCTGACCGTCATCGGCACGGCGCTGGGCATCCTGGCGGGGGCGGTGCAGGGCTATTTCGCGGGCAAGACCGACTTGGTGATGCAGCGCCTGATCGAGGTCTGGAGCGCGATGCCCGCACTCTATTTGCTCATCATCTTCAGTGCCATCTTCGCGCCCAGTATTGCGCTGCTGCTGATTTTGCTGTCGGTGTTCGGCTGGATGGACCTGGCCGACTACGTGCGCGCGGAGTTCCTGCGCAACCGTCAGATGGACTACGTACGGGCGGCCAGGGCCTTGGGCGTCAGCAATTTGCAGATCATGTGGCGGCACATCCTGCCCAACAGCATGACGCCGGTGGTGACCTTCCTGCCGTTCCGCATGAGCGGCTCCATCCTGGCGCTGACCTCGCTGGACTTCCTGGGCCTGGGCGTGCCGCCGGGCACGCCCTCGCTGGGCGAGTTGCTCAGCCAAGGCAAGAACAACATCGACGCCTGGTGGATTTCGCTGGCTACCTTCCTGGTACTGGTCATGACGCTGCTACTGCTGACCTTTATGGGCGACGCCCTGCGCGACGCCATGGATCCCAGAAAGGCCGACTAATGGCAACGCCGCTGCTCGACGTCCAGAACCTGCGAATCTCGTTTGCGGGTAAACCGGTGGTCCACGGTATCGATTTTTCCATCGCGCCCGGCGAAAAGCTCTCGCTGGTGGGCGAATCCGGTTCAGGCAAGACCGTGACAGCGCTGAGTCTGCTGCGTCTGGCGCAAAACGCCACCGTCAGCGGCAAGGCCGTTTTTACCGGCGTGAACGCGGCCGAGCGGACGGCCAGCGGGTCTCCGCCCAGGGCGCCTGTGGAGCTGCTGTCCTTGCCGGAGCAGTCCCTTCGCGGAATCCGCGGCCGCGACATTGCCATGATCTTCCAGGAACCCATGACGGCGCTGAACCCCTTGTTCAGCGTAGGCAACCAGATCGCTGAAGTTGTACAGCTAAAACAGGGTCTAGCCCAGGCGGAGTCTTGGCAAGCTGCTATCAAATTGCTAGCGGATACGGGCATCACGGAGCCCGAAAGGCGGGCCAATTCGTTCCCGCACCAGCTCTCGGGCGGGCAGCGGCAGCGGGCCATGATTGCCATGGCGCTGGCCTGCCAGCCCAGGCTGCTGCTGGCCGATGAACCGACCACCGCACTGGATGTCACCCTGCGCGGCCAGATTTTGGATCTGCTGGGTGAGCTGCAGCAGCGCAACGGCATGGCGGTGCTGCTGATTACCCACGACCTGAATCTGGTGCGCAAGTTTGCCGACCGCGTGGCGGTGATGGAAAACGGCCATATCGTGGAGCAGGGCGCCGTGGCGGAGATTTTCGGCAGGCCCCAACACCCTTACACCCGCAAACTGATCGACAGCAAACCGCAGCGGGATGGGCTTGCAGGGGCACAAGCCAGCGCGGGTCCGGAGGATGTAGCGCCCATGATGCGCGCGGAGCGCCTGCGCGTGGCGTATCCGGTGTCCATTCCAGGCATACGCGGGTGGTTTAAAAAAGCCGAGTTTGTGGCAGTGAAGGGGGCGAGCTTTCACATTCCCCCCGGCAGGACACTGGGCGTGATTGGCGAATCCGGCTCCGGCAAGTCCACCTTGGCGCTGGCCAGCCTGGGTTTGCTGCCTTTTTCGGGGCAGCTGCAGGCTGCGGGTCAGGCCTGGAGCCGGGAGGCGGCGCGCAACAAGGCCATCCGCCGCGCCGTTCAGGTAGTGTTCCAGGATCCGTTCTCCTCACTCTCACCCCGCATGACCGTTGAAGCCATCGTGGAAGAAGGCCTGACGGTGCATGAACCCAAGCTTGCCCCAGCCGAACGGCGCGAACGGGCGCTGCAAGCCTTGGCCGATGTAGGCATGACTGACGCCCAGTTTCCGGGTTTGCTGCAACGCTATCCGCACGAGTTTTCGGGTGGACAGCGCCAGCGCCTGGCTATCGCCCGGGCCCTGATCGTCAATCCCAGCTTGCTGGTGCTGGACGAACCGACCAGCGCGCTGGATGTGACCATCCAGAAACAGGTGCTCGCGTTGCTTCAAAGGCTGCAGCGCGAACGGGGACTGAGCTATTTGCTGATCACGCACGACGTTGATGTGATCCGCGCCATGGCCCATGAGGTCATGGTGATGAAAGATGGCGACGTGCTGGAATCGGGGTCGTTGAGCGACGTGCTGGATACGCCGCAGCATCCTTACACGCGGGTACTGGTCACAGCTGCCTGAATTCGGTTACTCATTCCAGGACTTTTGAACCCCTCAATTTCTCATAAATTACTTTAACTATATAAAATAGTATGTTGATTTATATAGGTATTTATTAAAAATACATTCAAACTTGAATACGGCTGGATAGGGACCATTTGTCCTTCTCGCTGGCCGCCTTTCTCCACCGTCTGTGGCGCCGCGAGCCTCCAAAGCCAGTTTCAAAAAAAGTGTTGCAGCTCGCCGATGAAGGTTTTGTCCGATGCCCTTTGTTCCGATGGCCGGATGCGTATCCTGACCATTGCTATTTGTAGCAACGGGTTTTAAGCGTCCCCTTCGGTTTCAGGCACGGAAATTGTTTGCATCGACGGGCGGAGCACGTTACAATAAGAGCTTCACGACCAAATGGGCGGGTTTTCACCGCCCATTTTTTTTGGGCGTTTGTTTTTGAACATTGATTCAGATTGACGTAAGAGCGGGTTTAGAAGACTGAATGGCATTGCAAGAGACGATTGAACAAACTGTGACGGGACTGGGCTACGAGCTGGTCGAGATCGAGCGCACCGGCGGCGGTTTGCTGCGGGTGACGATTGACATGCCCTACGTCAAAGGTGCCGAACAGTTCATCAATGCCGAAGATTGCGAAAAAGTCACCCGCCAGCTGCAGTTTGTGCTGGAAGTCGAAGGCGCCGAGTATGCGCGGCTGGAGGTCAGCTCCCCCGGCATCGACAGGCCCCTGCGCAATGAAAAAGATTTTGAGCGTTTTGCCGGTGAGTTGATCGACATCACCCTCAAGGCGCCGATTGGCGTGGCAGCCAGCGCCGGTTCTACGGTGGCGGCCAGCCGCAAGAAATTCCGCGGCACGCTGGAGCGCGCCGCCGCCGGCACAGCCGGCTGGCAAATCGTCTGGAGCGATGAGCCCGCCGTGAAACCCGGCCAAAAAGTTAGCAAGAAGAAGGTTCCAGCACCGTTGCAGGCGCTGGGTTTTACGCTCGACGAGATTCAACAGGCGCGCCTTGCGCCCGTGGTTGATTTCAAGGGACGTAAACCCAAAATAGCCCCTGGCGCCGAACCCTCTACAGAGAATTGAATTTCAAGATATGAAGAAAGGCAGGCTTGTGAAATGAATCGCGAACTGTTGATGTTGGTTGATGCCATCTCGCGTGAAAAGAATGTGGAACGTGACGTCGTTTTTGGCGCCGTCGAGCTCGCGCTCGCCTCGGCCACCAAGAAGGTGTACGAGGGCGAAGTGGACATCCGCGTGGCCGTCGACCGCGACAGCGGCAATTACGAGACCTTCCGCCGCTGGCTGGTAGTTCCCGACGAAGCCGGCCTGCAAAACCC
>JAJKJM010000027.1 GCA_021153985.1 Polaromonas sp.
GCGTTTGTCGAGGCGCGTCAGCAGCGCCACGAGTTCATCACCGTTGAGCACCTCCTGCTTGCCTTGCTGGACAACCCCAGTGCCGCCGAAGTGCTGCGCGCCTGCTCTGCCAACGTGGACGATTTGCGCAAGTCGCTTGCCAACTTCATCAAGGACAACACCCCGCAAGTGGCGGGCAGTGATGACGTCGACACGCAACCCACGCTGGGCTTCCAGCGTGTGATCCAGCGCGCCATCATGCATGTGCAGTCCACCGGCAACGGCAAGAAGGAAGTCACGGGCGCCAATGTGCTCGTCGCCATCTTTGGCGAGAAAGACTCGCACGCCGTTTATTACCTCCACCAGCAAGGCGTCACCCGCCTGGACGTGGTGAACTTCATCGCCCACGGCATCAAAAAGAGCGATCCGCCCGAGCCCGCCAAGGCCGGCGAGAGCGCTGCCGAGAACGAAGAGGGCGCCGAGAAGAACGAAAAGGCCTCTCCGCTTGAGCAGTTCACCGTCAATTTGAACCAGCTCGCCAAAGACGGCAAGATTGATCCGCTGATCGGTCGCCAGTACGAAGTCGAGCGCGTCATCCAGATTCTCTGCCGCCGCCGCAAGAACAACCCGCTGCTGGTCGGTGAGGCCGGTGTGGGCAAAACGGCGATTGCCGAGGGCCTGGCATGGCGCATCACGCAAAAAGACGTGCCCGAAATCCTGGCCGAAGCCAACGTGTATTCGCTTGACATGGGCGCCTTGCTGGCCGGTACCAAATACCGCGGCGATTTCGAGCAGCGCCTCAAAGGCGTGCTCAAAGCGCTGAAAGACAAGCCCAACGGCATCCTCTTCATCGACGAGATCCACACCCTGATCGGTGCGGGTGCGGCGTCGGGCGGCACCCTGGACGCGTCCAACCTGCTCAAACCCGCGCTCAGCTCGGGCCAGCTCAAGTGCATCGGTGCGACCACTTTCACCGAATACCGCGGCATCTTCGAAAAAGACGCGGCCCTGTCACGCCGCTTCCAGAAGGTCGATGTGGTCGAGCCCACAGTGCAGGAAACCGTTGACATTCTCAAGGGCCTGAAATCACGCTTTGAGGAGCACCACAGCGTCAAGTACGCCGTGGCGGCCCTGCAAGCTGCGGCCGAGCTCAGCGCCAAGTACATCAACGACCGTCACCTGCCCGACAAGGCCATCGACGTGATTGATGAGGCCGGCGCCGCCCAGCGCATCCTGCCTGCGTCCAAACGCAAGAAGATCATCACCAAGGCTGAGGTTGAAGAGATTGTGGCCAAGATCGCCCGCATTCCGCCCGCCAACGTGTCCAACGACGACCGCGGCAAACTCAAGACGCTGGAGCGCGACCTGAAGAGCGTGGTTTTCGGTCAGGACAAGGCGCTTGATGTGCTCTCGTCCGCCGTCAAGATGGCGCGTTCGGGCCTGGGCAAGGACGACAAGCCGATCGGCTCCTTCCTGTTCTCCGGCCCTACGGGCGTCGGCAAGACCGAAGCGGCCAAGCAGCTGGCCTACATCATGGGCATTGAGCTCATCCGCTTCGACATGTCCGAGTACATGGAGCGCCATGCCGTGAGCCGCCTGATCGGCGCCCCTCCGGGCTATGTCGGTTTCGACCAGGGAGGCCTGCTGACCGAGGCCATCACCAAGAAGCCGCATGCCGTGCTGCTGCTTGACGAGATCGAAAAGGCGCACCCTGACATCTTCAACGTGCTGCTGCAGGTCATGGACCACGGCACGCTGACGGACAACAACGGGCGCAAGGCCGATTTCCGCAATGTCATCATCGTCATGACCACCAACGCCGGTGCCGAGACGATGAACAAGGCGACGATTGGCTTTACCAACCCGCGCGAGTCGGGCGACGAGATGGCAGACATCAAGCGCCTGTTCACGCCCGAGTTCCGCAACCGCCTGGACGCGACTGTGAGTTTCAAGGCGCTGGATGAAACTGTCATCCTGCGCGTGGTCGACAAGTTCCTGCTGCAGCTCGAAACGCAACTGGCCGAGAAGAAGGTCGAAGTCACCTTCACCGACACGCTGCGCAAGTACCTCGGCAAGAAGGGTTTCGATCCACTGATGGGTGCACGCCCGATGCAGCGCCTGATCCAGGACACGATTCGGCGTGCCTTGGCAGACGAACTTCTGTTTGGCCGCCTGATCGACGGCGGTCGCCTGACAGTTGACATGAAAGTGGCGACCGACGAGAAGGGTGTCGAGACCGGCGAAGTCGAGCTTGACATCCAGCCGCTGCCCAAGAAAGAGGGCAAGGCCAAGCCGGAAGCCGAGGCAGCAGAGACCAACTAAGGCGGGCCCGGGCCAACGCGCGGATTTTCCAGCGCATGCCTAAAGCAAGCCGAAAGGCCGGTAGCATCACGCTATCGGCCTTTTTTATGCTCGCCAGCGCCGCCACTTCCTTCAAATCCACCCTTGACACTTCCCGAACTCAGCTCCGAATGGAAAACCGGCCTGTCCCTGGCCTGGAGCCTGTACATCGCGGTGTTGTCGATCTGGATCGTGATGCAAAAGCGCGCCCCGGTGTCCACCATGAGCTGGATACTGTCGCTGGCCTTGCTGCCTTTTGCGGGCTTTGTTGTCTACTACTTTTTGGGGCCTCAGCGCCTGAAGAAGCAGCGCCTGAAACGCCTGCGCAGCCGCGCCGGTGAACGCGCGGGCGACGATCTTGTCCTGCTGCGCGAGGCCGCCCGGAGAGCGCCCGAGGCCTTGCGGCAAGTGGCCGCGCTGGGCACCGCCGCCTGTGGCCTGCCTGTCTCCAGCGCCACCTCGGTGCAACTGCTGTCCGGCGGCGCGAACACCTTTGACGGCATCTTCGAAGCGGTGCGTGGCGCGCGTGACCATATTCACCTCGAGTACTACATCTTCGAGCCCGACCAGATCGGCACGGCGCTGCGCGACCTGCTGGTGCAAAAAGCGAGGGAAGGTGTCGTGGTGCGCCTGCTGGTTGATGCGCTGGGCTCCCAGCGCCTGGGCCGCAGGTTTCTGGCGCCGCTGGCAGACGCCGGCGCCCAGGTCGCGTTCTTCCACGACACCCGCATTGGCCGCCGACTCCGTCCGGTAACCAACTACCGCACCCACCGAAAGATCGTGGTGTGCGATGGCGTCATCGGCTTTACCGGCGGCGTCAACATCACCGACGAAGAGGACCTGCGCACCCGCAAGGACGCGTATCACGACGTTCACCTGCGCATTGAAGGCAGCGCGGTGCGCTGGCTGCAAACCACTTTTCTCGAAGACTGGGCTTACACCACCGGTGAACAGCTCGGTGACAAGAACCGCGCGCTACCGCATTGGCTGCCGCAGCCCTTGCCCGACGCGGAAGCTGGCGATATCCCGGTGCAGATCATCACCAGCGGGCCCGACACCATGCTGGAGCCCATACACCGCATGCACGTCGCGGCCATCAATGCATCCTGCCAGCGCGCCTGGCTGACCACGCCGTACTTTGTGCCGGGCGAACCCGCCTTGATGGCGCTGACCAGCGCGGCGCTACGCGGCGTTGATGTGCGTCTTTTGGTGCCGCGCCGAAGCGACAGCCTGATCGTCAGCGCCGCGGCGCGCTCCTACTATGACGAACTGATTGCCGCCGGCGTCAAAGTCTGGGAATACAAGGCCCGCATGCTGCACTCCAAGACGCTGGTGGTCGATGACAACTGTGCCATGGCCGGTACCGCCAATTTCGACAACCGCAGTTTTCGCCTTAACTTTGAGGTGATGGCCGTGGTGTACGGCCCGGCGCTGGCGGGGCCCTTGGCGGCACAGTTCGAGACTGACCTGCGCAGCGCCGCCGCCGTGCACGCCCACAGGCCGCAGCGCTTTTTGATGCGGCTGGCCGACGCCACGGCGCGGCTGTTTTCGCCTTTGCTTTAATCCTTTCCGAGACGCTCCATGTCCTCCCACACCTTCCTCTGGCACGACTACGAAACCTTCGGCATCAACCCGCGCCGCGACAGGCCCGCGCAGTTTGCCGGCATACGAACCGACGCCGAGCTCAACGAAATCGGCGAGCCGCTGATGATTTACTGCAAGCCCGCCAACGACTATCTGCCAGACCCGGAGTCCTGCCTGCTCACCGGCATCACCCCGCAGCTGTGCCTGGAGCGCGGCGTGGCGGAGCACGAATTCGCCGCAAAGATTGAAGCTGTGCTGGCCGAGCCCGGCACCATCGGCGTGGGCTACAACACCATCCGTTTTGACGATGAAGTCACGCGCCACCTGTTTTGGCGCAACCTGATGGACCCGTACGCGCGTGAATGGCAAAACGACTGCGGCCGCTGGGATTTGCTTGATGTGGTGCGCATGTGCTACGCCCTACGGCCCGAAGGCATCGCCTGGCCGCGCAAGCCTGACGAGCGTTTCCCTGACGACCCAAGCGTGACCCGCCCCAGCTTCAAGCTCGAGGACCTGGCGCGCGCCAACGGTTTGATGCACGACGCGGCCCATGACGCCCTGTCGGACGTGCGCGCCACCATCGCGCTCGCGCGCCTGATCCGCCGGGCCCAGCCCAAGCTCTTCGACTTTGCCTTGAGCCTGCACAAAAAAGACCGTGTCGCCACCGAGCTTGGCCTGCCCACCAGCCCGCAAACGGCTCAGCCCTTCTTGCACGTCTCGGGTATGTTCCCGCCTGAGCGTGGCTGCATGGCCGTCATGTGGCCGCTGGCCACACACCCCACCAACAAAAACGAGCTATTGGCCTGGGACTTGTCGCAAGACCCCGGCGAGCTGCCCCTGCTGGACGTCGCCACGTTGCGCCAGCGCCTTTTCAGCAAATCAGCCGACTTGCCCGAGGGCGTGCAGCGCCTGCCCATCAAGTCGGTGCACCTGAACAAGTCCCCCATGGTCGTGCGCAAGCTCGCCACGCTGACGCCCGAGATGGCCGCGAAGTGGGGCGTCGACATCGACATCGCGCTGGCCAACGCCGAAAAAGCCGCAGGCCTGCCCGACATGAGCGCCATCTGGCCCGAAGTCTTTCAGCGCCCTAAAGAGGCCGCACCCGACGTGGACGAAGACTTATACGGCGGCTTCATCGGCAACGCCGACCGCCGCCGCCTGAACCAGTTGCGTGCCTTGTCACCGGCCGAGCTGGCCCATAGCCGCACCGGCTTTGACGACGACCGGCTGGAAGAGCTGCTGTTTCGCTACCGCGCCCGCAACTTCCCCGAAACCCTGTCACCCGAAGACACCCAACGCTGGGAAGCGCACCGGGTGGCCTGGCTGCTTGAGGGCGAGGGCGGGGCGCGCAACGTGGACGCCTTGTTTGCCCGGATTGATGTGCTCTCAGAAACGGCGGACGAGCGGGGGGAGGAAATCCTGGGTGCGCTTTATGAATATGCGGAGTTCATCGCGCCCGAACTGGGGTAAACCAAACCTTCAATCGCCAGGGCCAATCCAAAGACCGTCGGTCGATCCGACACCGTTCCATACCTATGCTATGAATTCAGGAGCGGCTTGCCTATGCTCCTATTGGGCTGGAGGCTGATATTTCTTATAAACAATCTGAACCCCGGCCGGCATGGCCCCGGCCAGGGCAACCGGACGGCAAACACCTCGCCGATCAGGAATCAGGCGTTTCAGCCAACACTTGGTAAAGCCATCCACCAGGGGTCCACCCAGCATCCTGGTGACGTATCGTTATGCAGAAAATCAAATAAATTAAGAGCGATATATTCTTTTGAGTTTTAACACTTGCTCCCCACAATGCTTTAACCAAGCATTTCAAGGAGCAACACATGGCTACTCTCAGACTCGGCGACACCGCCCCCGACTTCACCCAGGACTCCACTGCCGGCAAGATTTCTTTTCATCAGTGGGCCGGCGACTCATGGGTTGTGCTCTTTTCGCATCCGGCAGACTTCACGCCCGTCTGCACCACGGAACTCGGCAAAACCGCGGCTTTGAGCGGTGAATTTGCCAAGCGCAACGTCAAGCCCATCGCCGTCAGCGTGGATCCGCTCGAATCCCACAGCAAATGGGTCAACGACATCAACGAGACGCAAAACACCACGGTGAACTTTCCCATCCTGGCCGATGCCGACCGCACTGTCGCCAACCTCTACGACATGATCCACCCCAACGCCTCCACCACGGCGACGGTGCGCAGCGTGTTCATCATCGATCCGAAGAAGGTGATCCGCACCACGTTCACGTATCCGGCCAGCACGGGCCGCAACTTCGACGAAATCCTGCGTGTGATCGATTCTTTGCAGCTGACCGACGGCTACAAGGTGGCCACGCCCGTGAACTGGAAAGACGGCGACGACGTGATCATCGTGCCCAGCCTGCAGGATCCGGCCGAACTTGCCTTGCGCTTCCCCAAGGGCTTCAAGGCGGTCAAGCCTTACCTACGCATCACACCGCAGCCCAATAAATAAGCAGACAGACGGGTTCACGCAGCGTGCGCTTCATAATCGTTCCCGGCTGGCGCGACTCCGGTCCCGGCCACTGGCAAAGCCTGTGGGCCGAACGCCTGGGCAATGCGGTGCGCGTGCGGCAGGACGACTGGATCACGCCCTCGCGCAAGGCCTGGGTGGCGTCGATCGCCAACACCATCCAGTTGCAGAACGAGCCGGTGGTCATCGTGGCGCACAGCCTGGGTTGCATCGCGACGGCGCATTTGCCGCCCGAGGCGGTCGAACGTATACACGGCGCTTTGCTGGTGGCGCCGGCCGACCCGGAACGCCGCGCCGTGTTGAGCGACTTCGCGCCCGTGCCTTACCAGAAGCTGCCTTATCGCAGCGTGCTGGTGGCCAGCAGCAACGATCCTTTCTGTCCGGTGCGCCTGGCCGGCGCTTATGCCCGCGCCTGGGGCAGCGAGTTTGTGCGCTTGCAGGATGCGGGGCACATCAACGTCGAATCAGGCCACGGCGACTGGCCACTGGGCATTGCCCTGCTGCAGTCCCTGGCCGGTGACGCTTCGCTTTCGGCGCCGCGGCTTGATTTTTCTTCTCCGCAAATTTGCTCCTCTTCTTCTTTCGGATCCCTGGAAACGGCATGACCTCCTCAAAACTCAAAATCGCGTTTGCGGCCCTGGCGGTGGCAACGAGCGGTATCTCCTTGGCACAAACACAAACACTGCTCAACGGCTCCTACGACGTCGCGCGTGAGTTCTATAAAGATTACAACGCAGCCTTTATTGCCCATTACAAAAAGACGACCGGCAAAGATGTGAAGGTCGACCAGTCCCATGCGGGCTCCAGCGCCGTGGCGCGCTCAGTGGCCGACGGCCTGGACGCCGACGTCGTCACCATGAACACCTCAACCGACGTGGACTTCCTGGCCACTGCCGGCGTGGTCGCCAAAGACTGGAACAAGAAGTTTCCGGACAACGCTTCGCCCACCACCTCGACCATGCTGTTCCTGGTGCGCAATGGCAACCCCAAAGGCATCAAGGACTGGGACGACCTGATCAAGCCCGGCATCCAGGTGATCGTGGTCAACCCCAAGACCGGCGGCAACGGCCGCTACGCCTACCTGGCTGCCTGGGGTTACGCCAAAAAGAAGGGCGCAAGCGATGCACAAGCCGCCGAGTTTGTCGGCAAGCTCTACAAAAATGTGCCGGTACTGGGCAAAGGAGGGCGCGACGCCACCACCGTGTTCCTGCAACGCAATATCGGCGACGTACTAATCACCTTTGAATCCGAAGTGCTGTCGGTCAACAAGGAATTCGGCGAAGGCAAGGTCGACGCGATTTACCCGTCCATCAGCGTCGTGGCAGAAAACCCTGTGGCAGTGGTTGAGCGCACGGTCGCCAAGAAGGGCACTGCAGACCTGGCCAAGGCCTATCTGAACTACCTCTACTCGGAAGAAGGCCAGGAAATCGCCGCCCGCCACGCGCTGCGCCCGCGTTCGCAGGCCGTGCTGAAGAAATACGCCAGCACCTTCAAACCGCTGCAGCTCTTCACGGTGCAAGAAGTCTTTGGCAGCCTGGGTGAAGCGCAGAAGGTGCACTTCAACGACGGCGGCCAGTTCGACAAGCTTTACACGGTCAAGTAAGCCATGACCGCCTTGTCTTCTGTGGCGCCGCCTTCCGCGGTGGCGCCGGGTGTGCCTGCGGCTAGCAAAAGGGCGGCCAAACGGGTGTTGCCAGGTTTTCGCCTGACGCTCGGCTACACCGTGCTGTACCTCAGCCTGATCGTGCTGATTCCCATCTCGGCGCTGTTCTTCAAAACCTTCACGCTCACGTGGGACCAGTTCATGACCGCCGTGACCTCGCCGCGCGTGCTGGCGTCTTACCGTCTGACTTTCGGCGCATCGCTGATTGCCGCCTTGGTGAATCTCGTGTTCGGCCTGCTGCTGGCCTGGGTGCTGGTGCGCTACAAGTTTCCTGGTAAAAAGATTGTCGATGCACTGGTGGATCTGCCTTTTGCGCTGCCCACCGCAGTGGCGGGTATTTCGCTCACAGCCTTGCTGGCGGGCAACGGCTGGATCGGGCAGTACCTCGAGCCCATGGGCATCAAGCTGGCCTTCACGCCTGCGGGCGTGGTGATTGCGCTGATTTTTATCGGCCTGCCGTTTGTGGTGCGGACGGTGCAGCCCGTGCTGGAGGATGCCGAGAAAGAACTCGAAGAAGCCGCCACCTCGCTGGGCGCCACGCGCCTGCAAATCTTCACCAAGGTCATCCTGCCGCACATCACGCCGGCGTTGCTCACCGGCTTTGCCATGGCGTTCGCTCGCGCGATTGGCGAGTACGGCTCGGTCATCTTTATCGCCGGCAACATGCCCATGATTTCTGAAATCACACCGCTCATCATCATCGGCAAGCTTGAGCAATACGACTATGCCGGCGCAACTGCCGTGGCGGTCGTCATGCTGCTGGTGTCGTTCGTCCTGCTGCTGGTCATCAACGGCCTGCAAGCCTGGCAGCGCCGCAACGCGGGAGCGCCGGCATGAGCGGCCCCTTGAATCAACCGGTTCGTCGTGCCACTGCCGGCACGACCGAGGCCCCATGGGTTCGCTACACGCTCATCACCGTTGCGCTGCTGTTTGTGCTCCTGTTCCTGATCCTGCCGCTCGCCGCCGTGTTCACGGAAGCCTTGCGCAAAGGCTTTGGGGCCTACCTTGCCGCGCTGCAAGAACCCGATGCCTGGTCGGCCATCCGGCTCACCCTGATTGCCGCCGCGATCGCCGTTCCGCTGAACCTGGTGTTTGGCGTGGCCGCCGCCTGGGCGATCGCCAAGTACGAATTCCGCGGCAAGTCGGTCCTGACGACGCTGGTGGACTTGCCGTTTTCCGTCTCGCCCGTCGTGGCCGGCCTGATTTACGTGCTGATCTTCGGCGCGCAGGGCTGGTTCGGGCCGTGGCTATTGGCCCATGACATCAAGATCATCTTTGCCGTGCCCGGCATTGTGCTTGCCACCGTGTTTGTGACCTTTCCCTTCATTGCGCGAGAGTTGATCCCGCTGATGCAGGCGCAAGGCAACGACGAAGAGCAGGCCGCCATCGTGCTGGGTGCGACAGGCTGGCAGACCTTCTGGCACGTCACCCTGCCCAACATCAAATGGGGCCTGATCTACGGCGTGATCTTGTGCAATGCGCGGGCAATGGGCGAGTTTGGGGCCGTCTCGGTGGTCTCCGGCCACATTCGCGGGCAGACCAATACGCTGCCGCTGCACGTCGAGATTCTCTACAACGAATACCAGTCTGTAGCCGCTTTTGCCGTGGCCTCGCTGCTGGCAATCCTCGCGCTGGTCACGCTGGTTATCAAGTCGGTGGCCGAATGGCGCCACGAGGCAGATATGAAAGCCGCGGCTGATTTGCCGCCTGAGCGCCCACAGCCCCAGGCTGCCGTGGCCGCCGTTCGCTAAAGGAAAATATCATGAGCATCGAAATCCGCAACGTCAGCAAACATTTTGGCGACTTCCAGGCGCTCGGCGACGTGAGCCTGGACATTGAGTCGGGCGAGCTGGTCGCCTTGCTCGGCCCTTCCGGCTGCGGCAAGACCACCTTGCTGCGCATCATTGCCGGGCTTGAAACCGCCGACCGCGGCAGCATCCTCTTCAGCGGCGAAGACACCACCGACGTGCATGTGCGTGAGCGCCAGGTCGGCTTTGTCTTCCAGCACTACGCGCTGTTCCGCCACATGACGGTCTTTGAAAACGTGGCCTTCGGCCTTCGCGTGAAGCCTCGCGGCCAGCGGCCCAGTGAGGCGCAGATCAAGGAAAAAGTCCATTCGCTGCTCAACCTCGTGCAGCTCGACTGGCTGGCCGACCGCTTTCCGTCGCAGCTCTCAGGCGGCCAGCGCCAGCGTATTGCCCTGGCGCGCGCGCTGGCAGTAGAGCCCAAGGTGCTGCTGCTCGACGAGCCTTTTGGCGCACTCGACGCCAAGGTGCGCAAGGAGCTGCGCCGCTGGCTGCGCCGCCTGCACGACGACCTGCATGTCACCAGCATTTTTGTGACGCACGACCAGGAAGAAGCGCTGGAAGTCGCCGACCGCGTGGTGCTGATGAACCAAGGCAAGGTCGAGCAGATCGGCTCGCCCCAAGACGTCTGGGACCATCCCGCCAGCCCCTTTGTGTATGGCTTCCTGGGCGACGTCAATTTGTTCCACGGCCGCGCGCACGAAGGCGAGGTACAGCTCGAAGGCCTGCGCCTCAATGCCCCCGAGCATGCCGGCGCGCAGGACGCCAAGGCCTTTGCCTACGTGCGCCCGCACGACCTGGACGTGCAACGCTACGCACCCGGCGCCGAAGGCATAGTCGCCCACCTGGAGCGCGCCATTGTCATCGGCCCCATTGCCCGGCTGGAGCTGATTCCCGCCGAAGGCTACGAACAAAAAGGCAATGTCTCAGGCGACGCCATCATCGAAGCCCAGATGCCTTCACAGCAGTTCAAAGAGATGGGCCTGCGAGAAGGCGACATGCTGGTCGTGACGCCGCGCAAGGCGAGGGTGTTTGTGGAGGGGTAACGTTTGAGATGAGAGGCGCGCTCCGGCTTGCCGGTCGCATCCTATCGCGATTGAAAGCTTAGACTCACCGGCGCAGATACCCGGATGCCGCGCCTCTGCTATCGAGTAATTGCCGAAAGATCATCTGACTGACTACATGAGAATGCCTTGGTCAGGGGCCCCCCGGCAATTTCAGGCCCGTCTACTTTTCGTGAGACTAGCTTCACTTGCTGGTCATCGGTTGAAGTTAGCACCACGCCACATTTCTTTTGAGACGCGTCGGCCACAAACTCCACACGGTAGGAGCGCCCAGCAACCAGACGGCTTGAAAATGCTGAAGGCCTGCACCAAGCAACCATCCCTGCGGGCGCAGGCAGACCCCAGGCGCTTGTCCAAATGGTAATGGGCTGACCTGCAGGCATTCGAACAGACTTTGAACTCTGCGGGCCCACTGAGGTGATGACGGAAGGCCCTTTGCAGGAGACAGGCTCCTCAAAGAAGTACTGCTGCGTGTAGCCAGTCGAACCGTTCCTGAATTCAACAAGAGCGGAGCTGCCTGAAGAGGTTGGGACGAACTGCGGATGGCTGCACCCAGCCAGAGTGATTTGCGCAACGACAGAAGCAGCGAAGAGTATTCTCACGAGGAAAGGGCTCCTTGGGGGGCTAACGTTTGACTTAAGCGGCCTGCCGAGGCCGGTCCGTTTGAAGGAAGGGTTACCTAAATCGTCGCCCAAGTGTTGCACGATTTTCCCTTGCTAGACAAACCGTGGGAACAACTTTCAGGTATCACTATGCCTGAAAGATCATCAACTGGCCCCTCTATTGAGTTTGTGCATTGTGATGCCCGAGGGCATTGCAATTGCCTGCGCGAAGGCAGTATGGTGGTTAAGGCAGGGGTGCTTGTTGAGGACACAGCCTGCCGTTCACTGGCTCGTGCCAAACCTCAACGCCGACCTGGCGCGTGCTCGCTCTGCCTCAACTTCCCGACTGCGAGGCTCGGCATTCGTTACCAAGGAGCGGATGAGAACCCGCGCCGAGGCCGCAACCTCTTCTACAGCGCGGTCAAATGCGGCCTCGTTGGCTTTGGACGGCACGTTAAAACCACTGAGCTTCCTGACAAACTGCAGCGAGGCGTCACGGATTTCCAACTCCGTCGCGGGCGGCTCGAAGTTGAACAAGGTCTTGATGTTGCGGCACATGGCGGCTCCTTGAGGCAAAAGGCTTTGGAATCATTCCAAAGCCCATTTTGCCGTGAGCCGCAGCCCCTTCGTCCCCCTGGTTTTACTGTCCGGCCGGCTTGATCACCACGGATTCGGCCGACGCTACAAAGGGCCCGTGGTACACCGCCTCGATGTTGTTGCCGTCCGGATCCAGCACAAAGGCGGCGTAGTAACCGGGGTGGTATTTGCGTTCGCCCGGCGCGCCGTTGTCGATGCCTCCGGCGGCCAGGGCCGCTTCGTAAAAGGCTTTGACCTCTGCGTGGTCTTTGGCCCGAAAGGCCAGGTGCACATGCGAGGTGGCGCCGTCGGCCTGGTCTATCCACAATTCATCGGCCGAGAAATGGTCGTCGGCTTCCTGGATGGCGCTTTCCTTGTTCAGCGACTTCAGTACGGCGCGGTAAAAACGCTTGCTGGCTGCAAGGTCGTGGGCGCGCAGGTGAAGATGGTCGATGAGTCGTCCGCGGTGTATTTCCATGATGTGTTCCTGTTCAATCCTGGCTAGCCGCTTGCAATTTGGCGATGCCCTGTTTGAGGTCCTGAAAACTTACGCCGGCAGAGGGCCTGCACCTGTAGGACAAATACTGGCAAAGCCAAGGAACTTATCCCGGTCCAGGCTCCCGAACCATCGGACAATTTACAACGTTCACAATCACGCCAATTCAGAAAAAAGAGGGTTCCTGATGTTTTTGACGTATTTCGATGCCATGCCGCGCCGTCTGCTGGCTTTGGTGGCTGCCGCCTGTGTCGCCATGCTGGCTTTTGGCTTGTATCTGCAGCATGTGGTCGGCCTGGAGCCTTGCCCCATGTGCATCGTGCAGCGGTATGCCCTGGTGCTGGTGGCGGTGGTGGCGGGGATCACCGCAATGATCAAAAGCCGGGGCGCGTTGGTCGCAGGCTCGGGCCTGATGGTGTTGCTGGCCGGTTTTGGTGCTTTTGTGGCGGCGCGACAGAGCTTCCTGCAGTGGTACCCGCCAGAGATCGCCTCTTGCGGCCGCGACTTTTACGGAATGATCGAAACTTTTCCCCTGAAGCGCGCTATTCCCATGATCTTCAAAGGCAGCGGCGATTGCACCAAGATCGACTGGACTTTCCTGGGTGGCTCTATCGCCAACTGGTCTTTCCTGTGCTTTGTGGGGATTGGGCTGATCGGTTTGGTCTTGGTCGTGCGCCAGGCGCGCAAGCGCTGAAGCTGTAGGCCCGGGTGCCGTACGCGGCCTTCAGTTTTTGATTTTCAGCTGCAGGAAATCAAGGCCATCGTATTGCGTGAACCCCGTATCAAAAGACACCATGCGGCAGCCGGCGGTGACTGCAAGGCTGGCCAGCCAGGCATCGGTCCAGTCGCGGATGCGAAAGCCTGGTCGCGTGGTGTAGCGGCGCATTTGGGCTTCGGCGGTGGTGGATTCCGCAAGCAACACAGTACGCCCGCCGCTTAAATGGGCCTCGTAGATGGCCCACGCTTCTTCGGGCGTATGCGCGGCGGCGCCCATCACGGCGGGTTGGGTCACGAGGCACAGGAAACCCTTCATGCTGGCTCGGCAAAACGCCAACTGTGAAGGCGCGCCGGCCCAGTAATTTTTAGCTGCCTCGTGGTGCGTATGCCCCGGATGCGCCAGCGCCAGCCAGACGTTCACATCCAGGAGATCTGGCGCTGTCATCGGATGAATCCGATGCGCCGCAATTTCTCGATATCTTCCTGTAGCGCCTGATCCTCAAGTTGTTCGTTGCTTTGAGCTGGGATTGGCTTCCCGGCTTCGTCGCCTCGTGAGCCTTGAAGCCGCTTCAACACGGGTAGGGATGGGGCGGCTTGCTCTGCAAGATCCGGGGCAGCAGGTATGCGCATGGCCCGCTGAATCAATTCATTCAGCAAGGATTTAAGGCTTTGGCCGTTTTGTGCTGCACGAGTTTTGAGCTCTCGCAACAAGGAATCAGGCAAATCAAGGGTGGTTCGCATCATTGCATTTTAGCATCAATGTGTGTTTGAGGGTATTTCGATTGATTGGCGGGAAAGCAGTAAACTGTATTTAAACACAGTATTTGCATTGAATCGCCCTCATGCTTTCGCCAACCATCGCAGCCCGTCCTTTGCCGGATTTCGCCAATGTATGGCGAGCCGGCGAGCTGGGCAGCGCGAGCCTGCAAACGGTGGCCACAGGTTATGCGGCGCTTGACGGCGTCTTGCCCGGCGGCGGCTGGCCGCAGGGCGCCTTGGTTGAAGTGCTCCAGCCGCAGGCCGGCCTGCATGAATGGGGCCTCATCGCACAGGCGCTGGCCGCCGTGCAGGCAGAGGCTCCGGCGCAGCTGACGGTGCTGGTGGGCGCGCCTTACCTGCCGTTTGGCCCGGCGCTGGGCGCCCGCCAACTCAACATGGCGCGTGTGCTCAGCATTCACGGCAAACCGGGTGACGCGCCGTCGCTGCTCTGGGCCACGCGTGAAGCCCTGCAGTGCCACGACGTGCACTGTGTGCTGGCCTGGCTGCCCGATGCGCGCAGCGCCCATTTGCGCCGCCTGCAGATTGCCGCCCACGCGCACAACAAGCTGTTGTTTGTCTTTCGCCCGCCGCGGGCGCAGCATGAGTCTTCTCCCGCGCCGCTGCGCCTGCTGCTGGAGGGCACGGTGCAGGAAGCCGGCAACCTGCTGGTCCACGTACTCAAGCGCCGCGGCCCGCCATTGGCCGCACCTGTGCTGCTCGACACCCGGCCGGCGCGGCTGTCGGCGCTGCTGGCGGCCAGCCGCGAAAGGGCGCGCCAAAAGCGGGAAGAGCTGGCGCCCGTCCTGCTGCCTTCGCGGGTTTCGCTTCCTGTCACTTCACCAGAGAGTCCCATCCATGCCTTGCTGGATCGCATTGCACATCTCGATCACCACTGAGCCGGGCCAGGCCGTGCCGCAAAGCGCGGCGGCGCAGTGGGCGCAAGACCCTGCCGCCGTGCAGCGCTTGCTGGCCAGCATGGCGCTGGGCTTTACGCCACGCGTGGCGCTGGTCGATGAAGCCGTGCTGATGGACGTGACCGGCAGCCTGCGCCTCTTCGGCGGGCTGGCGCGCCTGGCTGAGCGGCTGGAGCAGCAGGTGCGCCAGTTTTTTGAGGAAAATCAGGCTGCAGCCCATATCACACATGCACAAGCTGCTACATCTTTGATAGCGCTTGGCCGTTTGCGCTTACGTCTATGCCTGCGTCTTGCGGGGCAAAACAGCCCGGGTGCACACACCAAAACCCGCGTGGCCGACCTGCCCATGCACACCCTGAGCGCCGCCCGCCCGCACCTGGACGTGCTGGAGCGCATTGGCTGCCGCACCTGGGACGACCTGCTGCGCCTGCCGCGTGACGGCGTGGCCCGGCGCTTTGGCGCCGAGCTGCTGCAGGCGCTGGACCGTGCCCGTGGCCGCACCCCTGACGACTACGAGTGGCAAGTCTTGCCCGAGCACTTTGAAGAGAAACTGGAGCTCAACGCGCTGGTCACCCACGCGCCGGCACTGATGGCGGGCGTGGAGCGGCTGCTGGTCCACCTGCACGCCTGGCTGCTGGGGCGCCAGAGCGGGCTGTGCGCCCTGAAGCTCACCTGGCACCTGGACCCGCGCCGCGACGTGCCGCCTACCGGTGAACTCGACATCCGCACCGCCCAGCCCGCGCAAGACCTGCGCCATGTGGCGCGCCTCATCGCCGAGCACCTGGCGCAGCAAAAACTGCCGGCGCCGGTGCACAGCCTGAGCTTGCGCTCGCTGGTGACCGAGTTGCTGGCTGATTCGGCGGCGGCCACCCGCAGCCTGCTGATGGAGGCGCACCGGCAGCACGCGGGCGAAGGCGGGGCGGTAGAACTGATCGAGCGGCTGAGCGCGCGCCTGGGCGATGCACAGGTACAGGCCTGGCAGCCTGGCGAAGACCACCGGCCCGAGCAGATGCAGCGTTGGGTCAACGCGCGGCTCGCTATGAAATCGATAGCTGGTTCCCAACGTCCTTTAAGGGCCAGAGGGCTAAAACGCTTGAAAAATAAAGCCAGTGAAGCGCCGCCGGCATCCAGAACCGAAGCCTTGTACCCGACCTGGTTGCTGCCCGAGCCGCTCAAGCTGGGCACCTCAGGCAACAGCCCGGTGTACCAGGGCAAGCTCACCCGCCTGACCGGGCCGCAGCGGCTGGAGGCCGCCGAATGGCTGCTGGCGGGCAGTGATACCGCTCCCGCCGCCGGCATGTGCGAAAAGCCGTGGACCTTTCGCGACTACTTTATCTACCGCAGCCAGCAGGGCGGCCTGCTGTGGATCTACAGCGAGCGGCTGGGCGCAACGCCCCAGGGCGCCAGCCAGCGGGCCTGGTACCTGCACGGCTTTTTTGCCTGAAGACCTGGCCCTAACCCTGAACCTGACGCGTCAATCCCATGTCCGCCTACACGCTTCCCGATTACGCTGAATTGCACGCGCTGAGCAATTTCAGCTTCCAGCGCGGGGCTTCGCACGCGCAGGAGCTGGCCGAGCGCGCCTCCCAGCTCGGCTACAAGGCGCTGGCAATCACCGACGAGTGCTCTGTCGCAGGCGTCGTCAGGGCGCACGAGGTGGCCAAAGACCTGGGCCTGCAGCTGCTGCCGGGGGCGGAATTCCTGGTGCAGGCGAAAGAAGCACAAGAGGTGAAAGAGGCGAAGGAGGCATTCAGGCTGGTGCTGCTGCCCCACAACGCCGCAGGTTGGGGAAACCTGTGCGAGTTCATCACCGAAGCGCGGCGGGCCGGTGATGTGATCGAGAAGGGCAGCTACCGCGTGACCTGGGGCGAGACGGATTTTTCGCGGCTGGCCGATTGTGAGATCCTGTTGTCGCCCTTGCAAGAAACCGGCGTCGCTATCAATACAGAAGCGCTCTGTGCACATGCCGCCTGGGCTACAGGCCTTTTTGGCTTGAATGCCTGGCTGGCCGTGGAGCTGCTGCAGGGCCTGGACGATGCGCTGCGCCTGCAGCAACTGCGGGAGGTCGCGCGGCGCACCGGCATACGCCTGGTCGCCGCCGGCCATGTGCTGATGCATAAGCGCTCGCGCAAACCGCTGCACGACGTGATGACGGCCATCAAGCTGGGCAAACCGGTGCACGCCTGCGGTTTTGCGCTGCAGGCCAATGCAGAGGCGCATTTGCGCCCGCGCATGCGGCTGGCCGAGATTTACCCGGCCGACCTGCTGCGGGCGACCCTGGAAGTCGCCGCGCGCTGCACCTTCAACCTGGACGAAATCCGCAATCTCTACCGCTACCCCCGCGAAGACATGGTGCCGCCGGCCGAAACGCCGGCGAGGTGGCTCAGGCGGCTGACCTGGCAGGGCGCCCATACCCGCTATCCGCATCACATACCGCACAAGATCCGGCGGCAACTGGGCTTCGAGCTGGCGCTGATCGAAGAGCTTGAGTACGAGATGTTCTTCATCACCGTGCATGACATCGTCCGCTTTGCGAGAGAGGAAAAAATCCTGTGCCAGGGACGCGGCTCGGCGGCCAATTCCGCGGTGTGCTTCTGCCTGGGCGTCACGGCGATCAACCCGGCGGAAAGCAAGCTGCTGTTTGAGCGTTTCATCAGCCGCGAGCGCCGTGAGCCGCCCGACATCGACGTGGACTTCGAGCACGAGCGGCGCGAGGAAGTCATCCAGTACATCTACCAAAAATACGGCCACGACCGCGCCGCCATCGCTGCCACCGTCATCAGCTACCGGCCGCGCAGCGCCATCCGTGATGTGGGCAAGGCGCTGGCCATCGCGCCCGAGCTGATCGACCAGTTCGCCAAAGAGCATTTCTGGTTTGACGGCAGCGAGGTGCTGGAAGAAAAAGTAAGGCAGGCCGGGCTGGCGGGCAGGGAAGGCCCGGTGCTGCAATGGCTGGGCCTCTCGGCGCAGCTCATCGGCTTTCCGCGCCACCTGAGCCAGCATGTGGGCGGCTTTGTGCTGACGCAGGGCAAGCTCACGCGGCTGGTGCCGGTGCAGCCGGCCTCGATGGAAGACCGCCGCATCATCCAGTGGGACAAAGACGACCTGGAGGCCATGGGCCTGCTCAAGGTCGATGTGCTGGCCCTGGGCATGCTGTCGGCCATACGGCGCTGCCTGGCGCTGGTAAACCAGGCGCGCGGCAGCGAGTTGCAGATGCACCAGGTCAAGCCGGACGACAAGACCTACGACATGATCTGCGAAGCCGACACGGTGGGGGTGTTCCAGATCGAAAGCCGCGCGCAGATGTCCATGCTGCCGCGCCTGCAGCCGCGCAGCTACTACGACCTGGTGGTCGAGGTCGCCATCGTGCGGCCGGGGCCCATCCAGGGCGGCATGGTGCACCCTTACCTGAAGAACCGGGAAATCCTCAGGAAGGGCGGCGAGATCAAAGCCGAGTACCCGGCGCTCAACCCGGCCCTGGAGCGCACGCTGGGCATTCCGATTTTTCAGGAGCAGGTCATGCAGATCGCGATGATCGCCGCCGACTTCACGCCAGGCGAGGCCGACGACCTGCGCCGCTCCATGGCCGCCTGGAAGCGCAAAGGCGGGGTGGACCGCTTTCATGGCCGCCTGGTCAACGCCATGGTAAAAAACGGCTACAGCCCCGAGTTCGCCGAACGGATCTTCAGCCAGATCCTGGGCTTCGGCGACTACGGCTTCCCCGAAAGCCACGCCGCCAGCTTTGCCAAGCTGGTGTACGTGAGCTGCTGGCTCAAGTGCCATGAGCCGGCCTGCTTTCTCGCGGCCATGGTCAATTCGCAGCCCATGGGGTTTTACACACCGTCCCAGCTGGTGCAGGACGCTGTCCGCCACCAGGTGCAGGTGCGCCCGGTCGACGTAATGCACAGTGAATGGGACTGCACGCTGGAACCACAGGATGTGCTGCCTCAAGGTGTTCAGCCGGCGGTGCGCCTGGGCCTGCGGCTGGTGGCCGGCTTGCGTGAAGACGCCGCCCTGCGCCTGGTGGCTGCACGGGCGCAGGCGCCTTTCACCTCAACCGAAGACCTGGTGTCGCGCGCCCAGTTGGGCACCCTGGAAATCAGCGCGCTGGCCGCTGCCGATGCCTTGTTGCCGCTGGCCGGCCACCGGCGCCAGCAGGTCTGGGAGGCGTCGGCCATCAAGGCCGCGCCGCGGCTGCTCAAATCCGTGCCCACCCACGAAACGCCGCTGGCGTTGCCCGACACGCCCGAGGGCGAAAACATCCTGTTCGACTACCGGGCCACCGGCTTGACGCTGCGCCGCCACCCGGTGGCGCTGCTGCGGGAACGGCTGGCACGCAAGGGCTTGCTGAGCGCCAGCGAGCTCAATGCCTTGCCCGACGGTGAAGAGGTGGCCGGCTGCGGCATCGTCACGGTGCGCCAGCAGCCGCAAACCGCCAAGGGCACCATCTTCATCACGCTGGAGGACGAAACCGGCCCGGTCAACGTGATCGTATGGAAATCGCTGCGGGAGGCGCAACGCCCCGAGGTGCTGCATGCGCGGCTGCTGGCGGTACACGGTGTGTGGCAGCGCAGTGAAGAAACCGGCACCGCCAAGGGCTACGGCGCGGTGCGCAACCTGGTGGCGCACCGGCTCGAAGACCTTACGCCGCTGCTCGGGCGGCTGGGCACCTCCAGCCGGGACTTTCACTAGGACGGCGGCTTGCCGTACCAGGAGTATCAGGAGGCCAGGACGCCTCACATGCCTGACGGAAAGGTCTCGGGCGCCTCGCCGGTCTGCCACACCGGCCCCTTGTCCAGCGGCTCCAGCGCATGGGTTTCATCGATGTGGATCAAGGCATCGAACTGCGCGCTCAGGTGGGTGTGGAAGTAGTGGCTCTGGCGTTCGGTGTCGGGCCGGTAGATCACGCCGATGGCACGCTGCAGCCGCAGCGGCCTGGCCAGCGTGGCAAGTTCGGTGTTGCCCCGCAGGTCCAGCCAGAAGCGGCTGTTTCCGGTGTGGTGCAGAACATCTTCCCAGCTGCCGGGCAGGCCGGGGCGCACGCGTTTGTGCTGCGGCGGCTCGTCCCAGTTCGAGGCCGCCGTGACCCCGCCGTGGTGGGTGCTGAAACCCACCAGCACGGCGCCTCCGTCATGGCGGTCGCGCATCAGCTGGCCCAGGTTCCACTCACCCCGCTCGCCCATTTCGGTGGCTGCCGCATCCCCCAGATGCGAGTTGTGGGCCCACACGGCCATGCGCGGCGGCGTGCCGCCGGCGCCCAGGTGGCGGTCCAGCGCACACAAGGTTTCTTCCATGTGGCTATCGCGCAGGTTCCATGACGACACCCGTCCACGGAACATGGTGCGGTAGTACTCTTCGGCGTTGCGCACCAGCCGTGCGTTTTGCTGTGCGTAAAACATCTCGTCGCGCTCCAGCCCGGGGGTGGGCGGCATCTCCCCGAAGCGGCGGTTCATGGCGCGCAGCTGTTGCACCACATCGTCTTCACAGCTAGGCGCCATGCCGAAACTGGCGGCATAGCCATAGGCCTGACTGTCTTGCGCGGTATGGTCAAAGCACGCGTAATGTTGGCGGGCCCGCTCCGCCGCGGCGGGGTCGGTGCGGTCCAGGTAGGCCAGCACTTCCTGGATAGAGGAAAACAGGCTGTAGAGGTCCATGCCGTAAAAGCCCACCTGCTGCGCTGGCGGGAGGCCGCTGTTGTGCTCGCGCAGCCACTCCACAAAATCGCGAACCACCGTATTGCGCCACATCCAAGCGGGGAAGCGTTCAAACCCCGCCAGGGCTTCCTCGGCATTGCGGTCGCCGGACAGGCCACGCACATAACGGTTGACACGCAAGGCGTCAGGCCAGTCGGCTTCCACCGCCACAGCGGTGAAGCCCTTTTCGGTGATCAGGCGCCGGGTGATGTTCACGCGCTCCTGGTAAAACTCGCGTGTGCCGTGGGAGGCCTCGCCAATCAGGACAAAACGCGCCGGGCCGATCAACTGCAGCAAGCCGTCGTAATCGTGTGGATTGCCGGTCAGCGGCTGCTGGTGCCTCTGCAGGCTCTCCAGCAGTTTTGGGTCCGTCCGGGAAGGCGTGTGCTGCGGGGTCATGGGACATCCTCACGGGGTTTCAGGTGGACGGAGCGGGCATGCAGGCGGCGTGAATCTTCCAGCAAGGTGTGTACCTCGTCGTCGCTCATCTGCGGGAACTCGCGGTACCACAGGCCGACCGCGCGAAAGGGTTCGGGCATGGCGGGGCAGACCACTTCATCGGCCACGTCCTGCAGTTCGCGGCAGCTCTCGGCAGCGCCGACCGGCACGGCGGCCACCAGCCAGGCCGGCTTCTGCTGCCGCACGGCCAGCAGCGCGGCGCGCATGGTCGCGCCGGTGGCCAGCCCGTCGTCGATCACGACCACCGTACGCCCAAGCGGATCGATGGCCGGGCGTTCGCCCCGGTAAAGCTGTTCGCGCCGCACCAGCTCGGCCTGCTCGCGCGCGACCAGCCCGGCCAACGCGTCGGGCGGCACTGTCATGCCAGGCAAGGGGTTCATCACACGCACACCGCCGCTGGCAATGGCGCCGATGGCAAATTCCTCGTGGCCCGGAAAACCCAGCTTGCGCACCACAAGAATGTCCAGCGGCGCTTCCAGTGCCGAGGCGACTTCGGCGCCCACCGGCACGCCGCCACGCGGCAGGGCCAGCACCAGCAGGTTGGGCCGCTCGCGGCAGTGGGCCAGCGCGTCGGCCAGCACGCGGCCGGCCTGGCGCCGGTTTTCATAAGGAAGGCGCGGGGCTGCCATGCTGCATGCCGGAGTGGATGCCGGGGTGGATGCCAGAGGTTCTGGCGGTTACAAGGTAGGTGCTGAACCAGTTGGCCGCCAGCTGGGCCACTTGCTCAAGGGTGCCGCGTTCCTCGAACAAGTGTGTGGCGCCCGGCACAATCGCGAGCTCTTTTTCGCATCGCAAATGCTCATAGGCTTGTTCGTTGAGCGTGATGACTTCTTCGTCGGCGCCGCCGGCGATGAGCAGCGTGGGTGCTGTCACCGCCGCCAATGCCACCGGACCGGCGAGGTCGGGGCGGCCGCTGCGCGAAACCACCGCGGCAATACGTTTGCCGAGCCGCGCCGCGGCAATCAGCGCCGCGGCACTGCCCGTGCTGGCGCCGAAGTAGCCGATAGCGGCCTGCTCCAGGCCCGGCTGGGCGAGCACCCATTCGGTGGCTTGCTGCATACGGCCGGTCAGCAGGGCGATGTCAAAGCGGTGTTCACGCGTATGGATGTCTACCTGCTCCTCCTCCACGGTGAGCAGGTCAAACAGCAGGGTGGCAATGCCTGCGTGCTGGAGTGCCTGCGCGACTTGCCGGTTGCGCGCGCTGTGCCGGCCGCTGCCGCTACCGTGGGCAAACAGCACCACGCCCTGGGCGCCGGCGGGCAAGACGAGGTCGCCATACAGCCAGGCTTGAGCGCAGGGAATCCGGACCTCGCGGCTCGCTGGAGCGAGGTCGGCATGGGGCAGATTCATGGTGGGGTATCTCCGTGGTATCTCCATCAGAGAAACCACAGTAAGGCCAGCCGGCATGCCCGCCCATCGGACCAGTCCTACTTGCCCGTCAGACGCCGCATGCTGCCGCTGCCGCCCGGTTTGAGATGAAAGTGGCTCCAGCCCAATGGACATCGGTACGTGCAGCTATGAAATCAGGAGCAATTCGCGCGGCGCTGGGGGCCGCTGAAAGCTGCATTGGCGCCTGCAGGCGGACCTGCCACAGCTGGCGTTTAGCGCCTGTCCGTGTCGTTGGTCTCTGCACTGCTTTGCTGCATGGCCAGCTCCAGCAGCTTGCTGTAGTTTTCCAGTTTTTTGTACAGCAGGCGCACTTCCAGCGCGTTGTGGATGCGCGTCTTGACTTCCACCAGGTCAAACGGTTTGCTGATGAAGTCCTTGGCGCCGGCCTGCAGGGCGCGCAGCTTGTGGGCCGGCTCTGCCGTCAGCACGATGACCGAGAGGTATTTGTCGTGCTTGTCTTCCTTGAGCGCTTCCATCACCTGAAAGCCATCCATGCCGGGCATCTTCAGGTCGAGCAGGATCAGGTCGTAGCGATGTTCCGCATGAAGCGCTGCCACCTCCAGCGGATTGGTGGTGGAGCTGACCTGGGTGTAGCCGGCGCCTGCCAGCAACTGCTCAAGCAGCTGCACATTGACGGGCTGGTCGTCTACGATCAGGACGGTGGCATGAAGGATGTCGAATTCGGTGTTCATGGCGTAACTCCTTTGGCCGCAGCCCCGTCTTTTTTGCTTTTTGCCAGCGTGAACATCAGGTCCAGGGTTTCCATAAACTCGTTGATCTTGATGGGCTTGGTGAGATAACGGAAGAAGCCGGCCTCCAGGCCTTTTTCAATGTCGCGGGGCATGGCGTTGGCGCTGAGCGCCACCACGGGGATACCCCGCGTCAACGGGTCTTCTGAAAGAATTTTCATGGCGGTGATGCCGCTGATGCCGGGAAGGTTGATGTCCATCAGCACGAAGTCCGGCAGCGAAGCCCTGGCAATGGCGATCCCGCTGATGCCGTCGCGCGCTGACAGCAGGCGGAAGTCTGCACGCCTTGCGATCAGGTCTTCCACAAGCATCAGGTTGGCCGGGTTGTCTTCAACGTAGAGCACCGTGCAGGTTTGCAGGTCCGCAGGCTCATGCGCCGCGGGCCCGAGCGCAAGATTGAGCAGCTCCGGCGAAAATTTCTGCTCGGTGGTGATGTTCAGTTCGATCCAGAACATGCTGCCTTTGCCGACCGCGCTTTCCACGCCGATGGCTCCGCCCATCAGTTCAACCAGCCGTTTGGTCATGACAAGGCCTATGCCTGTGCCCTGTTCGGTGCTGGCTTCCTGGCCGAGGCGGTTAAAAGGCTGAAACAGCTGATCGATTTTCTCCCGGGCCAGTCCTTCGCCGGTGTCTTCCACGCAAATGCGGATGCGGCCGGGCGTGAGGCCGACGCATTTGATCGTCACCTTGCCGTGCTCGGTGTTGTATTTGATGGCGTTGGACAGCAGGTTGATCAGCACCTGCTTGAGGCGCGTACGGTCCACGTTGACAAAGATGGGGGAGTCCAGCTCCGGGAAGCTCACGGCGATGCCGCGCTTTTCGGCCTGGGACTCGATCATGGTCTCGCATTCGCGCATGACTTCGGCCAGCGACACCGGCTCCAGCGACAAAGAGAGCTTGCCGGATTCGATCAGCGCCAGGTCCAGGATTTCATTGATGAGGTCCAGCAGGTACCAGCCGGCCTGGAGGATCTGGTCCACGCTGCGTTTTTGCGATGGCGTCGGCTCCGGCGTTCCGGACTCGATCAGCTGCGCAAAGCCGAGGATGGCGCTGAGCGGCGTACGCAGCTCGTGGCTCATGCTGGAGAGGAAATCCGATTTGGCGAGGTTGGCTTTTTCGGCCACCGCCATGGATTCCTTCAGGGCGACTTCAACCTGCTTGCGCACCGAGTTGTCCGTACCGATCAGCAGATAGCCAATGATGGTGCCCAGGTCGTCGCGCAAGGCAGTGATCGACACGATGGCCGGAAAGCGGCTGCCGTCCTTGCAGATGTAGGTCAGCTCGTAGATGTCTTCAATGCCGCGCGAGGCCTTGAAGGCCAGCGCCTCGAAGCCCGGCGTGATGGTGGTGGCGAGCTCAGCGCTCAGCGCCTGGGCGCGCGCCATCACCTCTTGCGGGTCGTGGATGTCGCTGGGGTTAATTTTGTTGACGACCTCGGCGGCCATATAGCCCAGCATGCGCTCGGCGCCGACGTTGAAGAGCTGGATGATGCCTTTTTCATCGGTCGCGATGATGGAGAAATTCTCACTCGTCAGGATGGCGGTCTGCAGCGCGCCGGTTTTCAGCAAGGCCTCCTGGCGCTTGACCTCGATGCCGTCGGCTTTGGCGAGCGCATCAAGGGCGCTCAGGCTGGGAAGGGGTGACATGGGCCATGTTCCTGTGAAAGTAACGACGGATCGTGCTGTGTGGCGCTGCGGGAGCAGCGTGTCTACGATCCTGGCCGGGGAGATGCGTGAAGTCCTGTGAAAGGACTCAGGCAGTTTACAGGACTAAGCGGGAAAGTCCATGCGCAAGGAGTGGCGAGGGCCAGGCCGCTCGCCTGCATCACGCATCAATGACGCCTGTAACGCCAGCAGCAGGACTCCGCTCAGGTGTTGGCGCGGCGGTAAAACGCCAGCGAGCCGGCCAGCGCCAGCAGCGCGCCGCCGCAGGCGCGGTCTATCCAGCGGGTGGCCGAGGCCTTGAGCAGGCGGATCGCTTTCGCGCCGATAAAGGCATAAGCAAACATGACGGAAAAATCGATGCCCGCGAACACCAGCGAGATGGCGATGTACTGCGGCGCTTGTGCAGCCGCCGGGTCGATGAACTGGGGCAGCAGGGCGGAGCAGAAGAGGTAGCCCTTGGGGTTGGTCACCGCCACCAGAAAAGACTTCATGAAAATCGCGCGGCCGCTGTGTTGCGTGCCGGCGGCGCTTTCTGCGGGAATCTCAAACCCGCCGCGCGAGCGCAGCAGCCGGATGCCCAGCCAGGCCAGGTACACGGCGCCGGCCCACTTGAGCACGGAAAACCAGAACTCGGATGCCGCCAGCAGGGCGCCCAGGCCCAGAGCCACCGCGCCCACCAGCACAAAATCGGACATCACCGCACCCAGCATGCCCGGCACAGAGCGCCGCACGCCGTAGCGCGAGCCATTGGCCAGCGCCAGCAGTACCGTGGGGCCGGGCGTGGCAATGGCTACCAGCGCGACGACGGAAAAGAGCAGCAGGGTGGTGGTGTTCATGCGGCGGCTCCGCAGCCTTGGGGCTTGTAAACGCGCTCGGTCGAGGGCGGGTATTTGGCCAGCTTGCCGGCCGGGCGGCGCGGCCGGACGGTAAATTCACCACCGCAATTGGGACAGGCACCGTTGAGCCTGGTCTCGACGCAGTCGGCGCAGAAGGTGCATTCAAAGGTACAGATGCGCGCGTCGGGCGACTCGTTGGGCAGGTCGCGGTTGCAGCATTCGCAGTTGGGACGGAGTTGAAGCATGTGAGATCCTGTTGGATGGTGGATTGACCCGATGCTAAAGAAAAACCCGCGCCATGGAAAGCGCGGTGTTGCTCCTTCCCCGCTGGGGAAAGGCGGGGATGGGGCTCGCGGCGGTGGATATTGCGCCGCTATGCAGAGGCCGCAGCCCTGTCTTGCAGACCGCAGCCCACGCTGAGCCTGGGCTTCTTCGCGCTGTCCGGATGCGCGCAGGCGCATCCAGAGCCGCAGCGCTCAGCCCCAACCCTCTCCCCAGGGGGCGAGGGAGTGAATCCAGGCTCTCAGGATAATTTCTTGACCAGCACCTGGCTCTTGCGGTCCCAGTTGTACTTTCGCTTGCGGGCATCGGGCAGCCAGTCCGGGTCTACCTGGGCAAAGCCGCGTTTGATGAACCAGTGCATGGTGCGGGTAGTCAAGACAAAAATGCTTTGCAAGCCGGCGGCGCGGGCGCGCTGCTCGATGCGTTTGAGGATTTTTTCGCCGTCGCCCTGGCCCTGGCTTTGCGGCGATACCGTCAGCGCCGCCATTTCGGCGGTCTTGGCTTCAGGGTAAGGGTAGAGCGCCGCACAGGCAAAGATCACGCCGTCGTGCTCGATGATGCTGTAGTTGGCGGCGTCGCGCTCAATCTCGGTGCGGCTGCGCTTGACGAGGGTGCCGTCGTTTTCAAAGGGCTCGATCAGCTGCAGGATGCCGCCCACGTCGTCTTCGGTGGCTTCGCGCAGTTCCTCGAGCTTCTCGTCGATCACCATGGTGCCTATGCCATCGTGCACATAGATTTCCAGCAGCAGGGAGCCGTCTACGGAAAAGGGCAGGATGTGGCTGCGCTCCACGCCGGCCTTGCAGGCCTTGACGCAATGCTGCAGGTAAAACGCGGTGTCGGTGGGACGCTCGCCATTGGGCAGGGTGGCCAGGAGTTTTTCGGCGGCGGCCAGCGGCAGCTCGGTGTCGATGGGGTTGTCTTCGCTTTCGGGCTGGTCGTGGTGGATACGAATGCCGGGGATCTCGGTCAAAAAGATCAGCTTGTCGGCCTGCATGGCAATCGCCACCGAGGTGGCGACTTCTTCCATCGTCAGGTTGAAAGCCTCACCAGTAGGGGAGAAACCAAAGGGCGAGAGCAGCACCATGGCGCCGAAGTCGAGCACCCGGCCGATGGCGGCGGTGTCTACCTTGCGCACCATGCCCGAGTGCTTGAAGTCCACACCATCCAGAATGCCCACCGGCCGCGCCGTGAGGAAGTTGCCGGAAATCACCCGCACCGTGGAGCCCGCCATCGGGGTGTTGGGCAGGCCCTGGCTGAAGGCGGCTTCGATTTCGTAACGCAGCTGGCCGGCGGCTTCCTGGGCGCTGTCCAGGGCGACTTCGTCGGTGATGCGCATGCCGTGGGAGTATTTGGCGGTGTGGCCTTTGGCCTTGAGCTGCTCGTTGACCTGCGGGCGAAAGCCGTGCACCAGGACGATTTTCACGCCCATGCTCTGGATCAGCGCCAGGTCCTGCGCAATGTGCTGCAGCTTGCCGGCGGCAATCGCCTCGCCGGCGATGCCCACCACAAAGGTTTTGCCGCGGTGCGTATGGATGTAGGGCGCTACCGAGCGGAACCAGGGCACAAAGGTGAAATTGAAGACGGTAGACATGGGCGCGCTTTCGGGGGCGGTTGGGTCAGGTCGGTCGCAGCCGGGAAGAGGGTGGCCGGAGGGCGAGGCGGGCCTCCTGGCGCGGCTTTTCCCCGGTCAATGAAAAGTCCAGTGAGTGTAAGGGAGACAGGGCCGCCCTGAGGCCGCCTCGCAGGGCCGGCCGGCTCCCGGCGTACCCTTTTTAGGGGTGGCGGAACACGGCGCGGCGGGTTATGGTCGGGAGTGATGGATAAATACGCGATCGGGTTCTGGGGCTGCTATTTCGGCTCAGCCGGCCTGATGCTGGCCGGCTCCGTGTTCGCCTATATCCGGTCGCTGCGGCGCATTGCCGTCAATGCCGCCACTTCTGCGCTGGCATCAACCTTTTTTGTGGTGGCTTTTCTGGGCGGTTTGCCGATCAGCGACGCGGCCACCCTGGACCGCTTTCTGGCGCATGTGGCCGCTGTGGTGTCGGCTTTGCTGGCTTATCTGCTGTTTTCTATCCTGGGTATCCTGCGCAACCCCAGGTCCCAGCAGCGTGCCTTGACGCTGCTGGGAGCGCTTGCGGTACTTGTCATCGCCGTGGGTTGGGCGCTCGGCCCAAAGCAGGCCCTGGCGCTCAGCCTGGCGGGGGCCGTCTCTCTGGGCTTCGTCGCGCTGGGCTTCAGCCTTCGCAACGCCTTGCGCGGCGACCGCCTGGCCTGGGTGGCGGTGTCGGGCGTATTGTTCATGCTGGTGGCCATCGCCGGGCTGAGCTGGGTGGCACTGGACCGCGCCCATGTGCCGTGGCAGGCGCATGCCGCCAGCGCGCTGGCCGGCACGGCCTACCTGGCCACCATGGCGTCCGTGCTCTGGACGCGCTACTCCTACCTGATTGAGCTGAACCGGGTGATGGCGCACGGCCCGGCCTATGACCCGGTCACCCGCATGCGCTCCAACAACGAAACCAATAACCTGGTCAGCACGGCCTTCAGGCACTACCGCGACCAGCCGGTGCCGATGGGGGTGATCGTGGTGACGATCGCCAACCTCTATGTGCTGGAAAAACTCTATGGGCTGGCGGCCGTCAACCATGCGCTGTTTGTATGCGCCGGGCGGCTGCGGCGCGTCGTCCCGGCCCACGTGGAGATGGGCCGCCTGGGCGAGGACGGGTTTTTGCTGCTGATGCGAAACTGCCATGGCAGCGGTGACATCATCCAGCTGGCGCACCGGGTTCGGGCGGCCTTGTCCCGGTCGGTGGCGCTCAACACCGGCCTGGACGAAGGCACGGCGGCCCATCATCAGACGCCATGGGTTGCCGACGTCGGCCTAGGTGTGCTGCGGGTGTCCAAAACAGACGCGCGCGCCGCTTCTGCGGTGGGCATGGGGCGGGGCATGTCGCGTGCGGCACTGGGTTACGCCAGCCGGGTTGCCTGGTTTGACGAAAGCAGCGGAGAAATTGTCGATATGCCGGTGCTGGCAGACTGAGCCACTCACCCTGGGTGATGCAGGAACAGCCGATAATTGGCGGCTTTGGCCGCTCCTGGCCTTCCGGCTTTTCTCCCATCTTTCCCCCTATCTTTCCCATCTCCTCTTGTCTTCAGCCTTGTCCCCCCTGACCATCACTTTTCCCGAATCGCTGCCCGTCTCCGGCAAGCGCGATGAGATCACCGCCGCGATGGCGGCCCACCAGGTCATCATCGTCTGCGGCGAAACCGGCTCGGGCAAGACCACCCAGCTGCCCAAGATCGCGCTGGCCATGGGGCGGGGAAAGCTCAATTACCCGGCGGGGCAGGGCAGGCTGATCGGCCACACCCAGCCGCGCCGCATCGCCGCCTCCAGCGTGGCCAAGCGCATCGCCGAAGAGCTGAAAACGCCGCTGGGCGATGTGGTGGGCTACAAGGTGCGCTTTCAGGACCGGCTCTCGCGCGATGCGTCAGTCAAGCTGATGACGGACGGCATTTTGCTGGCCGAAACGCAGACCGACCCGCTGCTCAAAGCCTACGACACCATCATCATTGACGAGGCCCATGAGCGCAGCCTGAACATCGACTTTTTGCTGGGTTACCTGCGCCAGCTGCTGCCGCGCAGGCCTGACCTCAAAGTCGTCATCACCTCGGCGACGATTGACGCGCAGCGGTTTGCGGATTACTTCGCCTCCGCCAAAGGCCCTGCGCCGGTCATCATGGTGTCGGGCCGCATGTTCCCTGTTGAACAGCGCTACCGGCCGTTTGAAGAGTCGCGCGAGCATGATTTGAATGACGCGATCGCCGACGCGGTCGATGAGCTCTGGATGAGCCCTCACAGCGCGGGCGACATCCTGGTTTTTCTCCCCGGTGAACGCGAAATTCGCGAGGCTGCAGACCATTTGCGCAAGCACCTGGCGCACAACCCGATAACGCGCAATGCCGAGGTGCTGCCGCTGTTCGCGCGCCTGAGCCAGGCCGAGCAGGACCGCATTTTCGACGGCCACAGCGGCCGGCGCATCGTGCTGGCCACCAACGTGGCCGAAACCTCGCTGACTGTGCCGGGCATCCGTTATGTGGTGGACGCCGGCACCGCGCGCGTCAAGCGCTACAGCTTTCGCAACAAGGTCGAGCAACTCATGGTCGAGCCGGTGTCGCAGGCGGCGGCCAACCAGCGCGCCGGCCGCTGCGGCCGGGTGGCCGACGGCATTTGCATTCGCCTGTATGACGAGAAAGACTTTCAGGGCCGCCAGCCATTTACCGACCCTGAAATCCTGCGCAGCTCCTTGGCTTCGGTGATCTTGCGGATGAAGGCGCTGCATCTGGGCAACGTGGAGGAGTTCGCTTTCATCGAGCCGCCGCAGCGCCGCGCGATTGCCGACGGCTACCAGTTGCTGGCTGAGCTGGGTGCTGTCGATGCCGACAACGAGCTGACGCCCGTTGGCCGCACGCTGGCGAAGCTGCCGCTGGACCCGCGCGTGGGCCGCATGATCCTGGAGGCCAAAGACCGCAATGCGCTCGATGAGGTGCTGGTGATCGCCAGCGCGCTCAGTGTGCAGGACGTGCGTGACCGTCCCATGGACAAGCAGGCCCAGGCCGACCAGCAACACGCCAAGTTTGACGACGAGAAGAGCGAGTTCAGCGGCTACCTCAAGCTATGGAAATGGCTGGGCGATTCGCGCGGGGGCCACGGCACTGACCACAAGCTCTCTAACCGCCAGTATGAGAACCTGCTGCGCGAGAACTACGTCAATATCCGCCGCGTGCGCGAGTGGCGCGATATTCATTCGCAGCTTCACACCGTGGTGGGCGAACAGAAATGGGTGCTGAATGACAAACCAGCGAGTTACGAACAACTGCATCTCTCGATGCTCTGCGGTTTGCTCGGCAACATCGGCTGCAAGAGCGACGAGGAAGACTGGTACCTGGGCGCGCGCGGCATCAAGTTCTATCGTCACCCCGGCGCGCGGCTGAGCAAAAAGCCGGGCCGCTGGATTGTGGTGGCCGAGCTGGTGGAGACCACGCGCCTGTTCGGCCGCGGCATCGCCAACATCGACCCGGCCTGGATAGAGCAGGTCGCCGGGCATTTGCTCAGCAAACAGCTGCTGGATCCGCACTGGGAGAAAAAGGCCGCGCAGGTCACCGCACTGGAGCGTGCCACGCTCTACGGCCTGGTGGTCTACAACGGCCGGCGCGTCAACTTTGGGCGTGTCGATCCCGTCACGGCGCGCGAGATTTTCATCCGCGAGGCATTGGTGGCCGGCAACTGGGACACCAAGTTGCCCTTTCTGGCGGCCAACCTGAAACTGATCCAGCAGGTGCAAGACCTGGAGCACAAGGCCAGGCGCCAGGACGTGCTGGTGGATGAAGAACTGATCTACGCCTTCTATGACCAGCAACTGCCGGCCCATGTGCACAGCGGCGCGAGTTGCGAGCACTGGTACAAGGAAGAATCCAAAAAGCAGCCCCAGCTCTTGCTGCTGACCCGCGAAGAACTGATGCGTCACGAAGCGGCCGGCATCACCACGCAGGCATTTCCCAAAACCCTGCGCATGGGCGGTGTGGACTGCGCCGTGACCTACCTGCACGAGCCCGGCGATGCGCGGGACGGCGTGACCGTTGATGTACCGCTGTTTGCCTTGAACCAGGTGAACGAAGAACGCTGCGAGTGGCTGGTGCCGGGCATGCTCAAGGACAAGGTGCAGGCGCTCATCAAGACGCTGCACCAGCGCCCGCGCTCGCGGCTGGTGCCGCTGCCTGACACAGCGGCCCGCATGACCGAGCAACTGGTGCAGCCCGAGGTTTTCGGAAGCGGTTCGCTGACCGACGCGGTGCTCAAGCTGGTCCGGGATGCGACCTCGCTGGACATCAAGCGCAACGACATGAAGCTGGACATGCTGCCGCCGCACCTTTTCATGAACTTTCGCGTGGTGGACGAGCACGGCCGCCAGCTGGGCGCCGGCCGCAACCTGGGCGCGCTCAAAGGCGAGCTGGGCTCGCAGGCGCGCGGCGCTTTCCAGGCGCTGGCGGGGCTCAAAAACCTGGCGAAAGCCCCTGCCACCCCAGCAAGCGCGCCGCCTGATAATTCAGCATCAAATCGGCCTCTAGCCCAGGCAGGTCATGGGAGTGTAGCTCCTGAAAAGATAGCGCCAAAGGCTGCGGAACGTTACACCAGCTGGGGCTTTGGCGAGTTGCCGGAGTTGATGGAAATCCGCAAGGGCACCCAGACGCTGATCGGGTTTCCGGCCTTGATTGACCTGGGCGACGCGGTGACGATTGAAGTGTTCGACGAGCCGGAAGCCGCTGCCGCCAAGCACCGCGCCGGCCTGCGCAGGCTGTTTTCCTTGCAGATCAAAGACGCGCTGAAGTACCTGGAAAAGAACCTGCCCGACCTGCAGAAGATGGCCACCAGCTACATGCTGGTGGGCCGCGCCGCCGACAACTCCGGTGGCGGTACGCTGGAAGAACTGCGCGAGCAGATCATCGAGGTCGCGCTTGACCGCGCTTTCCTGCAGGAGCCACTGCCTACGAATGAAGGCGAGTTCAAAAAACGCATTGATGACGGGCGAGGGCGCCTGACGTTGATTGCCAGCGAAGTGGCGCGGCTGGCCGCCGGCATTCTGGTCGAGTTTGCCGTGGCCCAACGCAAGATCAAAGACAGCAAAAACGCCGCCGAAGCAGCAGCCGACGCCGCCCAGCAACTGCAGCGCCTGGTGCCCAAACGCTTTTTAACCGCCACACCTTACAGCCAGCTGCAGCACTTTGCGCGCTACCTCAAAGCCATCACCCTGCGGCTGGAGAAATGGCGCGCCGACCCGGCCCGTGACGCCGCGCGCCTGGCCGAGCTGCGGCCGCAGGAGCAGCGCTATTGGCGCCTGGTGGCCGAGCGCAAAGGCGCAGTCGACGCGCGCATGCAGGAGTTCCGCTGGTTGCTGGAAGAGTTGCGGGTGAGCTTTTTCGCACAGGAACTGCGCACGCCCCAGCCGGTCAGTATCAAGCGGTTAGAAAAGGTTTGGGCTCAACTGAATAGTTGATGCCATGCTTTTCAGTGAAGGCTAACAATTGCCGAAGGCTTGTTATGCCGTAACTAAAAGGTGTGGCAGCAACTGAATAGTTGAGCCCAGCCTTTCAGCGAAGGCTAACAATTGCCGAAGGCTTGTTATGCCGCAGCTAAAAGGCGTGGCAGCAACTGAATAGTTGATGCCATGCTTTTTCAGAGCGCACAAAAAACGGCCTTGCAATGCAAGGCCGTTTTTCCTGGTGAATCACCAGCGAACGATGCGGACTGAAGGCTAGATGCGTCCCATCAGCAGCAGGATGACCAGGATCAGCACCACGAGGCCGATACCGCCGCTGGGTCCGTAGCCCCAACTGCGGCTGTAGCCCCAACTGGGCAGAGCACCGATCAGGATAAGGATCAAGACAATCAACAGGATGAGCGAAATGGACATTTGAAAGCACTCCTTGTTATGTGCTTTTATTCTTGCTGCGGCGCGGGGGCAGCCAAGCAGGAAGAGTGCGTGTCCAGCCGTCGGCAAGCACTGACAGCCTGCACCTACAGGCCGACGGGCAATCAGGGCTACAACCTGGCCAGACGCTGCAGCGCGGTGTTCAGGGTCTCGTCCTTTTTGGCGAAACAAAAACGCACCACACGCTGGTCGAAACTGTTGCCGTAAAAAGCCGACAGCGGAATGGCCGCCACGCCGATCTCGGTGGTCAACCATTTGCAGAATTCGGCTTCGTCCAGGTCGCTCACTTCAGAGATGTCAACGCACTGGAAGTAACTGCCTTCGCTAGGCAGCAGCTTGAAGCGGGTTTTGGCCAGGCCGTCGCGGAACAGATCGCGCTTGCGTTGGTAAAACGCCGGCAGGCCGAGATAGGGCTGCGCATCGGCCATGTAACTGGCCAAGCCGTATTGCACGGGCGTGTTGACGGTGAAGACATTGAACTGGTGCACCTTGCGGAACTCGGCCGTCAGCGCGGCGGGTGCTGCGACGTAGCCTACCTTCCAGCCGGTCACGTGATAGGTCTTGCCAAAGCTGCTGACGATGAAGGCGCGAGCAGCCAGCCCCGGGAAGCGGGCCGCGCTCTGGTGGATCCGGCCCTTGGCGGCATCGAACACCATGTGCTCGTAGACCTCGTCGCTGATCAGCAGAACGTCGGTAGGAGCCAGGAGGTCCTGCAGGGCGAGCATGTCGGCCTCGGTCCATACCGTGGCGCTTGGGTTGTGGGGGGAGTTGACGATGATGGCGCGCGTGCGCGGCGTGATCGCTGCAGAGATTTTGCCGAAGTCAGGGCGGAAGGTGCCGGGCGTCAGCGGGACTCGCACCACCTTGCCGCCAGCCAGCTCGATGTTGGGCACATAGCTGTCGTAACAGGGCTCCAGCACAATGACCTCATCGCCAGGGTGGACCACCGCGAGGATGACCGTGATGATGGCTTGCGTGGCGCCGGCCGTGATGGTGATTTCGGTGTTGGCGTCGTAGGTGTGGCTGTACAGTTTCGCCACCTTGGCGGAGATGGCCTCACGCAGTACCGGAACGCCCGTCATGGGCGGGTACTGGTTCAGGCCCTTGGTCATGGCGTCTGTGACAGCGTTGACCAGCTGCGGATCACATTCAAAATCGGGAAAGCCCTGGCCCAGGTTGACGGCGCCTTTTTCAGCGGCCAGGGTGGACATCACCGTGAAGATGGTGGTGCCGACGGCGGGCAGCTTGGTTTGCAGGGTGGGGGTACGTTCGAGGATGGTGGTCATAACGGGTGTAGGGTGTGGTGATTCTTTTCAAGTGCCAGCACGGAACCGGCTTTGCCGGGCCGTAGGTGGCGCCCCCTGAGGGGGAGGCGGGCAAAGCCCGCCACGGGGGGAGTCAAATCTCGTAGTCGTTTACGCGGCCTGCCATCGCCTTGGTAATGAGAGCGCGATCCAGCTTGTCGCTGAGCAACTCGGCAAATTTATACACAAAGTTGCGCAGGTAAGCGCTGCGCTTGAAGGCCACGCGCGCCACATTGATGCCAAACAGCGGGCCTGCCGCGATGGCGACCAAGTCGCTGTTGGTGCCGTCTTCCTTGATGGCCATCTCGGCCACGATACCCACACCCAGGCCGAGGCGCACATAGGTTTTGATGACGTCGGAGTCAATCGCTTCCAGTGCGATGCGCGGCTGCAGGCGCTTGGCTGCAAAAGCCAGGTCGATCTTGGTGCGGCCGGTAAACGACGGGTGGTAGGTGATCAGCGGTTCGCCGGCCAGGTCTTCGAGCGTGATGTTTTCTTTTTTGGCCAGCGGATGGTCAACCGGAATGACCAGCATGTGCTGCCACTCATAGCAGGGCAGGGTCACCAGGTCTTCATACTGCGTAAGTGATTCGGTCGCGATGCCGATTTCAGCCACTTCGTCCAGCACCATGCGCGCGACCTGGTCAGGCGAGCCCTGGTGCAGGCTGACGTTGACTTTGGGAAAGGCTTCACGCAGCTTGGCCACCGGCTGCGGCAGCACATAGCGGGCCTGGGTATGGGTGGTGGCAATGGAAAGCGTGCCGCTGTCCTGCGCGGAAAACTGCTCGCCAATGCGGCGCAGGTTGCCGACCTCGCGCATGATGAGCTCAATGCTTTTGAGCACGTGCTCGCCGGGCTCCGTCACGCGCTTGAGGCGCTTGCCGTGCCGTGCAAAGATTTCAACGCCCAATTCTTCTTCGAGTTCGATGATGGCTTTTGATACGCCCGGCTGGGAGGTGTGCAGGGCTTTGGCCGTCTCGGTGAGGTTGAGGTTGCGCCGGATGGCTTCCTGGACGAATCGGAATTGGTGAAGGTTCATATCAAATTCAGGCTAATTATTCACTTTATTATGCCTGTTTCGCGCTAAAGAAGCGCGCAGCCGGGGTCGCTCAAGCCAGTGCGATACCTGCCATCAGGGCCGTCAGTGCCTGGTGTTCGCCGGCGCTCGGCAGGAGTTCGATGTCGATGCCCGGGTGGCTGGTACGGACCTGTTCGACCAGCTGCGGCAAATCTTCACGCGCATGTTTTCCCACACCGAAGAAAAGCGGAAAGACCCGTATGAAACCTGCACCTTCAGCTATCAAATCTGTAGCGGCCTCTGGCATGGATGGTGCGCAAAGCTCAAGGTAGGCGCAGCGCACCGGGGTGCCGGGGGCCATCGTGCGAATCTGCGTCGCAACGGCTTCGATGGGTTCGCGCCATTGAGGGTCACGCGAGCCATGGGCCAGCAGGATGATGCCGCGGAGTGCGGGGGCGGTGGGGGTTGAAACTGCCATTGATATCCGGGAAGCGTTAGCCGTGAACGGCTAGCGCCGGAACACCAGCCAGCCGAACGCCCCCAGCGAGACGGCCATGTAAAGCAGCCCGGGCGTGGCCGCTGCCAGCCACGGCTGCCAATTGCGCAGGTTGCCGATGTAGCCGAACACGTTATTGAGCAGGAAAAAGCTGATGCCGATCATCACGCCGGCAAAAACATAGCCGGCAATGCCGCCGGAGCGAAAGTGCAGGTAAGCAAAGGGCAGGGCCAGCATCACCATCACCAGGCAGCTCAGCGGGTAAAACACCTTTTTCCAGAATTCGATTTCGTAGCGCTGGGCGGTCTGGCCGTTGGCGTCCAGGTGGCGGACGTAATTGAAGAGGTCGATGGTGCCCATGCGTTCAGGCTTGAGCAGCGCCACCGACACCATCTCCGCGCTGATTTCGGTGGGCCAGCGAAATGTTTCGAGCGTCGCCCGGTTGACCTTGGCGGTTTCTTGCGGTTTTCCGGCGCTGGACATGCCCGCGGGCACCTCAAATTCGGCGCGGACAGCCTGGTGCAGCAGCCAGGAATCGCCGGCGGCAAAGGTGGCCAGCGGCGCCTGGGTGGTCGAAACCACCAGCCCTTTGTTGTTGAATTCGAAGATCTGCACACCTTGCATCTCGTTGTCGGGCGACAGCGTTTTGACGTTGACGACATAGGTGTTGTAGGCCTGTTTTTCCTTCAGCCAGGCGCCTGTCTGGCCAATGGTGATCTTGTTCTGGTACCTGGCCTTGAGCAACTGCGCGGCCCGTTCGCTGGCCGGCGCCACGTAGTCGCCGATCGCGAAACTGAAGACCACAAACAGCGCGCCCAGCGCCAGCAGGAGCTTCAGCGCCCGCCATGGCCCCAGGCCACTGGTTCGCAAAATCGTGTATTCGGAGCTTTGGGCCAGCCGGGCCATCACGAAGATCGTGCCGATCAGCACCGAGATGGGCAGCAACTCGTAAAGATGGTTGGGAACCAGAAGGCCCACATAAAGGAGCGCATGGCGGATCTGGTAAATATCCGCAGCGTTGATCCCGCTGCTCTTGCCCAGGTATTGAAGCTCGTCGACCAGGTCAAAGAAGAAAAAGAGCGCCAGAAAGCCCAGGGCCACCAGTGCGATGGCGGCCAGAACTTCACCGTAAATCAGGCGGCGTATGGTCTTCATGACTTGCTTTCGGTGCTGCGAACAGCCAATGGCGACCGGTTAATCCGTCGCGCAGGCCTGAGCACCCAGTTGAACTGCCGCTTGGACAGCCAGGCCAGTCCGAGCAGGAAGACACCGCCGTGAAGCAGCAGCAGGAAGTTGCCAAAGTTGATCAGGCCGACAAAGATCCAGCTTTGCCCGAGATTGACCAGGTTGTTGTAAACCACGAATGTCAACAGGACAAAAATCATGTTGCCGCTGCGGCCGCCGCGCGGGTTGACGCTGGCCAGCGCCACCGCCAGGATGACAAAGTTGATGGACGCCAGCGCCAGCCCCACGCGCCACGCCAGTTCGCTGAGGTTGCCGCGCGTGGGCGCTTTGACGAGGTCACGCGTGGACAGCAGCTTGGCTTCCGGTGCGTTTTCGATCAAGGGGTTCGAGTCACCCGTTTTGGTGCCATATTCTTCAAAATCGCTGATCTTGAGCGCCGACTGGCCGATGACGTTTTCAAGGCGCTGCCCGTTTTCAAGCATGAGGAACTGGACGTCGCCCCTGGTGTCAATGCGGCCGGAGCGAGCCGTGGTGATCGAGCTTTTGCCCTTTTCCGTGGCGGCGATAAAGACATTGTTGCTGGAGCGCTCGCCCGCCAGGTCCCGGTCAATGAAGAACACCCGGTTCCCGCTGGAGGACTCCTGAAACTGTCCGGGCGCGATGCGGTCCAGGTCACCGCGTTGCTCGTAGCGGCTTTGCATGTCCTTGGTTTGCTGGTTGGTCCAGGGCCAGACAAATAGCGCCATCAGCGTGATCACCAGCAGCACCGGCCAGGCAAACCGGAAAAGCGGCCGCAGAAAGCCCGCCAGGCCCTGGCCGGCTGTGAACCACACCACCATCTCACTGTCGCGGTACATGCGCGACAAGGTGCTGACCATGGCGATGAAAAGCGACAGAGTCAGGATGGTGGGCAGTCGGCCCAGCGCCGAGTAGGCCATAAAGAGCATGACATCCTGCGGATTGATGAAGCCGCGTGACGCCTGACCCAGCGTGCGGATCAGGACGATGGTCATCACGATGGTCACCAGCACAACCAGCGTGGCACCGAAACTGCGCGCCAGCTCTTTGCGAATCGAAGATTGGAATAACATTGACTGAATATCTGCTTTTGCTTTATTTCGGTGTATTCACCAGTTTCACCAGTCTCACCAGTTTATTTACCAAACCCTGAATTATGGACTTTGAACTCAAAACACTGACCCGTGCCCGTATTTGCAGCGAAAAAACCGACGCACTGGTTGTGCTCGTGCCCCAGGACCTGACGCCTGGCAGCGATCCCGTGTCCACGCTGGCCGCGCTGGCCATCAAGTCTGGCGACCTTGAAGCCAAGCCGGGCAAGCTCCTGAGCGCCTATCGCACCCCGGGGATTGCCGCCACCCGGGTAGTGCTGGCCGGCGTCGGGGATGCCAGTGCCAAGAATGTCCGCAGTGCTGTCAGTGCGGCCTTGGCGGCATTGAAGTCCAGCAACGTGCAGCGCCTGACGCTTTGCTTCAGCACGCTGGGCAGCCTTCAGGCCGAGGCGATCCGGGCCGCCGTGACGGCTTGCAGCGACGCGACCTATACCTACACCACCACCAAATCCAAAGCCAGCCCCGCCAAGCTGCGCCATGTGGTGGTTGCGGTGAATGACGCCGCGGGCGCCAAAATCGCCAAGGCGGGTCTCGACAAGGGCGTTGCGTTGGTCAAGGGCGTTGAGTTTGCCAAAGAATGGGCCAACAGGCCGGCCAACCACGCCACCCCGACTTTGCTGGCGGGCGCCGCCAAAGAGCTGGGCAAACTGCGCAATATCAAAGTAGACGTGTTGGGCCCCAAAGAGGTTGCCAAGCTGGGCATGGGCTCCTTTATGGCCGTCGCCCAAGGCTCGGCCGAGCCCCTGCGATTCATCGTGCTGCGCTATGACGGCGCGGCCAAGGCCGTGGCGCCCGTGGTGCTGGTCGGCAAAGGCATTACGTTCGACACCGGCGGCATCTCCATCAAGCCCGCCGCTGAAATGGACGAGATGAAGTTCGACATGTGCGGCGCGGCCAGTGTGCTCGGCACTTTCCGCGCGCTGGCAGAACTGCAGCCGGACCTGAACGTGGTGGGCCTGATCCCGGCCTGCGAAAACATGCCGGGCAGCCGGGCCATCAAACCAGGCGACGTGGTCACCAGCATGAGCGGGCAGACCATTGAAATCCTGAACACCGACGCCGAAGGGCGCCTGGTTCTTTGTGACGCCTTGACGTATGCCGAGCGCTTCAAACCCAAGGCCGTGGTGGATATTGCCACGCTGACGGGCGCCTGCGTGATCGCCCTGGGCGGCGTGCGCAGCGGGCTTTTCTCAAGCGACGATGCGCTGGCTGCTGCCTTGTCGGAAGCGGGCGAGTCTTCCATGGACCTGTGCTGGAGGATGCCGCTGGACGACGACTACGCGGAAGGGCTCAAAACGAACTTCGCCGATGTCGCCAACGTGGCCGGACGGGCCGGCGGCGCGATTACCGCGGCCAAATTTTTGCACCGTTTTGCGGCGAGCTTTCCCTGGGCGCACCTTGATATTGCCGGCACAGCCTGGAAGGGCGGCGCGGCCAAAGGCGCCACCGGGCGGCCGGTGCCGCTGCTGCTGGACTACCTGCTGGGCCAGGTTGCTGCAGCAAAGGCCAAGCCATCAACCACGGCTTCAGGCAAAACGGCAAAGAAAACCAGGTCCGCATCTCGAACCCGGGCATGACCGAAATCGCCTTTCACTTCAACGTGCCGGACAAGCTGGCTTACAGCTGCCGGCTGCTTCGCAAGGCCTACCTCAGCGGCGCACGCGTCGTGGTCACGGCGGAGCCCGCAGTGCTGGCAGAGCTGGACCAGTTGATGTGGAGCTTTTCGCCGGCGGAATTCGTGCCGCATTGCCGGGCAGACGCCAGCCAGAACACCTTGGCAGCGACACCCGTGGTGCTCGCGGAGTCACCCGACGCGTCTTCCCTCCATCATGGCGTCCTGGTTAATTTGGGGCAGGGCATCCCTGCCGAGTTTGAGCGGTTTGAGCGGTTTATTGAGATCGTCGCGCGCACGGACGACGACCGCGTGGCTGCGCGCAGCCGATGGAAGCATTACACCGACAGGGGTTACGCCATGAAACGACATGACCTGGCGACAGCCGGGGAGGGCGGCGCATGAGCCCACCACCCACACCACCGCGCTTTGTTCCCACGCTGACGGAAGTCATCCGCCCCCTGCCGGCGTCGCCGCCTGCCCCTGAAAACACCGGTGGGCCTTTGGTTGCCCCGGCGCCGGCGCCGGCGAAGGCTTTGGCGGCCTCCGCCGATGTTCAGGAGCAGATCGTGCAACGCGTGCTGCAGCGGGTGGACCTGGTGCTTGAACGGCGCCTGCGGGAGGTCGTCGGGCAGCTTATTCTGGAGCACACGCAGGCCCTGACGCCGCGCCTGCGCGAGGAAATTGAAGCCGTGGTGCGCCAGTCCGTCAGCCAGGCATTGGCGTCCGAAGCGGCGCCGCCAACAGGCGCCTCCTGAGATGTCGCGTGCGGGCTGTAAAAACGTCGCAAAGGTGACTGCTCAGCGGTGGTCTTCGCGCCGCGAAAAGTCACCGGAAACACAAGTTCACATAAGGCAAGCTGCTCACCGGGTAAACCCCCTTATCGGTATTTGACCTAGGGACGTTGCTATGGTGCGGGCCCGGAAATTGCGTTATGTTCGGCCCCGTTGAGTAAAAAAATTGTTCTCAACCTTTAACGGTAATTTCCTAATCGGAGTGTTTTTATGCAAATGAAATTAAAACTGACAGTAGTGGCTGCTCTCGCCGCAGTAGCGGGATTTGCCTCTGCCCAAGACGCAGTGGTCAAAATCGGTCACGTGGCGCCGCTGTCCGGCTCACAGGCTCACTACGGCAAAGACAATGAAAACGGCGTGCGCATGGCCATCGAGGACCTGAATGCACAGAACGTGGTCATCGGCGGCAAAAAGGTCAAGTTTGAAATTGTTGCTGAAGATGACGCTGCTGATCCAAAACAGGGCACCGCGGCTGCACAAAAGCTGTGCGACTCCAAAGTCGCTGGCGTGGTCGGTCACCTGAATTCCGGAACCACCATTCCTGCATCCAAGGTTTATAACGACTGCGGCATTCCTCACGTGACGGGCGCTGCAACCAACCCCAACCTGACCAAGCCAGGCTACAAAACGACCTACCGCATCATTGCCAATGACAACGCCCTGGGCGCTGGCCTGGCATTCTATGCAGCCGACACCCTGAAGCTGAAGAAAGTCGCCATCATTGACGACCGTACCGCTTACGGCCAAGGCGTTGCTGAAGTGTTCAAGAAAACGGCCCTGGCAAAAGGCATGACCGTGGTTGACGAGCAGTTCACCACCGACAAGGCTACCGACTTCATGGCCATCCTGACCGCTATCAAGGCCAAAGCACCTGACGCCATCTTCTTCGGCGGCATGGACCCACAAGGCGGCCCAATGCTGCGCCAGATGGAACAACTCGGCATGAGCAACGTCAAGTACTTCGGCGGCGACGGCATCTGCACCGCAGAGCTGGCCAAGCTGACCGCAGGCGCCAAGACCATCGGCAACGTGGTTTGCGCTGAAGGCGGCGCATCGCTGGCCAAAATGCCAGGCGGCGAAGCATGGAAAAAGCGTTACGACGCCAAGTACCCCAACCAGTTCCAGGTTTACAGCCCATACACCTATGACGCTACCTTCGTTCTGGTTGACGCCATGAAGCGCGCTGGTTCGTGGGATCCAAAGGTCTACACCGCCAAGCTGCCAGAAACCAACTTCAAGGGCGTGACCACCACGATCGCTTTCGAACCCAATGGCGAGTTGAAGAACCCCGCCATCACCCTGTACGTCTACAAAGACGGCAAGAAGTCCGCTCTGAACTAATCGTTCACTGCTAATAAAAAAGCCACCGCAAGGTGGCTTTTTTTTGCCTGTCGTTTTCGACAAGAAGGAGCATGGAGCCGGGCTTCAGTTTGCTGAACTGCGCTCAAGCTTGACCTGACGAATACTCAACGGCCCGCATGCCTTGGTCACATCCGCAGTCCTGTTTTATTTTCTATCGGTAAGCCAAGCGATAGAACGTGCCGCGCGATTCAGGGGGCCAGCCCATAGAATATTTTTCAGCGAATAAAAAAATAAATTCAGAGACGCGCAATCAAAAAAAGCGCGGATCTGTACGGTTCGATTAGGGAGGGTCGAACCATCGCATTAGTCAGCTACCCATAAAGAAATTTTTAACGTCTCGGCTGGCGCCGAACGACGGAGTGGGGGCTTTCGCCTCGAAAAATAACGGCAGCTTAAAACGAGCTCAGGGAGTGTCAGGGTGGAGGAAGAAGTTTCAAGAAAACAAACACGCATCAGCGGAGCCATGGCCATGGCCATGTTGATGCTGGTGTGTGTTGGGCTGATTACCGCGGGGCAGGCCATGCGCTGAAGGCGGCGCGTGAAAAAGTGCCTCAGGCGCGCGCCGGCCTGCTGCCCTCGCTGAGTCTGGTCGGCGCCAGCAGCCGGCAGACAGGACAGGTGTCATTCAGCGAGGCGCCTTACGCGGACCGTGATGTGCGAAACCGCAGCTGGAACCTGCAACTGACGCAGCCCTTGTGGCGGGCTGCCAGTTGGGCGGCGCTGGACCAGGCCGGGCAGCAGGAGTTGCTGGCAGAAGCGCAGTTTCGGCAGATCGAACAAGAACTGATTCTCCGCACGGCGCAGGCTTATCTGGACGTGCTGGTGGCGCAGGAAGCTGAGCGCGTCGCAAGCCGGCAGACAGCCGCCGTCGGGCAGCAATTGGGACTGGCCCGCCGCAACTTCGAGGTAGGCACCGGGACGGTGACCGATGTGCATGAAGCGCAGTCCCGGCTGGACTTGGCGAGCGCCCAGGCTGTTGCGGCAGACAGCGAATTGCAAAACAAACAAGCCGAGCTGGAGCGAATCCTGGGGGAGCCCCAGTCCAGCCTGCCGCGCCTGCGCGAGGGCAGTCGCTTGCCGGGGATTGAGCCTGCAGGCCTCCAACCCTGGCTGGACAGCGCCCGTGAGCAATCCATCCCGGTGCGCATCGCGCAGTCGACATTGGACGTAGCAGACGGGGAGATTGCAAAAAGCCGGGCCGCTCATTCGCCAAGCCTGGATTTGACGGCCGGTTATGGCAGCACCTTCACGTCAGGCAGCATCAGCTCGCCGGCCGACATTCCGGTGCGGGCCCGCTCCGGCCAGGTTGGTGTGACCTTGACGATTCCGATCTATGCGGGTGGCGGTGTGCAGGCCCGCTTGCGTGAAGCCCTGGCCCTGAAGGATAAGGCGGGGGAGGACCTGGAAGCGGCGCGCCGCCAGGCGGTTGCCCAGGCACGCCAGGCGTACACCGGGGTTGTCAATGGTGGAGCTCAGGTTATCGCCCTGGCATCCGCTGTGGCGTCCAGCAAAAGCGCCCTGGACGCCAACAAGATTGGTTTTCGGATCGGCACACGTATCAACGTCGATGTGCTCAATGCCGAGCAACAGCTGTATGCAGCCCAGCGTGACTGGTACAAGGCGCGCGCTGAAACACTGATGCAGGGCCTGCGGCTGAAGGCGGCGAATGCTACCTTGGCTGAAGCAGATTTGAAAACCATCGACGACTTGCTGGAACCCGGCTCACTATGACAAAACCATCCGCCTCTTCAAAAACACCCCAGTCACTGGATGTAAGCCCGCCGAATTCCGGGCCATTGCCTCCAGAAGAGTTGGCAGCTCTGGCAGATTTGGCCAGGCAGCAGGCGCATAAGGCGCTCGGCAAGATTCCGCTGCTTGGACCTGTGACGTGGCTGATGCTGCAGCAAGCTGCCGGCCGCCAGACGCTGCTTGGCGAGCTGGAGTGGCGGGTGATGCCGGCGCTGATGCTTGACCAGGCCAAGCTTTACTTAAAGGATGAAGCGCCTGTGGCCTTTGCGTCCTGGGCCAGGCTCAGCGAGGACGTGGCGCAGCGTTACCAGACGGCCCCTCATCAGCTCATGATGACTGACTGGATATCCGGCGATCAGATCTGGTTGATTGACGTGTTCACGCCATTTGGTGGTGCGCAGGATGTGCTCAAGAACCTGCGCGAGAAGGTATTCGCAGGGCAGGTGGTACGCCAGCTTGTGCCGGTTGGCGCGCAGACCAAGGTAATGGCATGGCCTGCCGTCGGAGAGGAATGACATCAGGCTCCGTCCAGCCAATGCCTGCATAGAGACAAGGACCGAACAAACAAAAAAAGCGCCCCGAAGGGCGCTTTTTCATTGACTCACTGGCGGAAGAGGCGGGATTCGAACCCGCGGTAGGTTTAACCCTACGCACGCTTTCCAGGCGTGTGACTTAAACCGCTCATCCACCCTTCCGCGA
>JAJKJM010000028.1 GCA_021153985.1 Polaromonas sp.
ACGCAGACGTCGGTGGTGATGCCGGCCAGGATCAGGTTTTCGATGCCGCGCGTTCGCAACACCATCTCCAGGTCGGTCGCGTTGAACGAACCCTTGCCCGGCTTGTCGATCACCACCTCGCCGGGCAGCGGCGCCAGCTCGGGAATGATTTCCCAGCCCGGCTCGCCGCGCACCAGGATGCGGCCGCAGGGTCCGGCGTCGCCGATGCCCGCGCCGTTCGTGCCGATCTGGCGGGAGCGCCAGCGCTTGTTGGCCGGCAGGTCCGACAGGTCGGGCCGGTGCCCTTCGCGCGTGTGAATCAGGTGGTAGCCCGCGGCGCGCATGCCCGCCATCAAAGTCTTGAGCGGTTCGATCGGCGCGCGCGTCAAGGAGATGTCGTAGCCCATCTTGTCGACGTAACCGCCTTCCCCGCAGAAATCGACCTGCATGTCGATGACGACAAGCGCGGTGTTGCCGGGCCGGAGGTCGCCGTTGTACGGCCATGCATAGGGGTTGGCGTTGACGAAGCGTTCCATCGTGAGGCTTTCCGTGTCGGTGCTTGCAAGTGGCTAACGGGTGGAGGAAAGTTCGCCCGGGCTGCCGCTCACCGTCGTGCCCGGGCGGCAGGTGATGACCAGGATCAGCAGGGTGAGCACATAGGGAATGATGTTGAACAGGTGGTAGCCCCAGTTGATGCCGATGGACTGCAAGGCGGGCCCGATGGCGCCGGCGCCGCCGAACAGCAGCGAAGCGTAGACGCAGCGGATCGGGCTCCAGCGCGCGAAGATCACCAGCGCCACCGCGATCAGGCCCTGGCCGCTGGAGATGCCTTCGTTCCAGCTGCCGGGGTAAAACAGCGTCAGCGACGCGCCGCCCAGCCCGGCGACCATGCCGCCCGCGGCGGTAGCGGCAATGCGAATGGCGGAGACGGAATATCCGAGCGCACGCGTGGCGTTGGCCGAGTCGCCCGCCATGCGCACCAGCAGTCCCGCGCGGGTGTTGGCAAAGGCCCACCACAGCGCCACCGCCAAGGCCATGCCGATGGGCACCAGCGCGTTGACCTGCAGGGCCGAGCGCACGGCGGCCGAATCGCTCCAGTTGCCCAGGGCGATGGCGGGAAGCTGCGGCGCCTGCGGCTGGATCAGCGGCTTGCCCAGATAGAAGGCCAGGCCCATGCCCAACAGCATCAGCGCGATGCCGGTGGCGATGTCGTTGACGCGTGGCAGCGAACAGAGCACGCCATGCAGCGTGGCCAGCAACGCACCGGTGGCGGCGGCGGCCAGCACGCCGGTCCAGGCGGAGCCGGACAGGTAGGACGCGCCGAAAGCCGACATGGCCGAGAACACCAGCACGCCTTCCAGGCCCAGGTTGATGCGGCCCGATTTTTCGGTGATGCATTCGCCCAGGCTGACAAAGAGGAATGGCGCGCCGACGCGCAGCGCGCCGCCGGCGATGCCGGCCAGGAAGATCAGGAGCTGGTCGGCGGTCATGGCTGCTCCGGCAGGGCGGCCGAGGGCGCGCCGGAAGGGCCGAGGCGGCCGATACGCGCGAAGAAGCCCTTCCAGTCCACGTCCCGCAGGGCCTCGCTGGCCAGGATGAGCACGAAGGCGATGCCTTGCAGCACCAGCACCGAGGCATCGGGCAGGCCGAGGCGGCGCTGCAGCAGGCTGCCGGCTGCGCCGAAGCCGCCGAACAGGATGGCCACCGGGACGATGGCCACCGGGTGCTGGCGCGCAATGAAGGCCACCAGGATGCCGGCATAGCCGTAGCCGGCGATCAGGGCGGCGTTGGCATTGGTGTGCACGGCGGCCACCTCGATGGCGCCGGCGACTCCGGCGCAGGCGCCGCCGAGCGCACAGGCCAGCAGGATCAGCTTTGATGCCGGCAGGCCGACGAGTTGCGCCGCGCGCGGGTTGCCGCCGACCACGCGCACGGCAAAACCTGACGGCGTCATATGCACCCACAGCCCCGCGGCCAGGCAGGCCAGCACACCGATCACCAGGCCCCAGTGCACATCGGAGCCAGCGATGCCGCCGATGCGCAGGCCTTCGGCCAGCGAGAAGGTCGAGGGCTTGTTCAGGCTGGACGGGTCGCGCAGCGGACCCTCGACCAGGTGCTTGAACAGGCCGATAGCTATATAGGCCAGCAGCAGGCTGCTGATGGTTTCGTTGATGCCGCGGTACTGGCGCAGCCAGCCGGCAAGCGCTATCCACAAGGCGCCGGCCAGCGCGGCGGCGAGGCAGACCATCACCGTGCCCACCATGTTGGCGGGCAGCGGCAGTCCTTGCGCCAGGCCGGCGCAGGCCAGCCCGCCCAGCACCACCGCACCCTCGCCGCCGATCACCGTCAGGCCCGCGCGCGCCGGGATGGCGACGCACAGGGCCGTGAGCATCAGCGGCGCGGCGCGCTGCAGCGTGTTCTGCCAGGAATACCAGTCGCCGAACGCGCCCTTGAACAGCAGCAGCCAGACCTCCAGGGGGCTGGCGCCGGCGAACCAGACAAAAACCCCGAACACCCCCAGCGCCGCGATGATGGCGCCGGCCGGCAGCAGGAAGTTGGCGAGGGAGTTGCGCATGGATGAAAGATCTCAGGCCCGCAAAGTCAGCCGCCGGCTCACACCGAGCCGATCACGCCTTCGACCAGGTAATTCATCTTTTCCAGCTCGAGGTCGGTCTGCTTGAAGACCTTGCCGGCCGGGATGATGGTTGCGCCCTTGTTGTCCTTGAGCGGGCCTTTGAAGATGTCGAAACGGCCTGCCACCATCTGCGCCTTGACACCGTCAGCCTGCTTTTTGGCCGCATCGGTCACGGTGGGGCCATAGGCCGACATCTTCACGTAGCCCTCCTTCAAGCCGCCGCGTATGAAGTTGGGATGCGGCTTGCCGCTGCGTGCGGCTTCCACAAAGGTGGTGTAGGCCGTGAGCCAGTTCCACTCGGCGCCGGTCAGGTAGGCCTGCGGCGCGAGCTTGGCCTGGCTGGCGTGGTAGCCGCAGACCATCTTGCCGCGTTTGGCGGCGGTCTCGACAATGACTTTCGGGCCGTCCACGTGCATGGTGAACACGTCCACCCCCTGGTCGGCCAGGCTGTTGGTGGCTTCGGCTTCCTTGACCGGCATGGACCAGTCGCCGGTGAAGATCACGCTGGTGGTGATGCCGGGCTTGACGGAGCGCGCGCCCATGGTGAAGGCATTGATGTTGCGCAGCACCTGCGGGATCGGCTTGGCGGCGATGAAGCCGATCTTGTTGCTCTTGGTCATGTGGCCGGCGACCACGCCGTTGAGATACTGGCACTCGTCGATATAGCCGAAATAGCTGGCCGTGTTCTTGGGGTGCTTGCCTTCGGTCCACATGCCGCCGCAATGCGCAAAGCGCGCGTCGGGGAACTTGGCGGCCACGGCCAGCATGTGCGGATCGAAGTAACCGAAGGAGGTCGGGATCACCAGCGAGGCGCCGTCTTGCGCGATCATGCCGGTCATGCTCTTCTGCACGGCCGCGGTTTCGGGCACGTTCTCTTCCTCTACGACTTTGATGCCAGGCATCTTCTTGAGCTCGGCCGCCGCCTGTGCCTGGGCCTGGTTGTAGCCGTAGTCGTCGCGCGGGCCGACGTAGATCACGCCCACAGTCAGGGGCTTTTGCGCAAAGGCCAATGGGCTGGCGGCCGCGGCGCCGAGCGCGGCCAGGGACTTGAGGGTATCGCGGCGGTTGAATGACGGGTTCATGGATTAACTCCTCACAGGGTTGAAGAAACAGGAAGCAGGATTCATGCAAGCAGGCTCACGTGGGCGGCCACCACGCGCCAGCCCTCGGGGGTGCGCAGCCAGGTCTGGCTTTGCCGGCCGCTGCGCGTACTGCCGGCGCGCTGAAACTCGATGTTGGCGGTGGCGAAGTCCCGGCCGTAGGTCGTGATCACGGTTTTCAGCACGCTGCGTTCCAGCCCTTGCGCGGGCCGTCCCGCGCGGAAGGCCTGGATGGCGGCGTAGCCGTACAGGTTTTCGGTCGCGCCGTAACGCAGGGTGTGCGGGCTGTCCCAGAACAGCTCGTCGAGCACGTCCACCTTGTTGGTGACCAGCGCGTCTTCGTAACGCGCGAACGCGGCCGTGACTTCGGCGAGAACATCCGGAAGATTGATGGCGGGAGGCGATGCCATGGGTTTAAAGCGTCGCGGGTTTGACGTGCGCCACGCCGGCCTCGCCAAGCACCTGCGCGGCCCGTAAAGCCAGGTCTTCGCGCCACGGTGCGGCAATGATCTGCACGCCGATCGGCATGCCGCCGGTGCCCGCCGGCCACAGCGGCGCGGCCACCACCGGGCAACCGGCGAAGGAAATGGGTTGTGTCAGCAAGCCCATCGCAGCGCGGCAGGGTTGGCGCACGCCGTTGATGTCCAGCCATTCGGTGCCGATGACCGTGGCGCTGACCGGCGTGGCGGGCGTAAGCAGTACGTCCCAGTCCTGGAACAGCGCGTTGACCTTGTCGCGGTACACGCGGCGAAAGCGCTGTGCGCGCAGATACCAGTCCACCGGCTGCAGCGCGCCGGCGATGAAACGGTCCACCGACAGCGGCTCGAAATCGTCGGCACGCGTGCGCAGGTCGTCCAGGTGCAGGCTGCCGCCTTCGCTCGCGGTGATGATGAAGGCCGCCGCGCGCGCCAGGGCGGCGTCGGGCCACTGAACTTCGGATGACGCGCCCAGCGTGGCAGCGGCAAGCGCCACCGCCTCGCGCGCCTCGGGGGCGGCGTTGTCGTGGAAATATCCGCCCAGCACGCCGATGCGCAGTCCCCTCACTCCGCCGTCCAGTGAGGGCAGCACCGGCTGCACACGCAGGGCATGGCAGCCTGGGTCCAGCGGGTCGGGCTGCTGCAACGCGTCGTAAGCCAGCGCCAGCCCGGCCAGGCTGCCGGCCATGGGACCCAGGTGGTCGATGCTGTGCACAAAGGGATAACTGCCGCGGCGCGACAGGCGCCCGAAGGTGGGCTTGAGGCCCCAGACACCGCACAGCGACGAAGGCACGCGGATGGAGCCGTTGGTGTCCGAACCCAGGGTGACAGGCACCTGCCCGGCCGCGACCGCCGCGCCGCAGCCGCCCGACGAACCGCCGGCGATCCGCGTCAGATCGTGCGGGTTGCGGCAGGGGCCGTAATGCGTGTTTTCGGTGGTGAAGCCATAGGCGTATTCGTCCATGTTCAGCGCGCCGACCAGGACGGCGCCGGCGGCTTTCATCTGCGAGACCAGAACCGCGTCGCCTGAAGCCGCGGGCAGGCCCTGGTTGATTTTCGAGCCGGCCAGTGTGGTCAGCCCTTCGATGTCGAACAGGTTCTTGACTGCATAAGGCACACCTGCCAACGGTCCCAGGGCTTCGCCCCGCGCTCGCTGCGCGTCCACGGCGTCGGCCTCGGCGCGGGCCCGGGCGCGGGTTGTTTCGGTGAAGGCATTGACCCGGCCGTCGGTGGCGGCGACGCACGCGAGGCTGGCGTCCACCAGCTCGCGTGCGCTGACCTCACCCGCAGCCACAGCGGCAGCCATGGCCGAGGCGTCAAACGCTATGGTATTCATAGCAGTCCGCCCTCGTCATCTATGGGCGGGAAGGCTGCCGGGCTGTAAATTTCGGCGGGCTCGCCGTGCGGCGCCAGCGGCGCGGCGTCCAGCAGCGCGGCCAGGGCGGCCGTGCGCTGCAAGTGGGCAACTACCCGCGCTGCACGCTCCGGCGGCAGCGGCAGGCCCAGCACGGCGGCCGTGCTGCCGACATAGGCCGCGATTTTTGCTTCGTCCATCGTGTTTCCAGAGGGCTCAACGCCGCACTTCGCGCTGGAAAATTTCCAGGCTCAACTTCTTGGTGCTGATGAAACCCGGCTCGGACAAGGTCTCCACCGTGCGCGGGCGCGCATCGCCGTAGGGCAATATCTCGGCCACGCGTGTCGGCCGTTTGGTCAGCAGCAGCACCTGGTCGGCCAGGTAGACGGCTTCTTCCAGGTCGTGCGAGACCAGCAGCATGGTGGTGCCGGTCTGCATAAAAACCTCCTGCAGTTTTTCGCGGATGAACAGCGTCATCTCGAAATCCAGCGCCGAAAACGGCTCGTCCAGGAACAGCACCTCGGGATTCGGCGCCAGCGCCCGCATGATGGAGGCCGTCTGCTGCTGCCCGCCCGAGAGTTCATAGGGGTAGCGGTTCAGGTCGAACTTCACGTCAAACGACGCCACGAGTTCGGCCATGCGCCTGTCGACTTCCGCCTTGGATTTGCCTTCGAGCTTGAGCGGGTAGGCGATGTTGTCGATGGTGCGCATCCACGGGAACATCGCTTCGCGATAGTTCTGGAAGACGTAGCCGATCTTGGTGTCCTTCAGCGACTTGCCATCAAACAGGATTTCGCCTTTGTCGATGGGGATCAGCCCGGCGATCATGTTGATCAGCGTGGACTTGCCGCAGCCGTTGGGCCCGAAGACCGAGACGATCTTGTGCTTGGGGATGTCCAGGTTGAAGTCTTCGTACAGCGGCCAGCCGGCAAAGTATTTGGTCAGACCGCGAATCGTGATGTGCGTGCCGGCCGGGCCGGGCTGGAACTCGCGCACCGGGACATCGGCGAAGACGGGGGCGTTGAGAACTTGGGTCATCTTCCACTCCAGTGCACGATGCGGCGCTCAAGGACTAAGAACAAGATATTCAGTGCATAACCCAGCGCGCCGGCAGCCAGAATGGACGCATACATGTCCTTCACATTCATCACCTGCTGCGAATTGATGATGCGGTTACCCAGGCCTGAGTCGGCGCCGATGAACATCTCAGCGACGATCACGATGACCAACGCCATGGACACCGCCGAGCGCAGGCCGACAAAACTCGGCTGCAGGCTTTCCCAGACCAGCACATCCTTGAACACCTGCCAGCGCGAGGCGCCCATGACCTTGGCCGCCATCACGCGCTGCTTGCGCGCGTTGATCACACCGTAGGCGCTGTTGAAGACCACGATCAGCAGCGCGCCGAAGGCGGCGATGGCCACCTTGTTGATGTCTGACACACCGAAGATCATCAGGAACAACGGGATGAGCGCCGAAGATGGCGTGGAGCGGAAAAAATCAATCAGGAATTCGACGCTGCGGTATGCCTTCTCGTTGCTACCGAGCAGCACACCCAGCGGCATGCCGACAGCGGCGGCGATCATGAACGCCTGTACCGTGCGCCACACCGTCACGGCGAAGTCCTTGAGCAACGGCCCGCCGGCCAGGCCGCTGAGCAGTGCGCCCAGCGCATCGATCGGGGGCGGCAGCAGGATGGCTTTGATGAAGCCCAGCCGAACCACCAGGTCCCAGATGATGAAGAGCACCACCGGACCGATAAACGGCAGGGCCTTGTCCAGCGCCGGTGTGCGCTGCACGACGGCCGCTGGCGCGGCTGGCGGCGTCCAGGGTTTGGCGGGCGTTGCCGCTGTGGAGGAGGCGGTGTCCATGATGTTCAGCCCTTGTAGAGCATGGAGTCCACCATCAGGCGTGAACTGAAGATGCCTTTTTCGGAGAACAGGTCGAAGAACTTCTGGAAATGCGCCACGTCGGCCGGGGTGAACTCGTTGTACATGGTGTACGCGGCCAGCGGCACTTCGCCAGTGAGCGGGCCTTCGATGGCGGTATAGCCTTTGAGGTACTGGCGGGCCTCAACCGATTTGCTGCGCACATACGCCACGCCCTTGCCGTAAGCAGCGACGAACTTTTTAGCCGCATCCGGATTCTTCTTGATGAAGTCGGACGACAGCGAGGCCGAGCCGCCGAACCACGGCGCCATCGGGTCGCCCAGCACGTAGCGCGCGATCACGCCGGCTTCGAGCACGCGGGTCGTGCCGTTCATGCGGCCTATGGTGCCGGTGGGCTCCAGTGTGTAGGCGCCGTCGATCTGGCCTGCGGCGAGCGCTGCCACATGCTGGCCGATGGGCAGTTCGACCACGGTCGCGCCGGTGGCACCGCCGCGTTCCAGCACGGTTTTGGCCAGCGTCACGTTCTGGATGCCGGGGCCGGAGCCGACGCGCTTGCCTTTGAGGTCGGCCATCACCTTGGCCGGGCTGGCCGCCGGCACGATGACTTCGTCGAGCACGTTCTTCACGTTGCTGGGGTTGGAGCAAAAGATTTTGAACGTGCCGGGCTGGGCGATCTCGCCGATGGCAATGTTGGCTGAGCCGGTGCCGTTGGCGGTGCCGTCGGCGCGGCCCGAGAGCACCGCCTCCATCACTTGCTGCGCACCGGCGAATTTCAGCGGCTCCACGTCCAGGCCGGCCTCCTTGAAGTAACCCAGCTCGATGGCCGAGTAAAAGGGCAGGCCGGCCGCGATGGGCCAGTAGCCGATGCGGATCTTTGGCCCGCCCTGCGCGCGCAGGATGGCCGGCATTCCCAGCAGCCCCAATGCGGCGCCGGCGGCCGTGGTCTTGAGCAGGGTGCGGCGTGCCGGGCCGTAAGAGGCGGATGACGGTGTTGGAACGGGCTTCATGGAATGCTCCTGCTGGTGATGGATAACGGGGTGATTGGGGCTAGGAAGGGGGGAGCCTCAGGCCGGCGCGGCCTGCTTCAGTGAGTCGAGATAGGCGCGCCAGCCGCCCAGGTGGGTGATGTCTTCGGCGCCCTGCAGGGCGTGCGCTTCACAGACAAAGCCCTGGACGCTGCCGCCGCCTTCCAGCGCCAGCGTGCCTATGCCCAGCGGTGCGGGAATCAGGGCGACGAAAGAGCCGTAGTGCTGCACCGGCATCTCCCAGATTTCCAGCGCGATGCCTGCGCCCTCGTTGGGCGCGACGCGCAGCAGCCCCGGCTTGGGCGGCACCGTGCCCGGCAGGGCGTAAAAACGATAGTCCGGCGCGGTGCGTGCCGGGCCGACCAGCGTGGCGCCGCGTGAGGTCAACTGGCTGTTTAGCGGCATGCCGGAAAGATGCGCACCTACCACGGCCAGCCTGACGGTAGCCGCCGGTTGAATGCCAGGCAAGGCCGCGGGCGCAGGCAAGGGTTCGTTCGACGCGCCCTGCGGCAAACCCGTGGCATGGTGATAGCGCTGCCCCAACTCAGCCAGCTGCCAGTCACTGCCGGCCAGCCCTACCAGCGTGACGCCGAAGGGCAGTCCGTCAGGCCGAAAGCTGCTGGGCACTGATAGCGCCGCATAGTCCAGCAGGTTGACGAAGTTGGTGTAGGTGCCCAGATGGCGGTTCAGCACGACGGGGTCGCGCTGCATGGCCTGCAGTGTGTAGTGTGTGGGCGCGGTCGGCAGCAACAGCACATCGATGTCGTGCCACATCGCGGCTGCCTGCTGGCCCAGCGCGTGCAATTTCGTCTGGGCCGCGTACAAATCGGCCGCACTGTACTGTTTGCCCGCGCCGATGATGCTGCGCACCGGCTCGATCACCGCGTCTTCATGCGCGTCGAAAAAATCCCGGATGGCTGTGTAGCGTTCTGCCACCAGCGCGCTTTCATAAAGCAACGCGGCCGCCTCGGCCAGCGGCGTGAAGTCGATGGAGACCGGTACGCCACCCAGGGCCTGCATGCGCTGGACGGCCTCGCCAAAAGCGTGTTCAGCCAGCGCGTCGCCGTAGAAGCTCAGCGCCGAAGGCACTCCGAAACGAAAGCCGGCCGGCAAGGCGGAGTGGGCCATCGTCAATACACGCGAATACGGATCCAGCGGGTCGTAGCCCATCGCCGCTTCGAGCACCCGGGCGGCTGTGGCCACGGTGCGCGCGAAGATGGACACGCAGTCAACGCTTTGCGCGGCCGGCACCACGCCACGCGCGCTGATGAGGCCTTTGGAGGGCTTCAGGCCCACGATGTTGTTCAGGCCGGCTGGCACGCGCCCCGAGCCGGCCGTGTCGGTGCCCAGCGCGAAGTCCGCCTGGCCTGTGGCCACCACGTAGGCAGAGCCCGAGCTGGAACCGCCTGATATATAGGCGGGGTTGATCGCATTGGGCACGGCGCCGTACGGCGAGCGCGTGCCATTCAGGCCGCAGGCAAACTGGTCCAGGTTGGTCTTGCCCAGCAGTTGCGCACCTGCGTCGAGCAGCTTTTGCACCACGGCGGCGTGCGCCGTTGGGGTGTAGGCAAAGGCGGGGCAGGCGGCGGTGGTCGGGACGCCCGCCACATCGATATTGTCTTTGGCCGCGAATGAAAGCCCGGCCAGCGCGCCGCCAGAGCCGGGCGGGAATGACGTCCTGGTAATCCAGGCCTCGGGCGCCAAGCCGGACTCCGTGCCGGCAGGCGCCACCGCGCCCTCAGTCGCAGCGGGCGGATCGGAAGAATTCAGCAGTGGGGAGATATGCACCAATTGAAAGCATCCATACTTGTGTACAAGACGAGATGCAAGAGCTATGCCAGCGCGGCCGCCGGGAAACAGGCCTCCAAATCCGGCATCGCCCGTCAATTAGGGTTGTGAATGTCATGGATAAAACGATTTCGCGGTGATTAATCGCGCGCGATGTATCAAATACAGTAGAGGCTTATGGAAAAGCCCCGCCCCAACCCGAACACCAAACTGCGCGCGGTGCTGTTTGACGCCTACGGCACGCTGTTCGACGTGTACAGCGTGGGCCTGCTGGCCGAGCAGCTGTTTCCGGGCAAGGGCGACGCGCTGGGGGTGCTGTGGCGCGACAAGCAGATTGAATACACGCGCCTGGTGACCATCAGCAACGGCGGCGCACATTACCGGCCGTTCTGGGACCTCACACGCGCTGGCCTGCGTTATGCGTGCAAGCGCCTCGGGCTGGACTTGAGCGCCGCCCATGAAGAACAGCTGATGAACCAGTACCGCCACCTGTCGGCCTTTCCTGAAAACCGCGAGGTGTTGCAGGCGCTGAAGGCGCGCGGCATCGTCACCGGCATCCTGTCCAACGGCGACCCTTCCATGCTGAACGTGGCCGTCAAGTCGGCCGGGCTGGACGGCGTGCTGGACCATGTGATCAGCGTGGACAGCATCCGCAAGTACAAAACCGCGCCCGAGGCCTATGCGCTCGGGCCCAAGGCCACCGGCTTCGACGCGAAACAGATCGCCTTTGTGAGCTGCAACAGCTGGGACGCGCTGGCGGCCACCTGGTATGGCTACCAGACGCTGTGGGTCAATCGCTACCAGTTGCCGTTTGAAGAGCTGGGCACGCAGCCCGTGCATACCGGCAGCAGCCTGCGCGATGTGCTGTCGTTGCCATTTCACTAAGCCGCTGACCTGGCATTGCCGTTTTATTTTTTGATTTTTTGATTTTTGAGTAAAGGGACCACACCATGACCACAACAAGCACGACACCGCGCACCGCCAGCCACCGGCTGCAGGTTGCCACCAATCTTTACCGTTTCGTCGAAGACGAAGTGCTGCCCGGCACCGGTGTGGCCAGCGCCGCCTTCTGGAAGGGCTTTGACGCCATCGTGGCCGACCTGGCGCCAAAAAACCTTGCGCTGCTGGACGAACGCGACCGCCTGCAGACCGAGATGGACGCCTGGCACAAAGCCAACCCCGGCCCCATCGCCGACATGAAGGCCTACCGCGCCTTCCTCGAAAAGACCGGCTACCTGGTGCCCTCGCCCAAGAAGGTCACCATCACCACCGGCAACGTCGATGCCGAACTCTCCAAACAGGCCGGCCCGCAGCTGGTGGTGCCCATCCTGAACGCGCGTTACGCACTCAACGCCGCCAACGCACGCTGGGGCAGCCTCTATGACGCGCTGTACGGCACCGACGTCCTCTCGGAAGAAGGCGGCGCCACCAAAGGCAAGGGCTACAACCCGGTGCGCGGCGCCAAGGTCATCGAGTACGCACGCTATGTGCTGGACCGCACCGCGCCGCTCAAGAAGGGCTCGCACATCGATTCCACGGGTTACGCCGTCAAGGGCGGCAAGCTGGTCGTCAGCCTGAAAGGCGGCAAGACCACCACGCTGGAAGACGCGAGCCAGTTCATCGGTTTCCAGGGCAAGGCGTCGGCGCCCTCGTCGGTGCTGCTGCAACACAACGGCCTGCACCTGGACATCCGCATCGACCGCGCCACACCCATCGGCAAAACCGATGCGGCCGGCGTGAGCGACCTGGTGGTCGAAGCCGCCCTGTCGACCATCATGGACCTGGAAGATTCAGTCGCGGTGGTGGATGCCGACGACAAGGTGCTGGCCTACCGCAACTGGCTGGGCATTTTGCAGGGCACGCTGACCGAAAGCGTGACCAAGGACGGCAAGACCTTCACCCGCGGACTGAACCCGGACCGCGAGTACACCTCGCCCACCGGCAAGCCTGTCACGCTGCACGGCCGCTCGCTAATGTTTGTGCGCAATGTGGGCCACCTGATGACCAACCCGGCCGTGCTGTACACCGCGGCCGACGGCAGCACGAAGGAAATTCCGGAAGGCATCCTCGACGCGGTCGTCACCACCGCGATCGCAATTCACGATTTGAAGCGCAAGGGCAAGCCCGGCATCAAGAATTCGCGCAAGGGCTCGGTCTATATCGTCAAGCCCAAGATGCACGGCCCCGCTGAGGTCGCCTTTGCCGACGAGCTCTTTCGCCGCGTCGAAAAAGTGCTGGGCCTGCCGGACAGCACCGTCAAGCTCGGCATCATGGACGAAGAGCGCCGCACCAGCGTCAACCTGAAGGCCTGTATCGCCGCGGCCTCCAGCCGCGTGGCCTTTATCAACACCGGCTTCCTGGATCGCACCGGCGACGAAATGCACACCGCCATGCAGGCAGGCCCGATGATCCGCAAGGGCAACATGAAGATCAGCCCGTGGCTCAGCGCGTATGAGCGCAGCAATGTGCTGACGGGCCTGGCCTGCGGCCTGCGCGGCCGCGCCCAGATCGGCAAAGGCATGTGGGCCATGCCTGACCTGATGGCCGACATGCTCAAAGCCAAAATCGCGCATCCGCAGGCCGGCGCCAACACCGCCTGGGTGCCTTCGCCCACGGCCGCGACGCTGCACGCGCTGCATTACCACCAGGTCAATGTGGCGAAGGTGCAAAAAGACATTGAGAAGACCGTCGACCTGAAATCCGAAATCGCCCGCCTGCTGCCCGAGCTGCTGCGGGTGCCGGTCTCGCCCGACGCGCAATGGGCGCCCGCCGAAATCCAGCAAGAGCTGGACAACAACGCCCAGGGCATCCTGGGCTACGTCGTGCGCTGGATCGACCAGGGCGTGGGTTGCTCCAAAGTGCCCGACATCCACAACGTCGGCCTGATGGAAGACCGCGCGACACTGCGCATTTCGAGCCAGCACATGGCCAACTGGCTGCTGCACGGCGTGGTCACCAAAGCGCAGATCAAGGAAACGTTTGAACGCATGGCCGCCGTGGTCGACGGCCAGAACGCCGGCGACCCGTTGTACAAAAACATGGCCGGCAACTTCGACACCTCAGCGGCTTACAAGGCGGCCTGCGACCTCGTCTACAAAGGCCTGGAGCAACCCAGCGGCTACACCGAGCCGCTGTTGCATGCGTGGCGGTTGAAGGTGAAGGCTGGCGCTTGAACGCCCTGCCCTGAAACTGAAAAGGCGCTGTGAGGCGCCTTTTTTCATGGGCCGGGTTTCTTCGCCGGCAACCCGATTTGCGGCTTGATTGCTACATTTTTAATAGCAAACTTCCAAGACCAAATAAGGACAAACCGTCGATTTAATTCATAAGTTGGACTGAGAGCAAGACGTGCCCCAACGTCAAAGTTCGCCCGCGTCCACCACCTGCCGCTGCTTGATCACGATGCGCAGGCTGGGGTGCTCCGCCCGTCCTGATCGAAACAGCATGACATCGGCGTCGGCGTTGACCCAGGAGGCAGTGTCGGCGAGCGTTTCGGGTGCGGCGGCGAACGCGGCGAGCTCGGGACCGAGCCGCGCCCGCAGGGACTGCAGCAAGGCCTCGTGTACATGGGCTATGGCGTCTTCCGCCCCCGGGCCGGAGGCAGGGTTGAGCAGCACCAGGTCCATCTGCGCGAGTTTCTGGTGGTTGAAATATAAAGTCTGCTCGAAGTGCGCGCCCTCGCACGGCGCATCGGCCACTCGAAGGGAGCCCAGCGCGCCTGACGACAGGCGCCGGGGCGACCTGACGGGCTGGGCGTCGGGCAGGGCTGCGGCAATCTGTTCGCGGTCCAGGCCCAGCAGTGCGGCGTTCTCCAGCACGGTGTGGGGCCACACGGCGCCGCACATCCCCAGCCACAGCGCACCGGCCAGACAGCCCTGCGGCCAGAGGCCAACGAGCCCAAACCGATGCAAGCAACAAAGTTGACGGCTGAACAGGCGCCGGAACAGGCGCCGCAATATCGAAACCAGAAACAACACTAAACACACTCCGCAACACAGAAGGGTATTTTGCACACCCAAAGTGTTGTGCGAAACCGACCGTTCCTGACAATCACCCAACTTTGCGAAGAGTCCTGCAAACCGGCTATCCGGGGGCATTTAGGCGTAAATTGCCGTAACTAGGCCTCTACGCGGAGCTTCAAACCATATGTGTACAGGCGAAACCAAGTGAAACATTTTGCAAGCATTTCAATGGGGGCGCCGTTGGCCCTTACCCTAGACGTCTCTCCACCCCGGCACGGACGGTTGCAGCTGGCTGGCTGAGGGTCGACTTCTTTATTTCTGCAAAAACTGGCTCCAGATGGCTTCGCAACCTGACGTTCTTCAATCTTGCCTGCAGGCGGCCGCCCAAGCGGCCCGGCCCGCCCTGGAGCAGTGCATAGAAGATGCGGTGGCGGGCCTCCAGGTTGCGGAAACGCAATGCACCAAGGTCAAAGAACGCGACGAGCTGGCCACCGCCTGGCGCGACCTCCAGAAGAACAAATCCGTCTGGAGCGTGCAGTACCCCGCCGACCTGCTTGTCCATTTCCAGGCCAATGTGAAGACAGCCGCGCAGGCGGCCCGAACGCCCGAAGCCACCCCGGAACAGCTCGCCGCCTCTGCCACCGCATCGTCCAGCGCTTTTGCCGCACTGAGCCACACGAGTTTTTCCCTGGTCGATGACAGCCACGTCTCGCAGGCCATCGAATCGTCGCGCCTGCTCCAGCAGGTTCTGCCCGCGGTGGAGCAAACCCTGCCCGAGCTCAACAAACTGATCAGCACGGTCCAGGGGCTACCCAATGTGAGGCCGGAGCTCAATCCGCTGCGGCCGGACGTCTTTGCACAAACCTTGCGCGAAATGGGGCGGCCAGCAATGCCGAGCCGGCCATTGCCTCGCTCTGGTTCAGATACCTGGCAGCTCCGCTGGGGCGTGAGCTCAAGCGGCTGTACGAACGGCTGATCAACCAGCTGGAGCTTGCCAACGTGCAGGGCGCCAGCTACCGGGTGTTGCAGACACCGGCCAGCGCGGGGCGCAGGCGTGGCCAGGGCGGCAACGGCTCCAGCGCTGCCGCTTTGGGCTCGGGTCACGGAGGCGAAGGCGGTGATGGCCATGGCACCGGTGCCACCGGCTTCGGTGAGGCCGGCGGTGCGCAGGCGCCGCCGCAGTACGCCGACCTGTCCAACTACGAAATCCGGGACGAACTGTTTCAGGAGTTCCTGTTCGGCGGCGGTGGCAACGCCCACCATGGGCTCGCGCCTTCTTATTACCAGACCGTTGAAAAAGAGCTGACAGCGCTCAAGGAAGCGCCCGACTCGGGCTCCGCGCCGCTGGCCGAGTCTCGCCCCGGTTATCTGTCTCACTACGAAGACATGCCGGCCGTCGACCGGCCGCAACGTTTTGTTGACGAACGCAGCCACCTTGACGCCGAGGTATGGGGCTCGTACGCCCGCCCGCGCGAACGCGCGATCATCCGCACCCAGCTCAAAAAAGAGGCCCAGCAGGTCGGCCAGGTGCTGGGGCTGGAGGTGGTGCGCAAGCTGGTCAACCAGGTGGCGCAGGACCCGCGGCTTCTGGTGCCCGTGCGCGAAGCCATCGTGGCGCTGGAGCCCTCACTGCTGCGCCTGGCCATGGTGGACCCGCGCTTTTTCAGTGACGAAGGCCATTCGGGGCGCCGTGTCATGGAGCGGGTGGCGCAACGCAGCTTCAAGTACAACGACGAATTCAGCCCTGAATTCCTGGCATTTTTTGAGCCTGTCACACGTGCCTTCAACGAGCTGAACAGCCTCACGATCGAAGACGCGCAGCCTTTCGGCATGGCCCTGGCCGGGCTCGAATACGGCTGGGATGAGCAGGACCAGCAGGAGTCGGAAAACCGCAACAACGTGCTGCAGTCCTTGCGTTTTGCCGAAGAGCGCCAGACGCAGGCCGACCAGATCGCCTTTGAGCTGAGCACCCGCTCTGACCTGGACCAGGTGCCCGGCCTGATACTCGACTTCCTCTTCGGTCCCTGGGCGCTGGCCATGGCGCACGCGAAGCTGGCCGACACGCGCAACCAGGTCGACCCGCTGGGCTTTGGCTCCGTCGTGCCGGACCTCCTCTGGAGCGTCAAACGCGAAGTGACGCTCAAGCGGCCGGCCAAGCTCATCGAGATGATCCCGGGCCTTTTGGCCAAGTTGCACGAGGGCCTGGAGCTGCTGGGCCAGGACCCGCGCGAGAGCGAGCCCTTTTTTGAAGGCCTGATGAAGCTGCACCGCCCGGTGCTCAAGCTGCGCCGCCTGAAGAGCCGGCGCGACGCGCAAGAGTCCGGCGTCGCGCCGCTGGAGGCCGAAGAGCTGTCGGGCGCGCCTGAGGCGCTGCCGGCAACGCCGGAGCAGCGCCGCGCCAAGGCCGCCGCCCACCCCTGGCTTGCGCGCGACGAGCTGGACGCCGCGGGCTTTGAAGACACCCTGCCGACGGCGCCGGGCGACCTTGCCCCGCTGGAAGAAGAGCAAGAGTATGAAAAACCCGCTGCCATGCAGGCCGCAGAACCCGCCGCAGAAGAGATCGACTCCTCCCATGCAGAGCTCATCGCTGAACAGGAGTCGTCCGCCAACGGCGCGCCGGCCCTGGACCAGGAAGATGCCGAGCGCGTGTTGCTCGGCCTGCGCTCCGGCCACTGGGTCGACCTGTACTCTCGCCGCCGCTGGCTGCGCGCCCAGCTGATCTGGGCCAGCACCCGGGGGACGCTGTTCATGTTCGTGAGCCACGGCGGCCAGCCTCACTCCATGACCAAGCGCAGCTGCGAGCGCCTGATCCGCGAACGCCTGCTCAGGCCGGTTGACAGCCACGGCGTGATAGCCCAGGCACTCGATGCCGTCGCCTCTGAAGCGGCCTCTCAAACCACCCCAGCCAACCAGAGCGAGCCGGAAACCGCCTAGCCCGCCGCTGTAGGAAAGCGCCATGGCGGCGCTCGGGGCACTGTCCGACGTCTTGCAGCCAGGCCGGCGTGCACACTGGCTTGCCCGGCATCCCCACAATATCCCTCGCTGGCGAGCCCGCCGGCTTTCCTGGCGGTGAATGTGGCCGAACTCCTCTTTAACCCATTCCACCCGAAAGGCAGCCATGACTGAAAAATCCGCCTCCGTTCATTGGGAAGGCCAAGGCAAAAAAGGCCGGGGCCAGATCAGCACGGAAACCGCCGCGCTCAAGGCCTATCCCTATGGTTTCGGCAGCCGGTTCGAAGACGACCGCAGCGGCACCAACCCGGAGGAATTGCTCGGCGCCGCCCATGCAGCCTGCTTCACCATGGCCTTTTCGTTTGCCTGCGACAAGGCCGGGTTCAGCACCGACAAGGTGGACACCCGCGCACGCGTGCGCCTGGTCCAGCAAGGCGATGGTTTTGTGATCGACCGTATTGCGCTGACCCTGGAGGCGGCAGTTCCTGGTATCGATGAGGCGAAGTTCCAGGAAATTGCCCAGGGCGCGAAGAAGGGTTGCCCGCTGTCAAAAGCGCTGGCCAGCGTGCCGGAAATCACGCTCACGGCAACGCTGCTCAAATAAGAGACGGTACCGGCATGAAACCCAAGACCAATTTCTCTTTTGACGTTCAGTACACGGCCGGCTCTGGCGCCGCGCCTGACAGCGTGATGGACTCACTGGGCCCGTCACTGCAAAAGGTATTTACCGCCACCGACCCTTCGGCCACTGTGGCAGTCAGCGATAGCCACAAAGGAAGCGGCAACAAAATCGTCGAACTGGTCACGACGTTGCAGGACGCAGAGATTTCGGACATCCTCAAAGCATTTTCAGACAAGCACGGTGTGACCGTGAGCGCACTGGAATAACGCGCACGAAAACGCCCAAAGCTCAGGCCTGCCAGACCCCGTAACCTGCTTCGCGCAGGGCGATGCCCAGCTCGACTTCCATGTCGCGCGCGGCGTCATAAGGCATGGGGTTGTACATCTCGTAGAGCCGCGGCAAAAGGCGCACGCCGAAGTCCTGCGCAAAGCGGTTGGACTGGATGCCAGCCTTGTGTTTGTCAAACCGCAGGTCCGGGTCCAGCCCGGTCATGCCGACATAGACGAAGGGCTTGCCGAACTGGTAGTCCGGGTTGGCGCGGCGAAAGCGCGCGACGTCCCACACCTCGGGCCCGAGCTCGATCACATAGACGCTGTAGTGGTGGCTTCTGGGCCGGGCTGGCATGGATCAGGGGAGTTGAAGGGTGGCGTTGCGCCGACTTTAACGCAATCCATCTTCAGATACTTGCTATTAAAAAAGTAGCTGACTCCCCACGTTCTGATTGGGCTGCAGCCTCTTTTTTCTTAAGGATTTTGCCGTTGGCCTTGTGATTGCTGCGCCGGGGCCGCGTCGGCCGGTTCGCCGGCATTTGCCACTTCCTCCGCCTTCTCCGCCTTCTCCGCCTGACCGGTCGCCTCCTCTTCTTCTTGCAACCAACTCCGCGAAGACACCACCAGGTGGATGAAATGCAGTTTGGCCACGGCCTCGGTCGGCAGAATAAAAGGGTAGAAGTCGGGCAGGCCCATGCTGCGTGACATCTCGTTGAGCATGGTGGTCAGGCGCGTCCAGTGGTTCAGGAAGGTCAGGAACTGCTCGGCGTCCGGGTGTTCCGGCTGGTACAGGGCATCTATCGTGAAGGGTATGAACTCCAGGTCGAAATGGTCCACGCTCAGGCCGAAGCTCAACGCGGTGTCGATCGCATCGCGCATGTGCAGGTAATGCGCCCAGCATTCGGCCCAGTCTTCCCAAGGGTGGGTGCTGGCGTAGGCGCTCACGTAATGCAGCGGCCAGTCGGCGGGTGGGCCTTCATCGTAGTTGCGCTGCAGGCTCGCGGCGTAGTCCAGCGTTTCGTCGCCGAAGAGTTCGTGAAAGCCGTCCATCCAGGACGATCCGGCGATCAGGCGGTCCCAGTAGTAGTGGCCCACCTCATGGCGGAAATGCCCGAGCAGGGTGCGGTAGGGTTCGCGCATGGCCTTGCGCACCGCTTCGCGCTTGGCGTCGTCGGCTTCGTCCACATTGAGCGTGATGAGGCCGGTGTTGTGGCCCGTCATGATGTGCGGGCCATTCACCGGCGAGCGCAGGAAGTCGAACATCAGGCCGCGTTCAGGGTCTTCACTGATGCGCGAAGCCACTGGCAAGCCAAGCAGGATCAGCGCAGACACCAGGCGGCGCTTGGCCAGTTCGACCAGGCCCCACAGGTAGCCGTTGTCGGGCAGGGCCGGGTCGGTCAGGTCCGGAATGGTGCGGTTGAGGCGGCAGGCCCGGCACATGTCGGCGGCGTCTTCCACCGGCACGAGCCAATTGCAAGACGCGGGGGTTGAAAGATTGAGGCAGCGCTTGTAAAGCGGCTCGCCGCTTTCGGCGGGTTGGGCCGGCGCAGGCCCGGCGCCTTCGGCAGAGGCAGCCGGCGCAACGCCAGGCCCGGACTCCTGGCCGGGAATGTTGTGAAGCGAAGGCGGCCGGACATCATCGGGCGGTGCGGCGGCCGGCGCGCCAGCAGCCTGCCATTCCTGCCATGTACCCTCTCGCGGCCCCGGCATCAGCGGCAGCAGCAGGCCGCGTTCGCAGTCATAGCCCAGCGGCGTGCCACAGGCCAGGCATTTGCTGTTGCGAAAAAACACGGGCTGCCCGCAGTGGCAACGGTAGTTGCGGCCGGCCAGCAAAGGCAGGGGCTGGTCAGTGGATCGGGATGGGGTGGTGAAGAACAAACGGCTTGCCCCGGTAGGTTGTGGGCCTGCACAGCTGAAAAGCGTAGCGCTCGGCAGGAAATCTAAGCCAAAGACACAGGATAGCGCCGGCGCGGCCACTCTGGTCCGGCGGCAACACCTGTCATGCTGTCAGTGCAGGCCGACAAAACAACACGGCCCGCTTGTTTTCAACATCGGGTGTCAGACTGCGTGCGAGCCCGCCTGCCGAACAACCGCGATGACTTAGACTACAGCGACACAATAGCCAGGGAGGTCCGATGAAGTTGAATTCGCGCGGAATGTTCGTCGCGGCAGTCGGCGCCGCTTGGTCTTTTTCAGTGATGGGCGCCGCCCAGTACACCGTCGCCGGCTCGCTTGATGCGCCCGGAAGCGCCGAATTGATCGTGATCGACGGCCGCCCTCCCGCTGCCCAGTTGGCACGCAAGGTCGTCACGCCCCAGGGCGAAGCCGAGCGGCTGGAAGACAGTGCTTTTGAACAGATGCCGATCGAAGCACTCAGAGGCGCGTTGGCCGAACAACTGGACGAACAATTGCGCGCAAAGCTCAGCGGACAGTTGCGGTTGACCGCTCTGAACGTCGCCGTTGGCGAACGGCTGGGCCGACCCGCCACCCGTGCCGAATACGCGCCTTTTGCCGTCGGTGGCTTGATCGGCGGTCTCATCGCTTCCCGAGCTGTGCCAGCCAAGGTCAGCCACGACGGTCCTCTTCCGCTCTACGTCGATTTGACCCTGGACCACCAAGGCCGCCCCGTCGCCTGCAAGGCGATGGCCACCTTCTACGGCGACAGTATCGGCAGCGCCTGGCAAGCGGCCCTTCGAGAGGCCGTCGTGCGCTGCGCGCACCAGTTGGGCGTACCGAAGATGCTCGAAGAGGCGGGGCCCAACCGGGTTCGATAGCCTTGCCGTACGGTTGGCGTTGTGCCGGCTTGCCGGGCGAAGGCATTGGAGTGTGCAGGCCGACAACCAGCCCGGGCTTCTTGCTTTTATCATCGGGTCATTAGACATTTTTCGGGCGTATTCTCCGGTCACCCGGCGAACGCCTGTCAACCGCCTGACTATTCCGTATCAACCACAACACCCCAGAGGACACCATGCCCACTTACCACGTCGAAATGATGGAAGGCCGCACCATCGAGCAGAAGAAAAAGCTCGTTGAGGCCATTACCCGCGTCAGCGTCGAAATCCTGGGTGGCCAGCCCGATTCGGTGGACATCCTGATCACCGACATCAAGCGCGAGAACTGGGCCACCGGCGGCAAGCTCTGGTCCGAGCCGAGAGACTGACCCCGGACGCCCGGGCCATGCCCGCTTCCCTTGCCGGCCTGCAGGCGCGCCACGGTCCGCGTTACCGCTGGCTGCTGCTGCTGGCCGTCATGATCGGCACGATGGCCTCCATCATGTCGTCGACCATCGTGAACGTGGCGATTCCCGACATGAGCCACCACTTCATGCTGGGGCAAGAGCGCGCGCAGTGGGTAAGTTCGGGCTTCATGGTGGCCACGACGGTCTCCATGCTGACCACACCCTGGCTGCTTTCGCGCTATGGCTACCGCCGCACCTATGTGGGCACCATGGTGATGCTGATGGCCGGCGGCATTGTGGGCGGGCTGGCCAACAGTTTCAGCCTGGTTCTGGCCGCACGGGTGGCCGAAGGCCTGGCTGCCGGCGTGGTGCAGCCGATTCCCGCGATCATCATCATGCGGGCCTTCGGGCCGCATGAGCAGGGCCGCGCCAGCGGCCTCTTCGGCATGGGCGTAGTGCTGGCGCCGGCGCTGGGCCCCAGCGTGGGCGGCGTGCTGGTCGACCTGTTCGGCTGGCGTTCGATTTTTTTCATGGTGGTGCCGCTGTGCCTGGTGTCGCTGTGGATGGCTTACCGCTATGTGCCCGACGCCGCACCGGGCGGTGTGGAGCCCAATCGCCGTGGCGCGATGATCGACTGGCGCGGCCTGCTGCTGGGCGCGGTGGGCACGCTGTGCCTGCTCAACGGCATGGTCGAACTGCACGGTGCCGGGCGGGCACATGCCTTTGTATTGCTGGGCGGCGCACTGGCGGCGCTGGCGGCATTCATCTGGTGGCAACGCCGCATGGCGGCTTCGGGCGGTACGCCGCTGATGAACCTGGCGCTTTTTGGCTTTCGGCCATTTGCCATGGGCAGCATCGTGGCCTTCATCTATGGCACCGCGCTGTTTGGCTCCACCTATCTGCTGCCGGTGTACCTGCAGCTGGGCCTGAACCTTTCAGCCTCGCACGTCGGCACCATCTTGCTGCCCGCGGGCCTGGTGCTGGCGGCCACGATTGCCGGCGTAGGCCGCCTGGCCGACAAGCACCCCACCTGGCTGCTCGTCAGCATCGGCCTGGCCTTGCTGGCGGCCTCGTTCGCGCTGATGCTCACGGTGAGCCTGGCCTCAGGCCTGTGGATGCTGGTGGTGTGGGCGGTGCTGGGCCGCATCGGGCTGGGTTTTATCCTGCCTTCGCTCAACCTGGGCTCGCTGCGGCCCCTGCATGAGCATTTGCTGTCGCAAGGCTCGAGCGCCATCAACTTTTTGCGCATGCTGGGCGGCGCGATCGGCGTGAGCCTGTGCGGCATCGTGCTCGAATGGCGGATAGCCGCCCACGGCGACTCGCTGGCTAACACCACCAGCAGCCCGGCACGGCTGGCCGCTTTCAACGAGTCCTTCCTGATGCTGGCCGCGCTGTGCGTGCTGGCCATGGTGGCCGCGTGGCAGCTGCGCATGCCCGCACCTGCCGAATCCATCTCCTCCGGCAACTCACCCAATCACAAGCAGGACGCTGACTGATATGTGCCAACTACTCGGCATGAACTGCAATGCCCCCACCGATGTGACCTTCAGCTTTCGCGGCTTCGCGCAGCGCGGCGGCCACACCGACCATCACGCCGACGGCTGGGGCATCGCGTTTTTTGAGGGCGACGACAGCCTGGCCGGAGGCAATGACCGCGGCCTGCGCCATTTTGTCGACCACCAGCCGGCCTGCAGCTCGCCGGTGGCCGAGCTGATCAGCCGCTACCCCATCAAAAGCCGCAACGTCATCTCGCACATCCGCAAGGCCACGCAGGGGCGCGTCGCGCTGGAGAACTGCCACCCCTTTGTACGTGAACTCTGGGGCCGCTACTGGGTGTTTGCGCACAACGGCGATTTGAAAGATTTCTCACCGCGGCTGCACGGCAGCTTCAGGCCCGTCGGCACCACCGACAGCGAGCGCGCCTTTTGCTGGATCATGCAAGAGATGGCCAAGTCGCATGCGGGCGTGCCCAGCGTGCGCGAGCTGAGCATCACGCTGCGCGAACTGGCCACACAGATCGCCTCG